>JBMOIY010000074.1:0-10322 GCA_049317085.1 Rickettsiales bacterium | reverse complement strand
CATCCAGCCCGTGCCCTCGCGGCACGGCGTGCATTGCCCGCAGCTTTCATGCATGTAGAATTTGCTTAGGCGCGCAATCGCCTTCACCACATCCGTCGATTTATCCATCACAATAACTGCCGCCGTACCCAGCCCCGAACGCACTTCCTTCAGCGCATCGAAATCCATCAGCACCGTGTCGCACACCGATTTCGGAATCATCGGGCAGCTCGACCCACCAGGGATGACCGCGAGCAAATTATCCCATCCACCCCTAACACCACCCGCATGCTTCTCGATCAATTCGCGCATTGGAATCGACATCGATTCTTCCACATTACACGGCTTGTTCACATGGCCGGAGATCGAAAACACCTTCGTCCCCGCATTGTTCGGCCTTCCAAAACCGGCAAACCACGCTGGCCCACGCCGCAGAATCTCCGGCACCACAGCAATCGATTCCACATTATTCACGGTAGTCGGACAACCCCAGACTCCCATTGCCGCCGGGAATGGCGGCTTCAGCCGGGGCTGGCCCTTTTTGCCTTCCAGCGACTCGATCAGCGCCGTCTCTTCCCCGCAGATATACGCGCCAGCACCCCGATGCACGAACACATCGAAATCATACCCCGACCCGCACGCATTCTTGCCGAGCAACCCCGCGTCATACGCCTCCGCAACGGCCTTCTCAAGGCAATGATATTCATGCCCGAATTCGCCACGGATATAAATATACGCCGCCACCGCCCCAATCGCAAAGCCACCAATCAGGCAGCCCTCCACCAGCTTATGCGGGTCATTACGCATGATCTCACGGTCCTTGCACGTCCCAGGCTCGGACTCATCCGCATTCACCACAAGGTAAGCCGGGCGACCATCCGACACTTTCGGCATAAAACTCCACTTCATGCCCGTGCTGAACCCCGCACCCCCACGCCCGCGCAGGCCCGAAGCTTTCACATCTTCAATAATTTTATCACGCCCCTGCACCAGAATGGCTTTGGTCGTACTCCAGTCCCCGCGCTTTTTCGCAGCCTTCAGCCCCGCATCCTGCAGGCCGTAGAGATTGGTGAAAATTCTGTCTTTATCGGTCAGCATGTCAACCTTTCACAATCAATTTATCCGGTGCCGGCAACAGGTCCGCAGGCAGCGCAATCTCAGGCTCACCCAGCGCATAGGGCGCAATCGAGAACACCTGGAACCGCACCATCCACCCCGCTTTGCCATAGAATATCGTGCAGCTATCGCACCCATTTTCATTCAGGAACGGCTCCGTGCGCGCCTTGGTCTCCTCGAACAATTCCGTTGGGTATTTCTTCAGCAATTCCTGCTTGATCACCCCATCGATCTTCTTCAGCTGCGCCGGTTTCAGCCCCGCCACCGGGTCCACCACCTGCCCATGCACCAGCTCAAATGTCTGCCCCTCTGTACCTTCGAGCGCATGTTCACTGCCCGTGCCATAGGTCGAATATTTGGTCAATACCGTAAGCACCGTCGGCGTCTGGTACGTCACTTCGTAATCCGAACTCGCAAGGTTCACCTTCAGCCCGCCCACAGGCGCACCGGTCGGCGTTCCCTCGCAGGATTCCTCGGCGAGCTTCTCCGGCAACTGCGCCAGCGCACTATTGATGCTCGTAACCACATCCGGCGCAAGGCCCGATACTTGCGGCTTCCGGATGTTCGCCTGGCACACGCACTCATTATACACTTCCGGCTCCGCCGTCGGCGTGCAATCCGGCGCACGATAGAACCCAGACCGCACCGTCACGGTCGATACGGTCACCTCCGCCTGCGCAATCAGCGGCACTAACAACATCGGAACTATAAGCAGGGTACGCATGCCTATTCGCTATCCTTTTTCGATGATTTCGTCGTTTTTTTCGTCGGCACCGCTTCCGCCGGCACAACTTCCGACAACGACGTCAAACCACCCAGCGGTTCGGAACTCTTCCGCCCCGTCTGCGAGCCCACCTTCGGTTGCTCCCCGCGCTTCAGCATCAGCAGGATTTCCTTGGTCGATTCATACGTCAAATCTTCATAGAACAACTCAGATGCATCATGCCCATCCACCTGCATCATCGGCGCATTGGCGCAGGCCCCGAGGCACTCCACCTCGCGCAGCGTAAACATTCCATCCTTCGTCGTCTCGCCCACCTCGATGCCCAGCGTCTCCTTGCACGCCTTCACCACTGCGTCCGAACCCGCCAGCCAGCAAGGCGTCGTCGTGCAGGCCTGAATGAAATGCCTACCCACCGGCGTAAGGTTGAACATCGAGTAAAAACTCGCCACCTCATGCACACGAATCAACGGCATCCCGCAGATTTTCGCCACCAGCTCAATGGCAGCCTGCGGCAGCCAGTTCTCGTTCTGCTTCTGCGCCATCCACAACAGCGGCATCACCGCCGATTGCTGCCGCCCCGCCGGATATTTCCCGATGATGCCCGGAATCTTCGCCTCATTCTCGGCCGTGAAAGCGAAGCTGGTCGGTTGTTCCACATGTTTGATCGCTACAGCACCCATATCAATGATTCCATTTTTCCATCAAATTGCGTTTCGTCTCCTCGACCTTCACCGCCTCAGCCTCCGACACCCGGTAGCGGATGCCATCGCGCACATGCGGCGCGCCCGCAAGCTCTTTCTCACTCACCGCCGAACAATTGGGGAAACAATCCGTCCCGCCCGTCTCACTACCCACCGGCCAGCCGCGCTTCATGGCTATTTCATACGCTTTACTATCACGCTGATAATCCGCATACAGCGTCCGCTGCTTACGGTTGATCTTCTGATGCTCCGCCAGCCGTTGCTGAATGTTCGCGATCCGCTTGGCCCGCGCCCCGATGCCAAACTGCACCTTGCACGCGAACGCAGGCGTTGCGGCAATCGTCAACAGCATGAAACCGGCGAGCAGCATCACATTCATCGGTCGATCTCCCCGAACACTACATCCAGCGTCCCGATAATGGCCGACACATCCGCCAGCATATGCCCGCGGCTCATGAAATCGAGCCCCTGAAGATGCGCGAACCCAGGCGCACGAATATGGCACTTATACGGCCGGTTCGTCCCGTCACTCACCAGCACCACACCGAACTCGCCCTTCGGCGCTTCGACCGCCGTATAGGTCTCACCCGGCGCAATTTTGTACCCCTCGGTGTATAGCTTGAAGTGGTGAATGAGCGATTCCATCGATTGCTTCATCTGCGCCCGCTTCGGAGGAGCGATTTTCGGGTCACCCGTCACCACCGGCCCGCTTGGCAACTTGGCGACGCATTGCTTGATGATGCGCAAGCTCTGCCGCATCTCTTCCATCCGCACGAGATAGCGGTCGAAACAATCCCCACTCTTGCCGACAGCAATATCAAAATCAAGTTCCGAATAAATCTCATACGGCTGGCTGCGCCGCAGATCCCACGCGATGCCCGAACCACGCAGCATCGGCCCGCTGAAGCCCCATGCCTGCGCCTGTTCCGCCGTCACCACCCCAACATCCACTGTCCGTTGACGCCAGATGCGGTTATTGGTCACCAGCGTTTCTACATCATCAATGATCTGCCCGAAACCATCGCAGAATTTGTCGATGTCATGCTCCATCCCCGCCGGAATATCGCGATGCACCCCGCCCGGGCGAATATACGCCGAATGGAACCGCGCGCCTGACGCCCGCTCATAGAACTCCAGAATCCGCTCGCGCTCCTCGAACATCCATAACAGCGGTGACGTCCCGCCCACATCGAGGATTTGCGTCGTCACGTTCAAGATATGATTCAATATCCGCGTCAGCTCGCTGAACATCACCCGGATATATTTTGCCCGCAGCGGCACCTCGATGCCCGCCAGCTTCTCAACCGCCAGCGAATACGCATGCTCCTGGCACATCGGCGACACGTAATCCAGCCGGTCGAAATACGGCAGCGCCTGCAAATACGTCTTATGCTCGATCAGCTTTTCCGTACCCCGGTGCAACAACCCGATATGCGGGTCCGCGCGCTCCACCACTTCCCCATCCATCTCGAGCACGAGGCGTAGAACCCCATGGGCCGCAGGGTGCTGTGGCCCGAAATTCAGGGTCATGTTCTTGATGTCGACTTGGGTCATGGTTTCACCGCCGGGTTGGCCAACGCCTTGCGGCATTCCGTCAAATATGCCTGGTTCTGGGCGATATACGCTTTGGCGTCCGCCCCGTTCTGGTTGGCATAATCCGTCATGTTCTGCTCGCACTGGTCAAGCGATGCAGCAGCGACCGGTACTTGCGCCGTCGGCACAGGCGCTGGCGGCGCTCCAACCGGCGCAGTAGGCGCCTGCCCTGGGTCATTCGACGGAACCTGCATTAACCCGGCTGGCACATTGTTGGCTGGCGCCGTCGGCTCATCTGCCGGTGCAACGCTCAGGCCCGGCACAGGCGCTGGCGGCGCGCCCTTCGGTTTTGAATCACCACCACCAAGGAAAATAGCCGTCAGCAATCCGAGCACGACAAGCCCGACAATCGCCAGGACAATGATTTTCAACTTACCCTTACCCTGTTTTGGCTCCTCTGGTGGCAGCCCAAATGAAGCGGTTGGTTTCGGCTGTTGCACAGTCGATTGGAACGGTGACGGTGGAGCAGCCGAAACAGCAGCAGGCGCTGCATACGGCGATGGCGCTACCGGCGCAGACGCTTCATAAGGCGATGGAGCAGGCGGCACCGGCGCCTCGAACGGCGACGGCGACGGTGTATCGTAGGGCGATGCGCCCGCGGAGAGATTCACCAACGGAACTTCGCTGGAAGTGCCCGGGTTCGACGGGTTATAAGGGATATTCGTATCGTCAGGGTTCGTCATGGCGTTACCGTTGGGTTGCTGGTGACAGGAATAGTTTTGCGGCATTCCACAAGATAAGCTTGGTTCTGCTGCACATACGCATTGGCATCTGCATTGTTCTGCGCGGCATAATCCCGCATGCTCTTCTCACAGGCGTCAACCGCAGCAGCGGGCACAGTGGCAGGCAAGGGTGCCGCAGCTGGCACCTGCGACGGCATAGCACCTTCAAAAAGGTTGCGCCCCTCATACCTCACATCCACCCCACCAGTCGGTTTGGTCGTGGTGGTGATGATTGTCCCATCCATCTTCTTTTCCACCTCTACTTTCGTGCCATCCGGCTCGGTCGTCGTCGTAATATCAGAAGCAGGGTCACGCTCGCGCTCCGCTATTACCGGCCCGGTCAGCGTCTGCACCACGCTCGCCGCTATCGAGACCGCACCAAGCACCACAAGAATGCGTACGATATAGCCCCAAATCTTCAGCTTCGCGTTCCATGCACAACGCCAGCACGACACCATGTTCCACACCCAATACGGAAGCGTCACCGCCAGCGGCACTAGTTGGAACACCGGCATCACCAAGCTAGCCAGCAGCACTGGCACCAGCAGAATTGCCACAACGACGGAAAGAACGGTGCCAATCAGCACACCGTAGATCCAGAACACCTTCCACAGTTTTTCCTCACCGTGCCACGCGCGCCCAAACAAACCCCGCTTCGGAGTAACGATAGTCTCAACCTGCGATGCAGTTTCCGTCATGCCCTATCCTCAAGAAAACAATGCATCATGTAAACATCCACCAGCCCATGCCGCGAATGGCGATACCCTTGCGGCATCGTGCCGATGATCTTGAAGCCCAGTGACTGCCACAGCGACACCGCCTTCACATTGGTCGAGACCACATAGTTGAACTGCATGGCCTTGAACCCCTTATCCTTCGCCGCCTGCAGCGACGCGCGCCCCAGCGCATGGCCAATGCCGATGCCCCGATGCTCATGATGCACGATATACGACGCATTGGCGATATGGTTGCCCCTCCCCGTGCGGTTCACGCGGATTGCACACACGCCGGCCACCTTGCCGTCCACTTTCGCCACCAGCGTCGTCACCACATTCTTCAGCCAGTAATCGCGGATCCACTGGTCGGCGAGTTCGGCCCGCTCATAGCTATACGTCTCGCCCTCATCCACCACATGGAGAAAAATCTCCTTCACCGCCGCAAAATCATCCGGCGTCGCCGTATCGAGGCTAAAGCCCTCTCCCCTCGTGGGAGAGGGTTGGGTGAGGGGGCGGTTCAGTTGGGGCGTTGGCAAAGTTTGGAGCTCTGACGAAACGGCCCCCTCAACTAGTCTCTCCAGCAAGGGGAGAAGGACGGCGGAGCCCGCCACCTCTTCACCATCCACATTCTCTGTTTTCTTTTTCATCGCACTCATGACGCCTTTGCCTTTTCATCGCCCGGCAATGGCGGGGTCACATAATCCGTCCCCTCCCACGGGCTTAAGAAGTCAAAGCTCCGGTAAGCCTGGCTCAGCTTCACTTTCTCATATACCACGCGCTTCTGGTCCTCGTCGTAGCGCAGCTCCACATAGCCCGTCAGCGGGAAATCCTTTCGCTGCGGGTGCCCCTCGAATCCATAATCGGTGAGGATGCGGCGCAAATCCGGGTGATACATGAAGAATATACCATACATGTCCCACGTCTCACGCTCGAACCAGTTGGCCGCCGGAAACACTTCGCATGCCGATGGCACACCCAACCCCTCTTCCACCGGCACCTTCACGCGGATGCGACGGTTCTTTTTCAACGAAAGCAGATTATACACCACCTCAAAGCGCAGCGGGCGGTTCGGGTAATCGATCGCCGTCACATCCATTAGCTGGCTAAACAGGCAGTTCTCATCATCGCGCAGGAACGTCAGCAGATCCACGATATGCGGCACGGACGACGTCAGCGTCAGCTCCCCATTCGCCACCGCGAACGACGATAGCCGGTCCGACACCATACCCTTAATATATTCGCCGAATGCTTCTAGCGTCTGGGTCATGCTATCTCCGGATAGTCGAGGTGCGGCGGATTTTCTTTTGTAGTTGGAGGATGCCATACATCAGCGCCTCTGCCGTCGGCGGGCAGCCCGGCACATACACATCGACGGGCACGATGCGGTCGCACCCACGCACCACCGAATAGGAATAATGGTAATACCCACCGCCATTTGCGCAGCTACCCATCGAGATCACCCAGCGCGGCTCCGCCATCTGGTCATACACCTTGCGCAGTGCAGGGGCCATTTTGTTGCACAGCGTCCCCGCCACGATCATCACATCCGCCTGACGCGGGCTAGGGCGGAACACCACGCCAAGCCGGTCCATATCATACCGCGACGCCGCCGCCTGCATCATCTCGACCGCGCAGCATGCCAGCCCGAACGTCATCGGCCACAGCGACCCCGTCCGCGCCCAGTTGACGAGGCTATCCAGCTTCGCCACCACGAACCCTTTGTCATTGAACTCATCCAGCGCGCGCCCCAGCAATACATCCTGCGCTATAGCAGGTGAGGTAGGCTGAGGAATCGTGGTCACTTGGTTCATAATCAACTCTTCTAAAAAATTGCCCGCCTATTCCCAGTCCAGCGCGCCTTTTTTCCACTCGTAAATGAAACCGATGGTCAACACACCGAGGAAAATCATCATCGACCAGAAGCCCAGCATCCCGATTTTCCCAAGCGAAATGGCCCATGGGAACAGGAACGCGACCTCAAGATCGAAAATGATAAATAAAATAGCTACAAGGTAGAACCGCACATCGAACTGCCCACGCGCATCCGAGAACGGCTCGAACCCGCACTCATAGGATGACAGTTTTTCCGCATCCGGCTTCAGTTTGGCGAGGATGAACGGCGCCACGATCATGATGAACGAAAGCCCACAGGCAATCACCAGAAAGACCAGTACCGGAAAATACGAACTGACGATGGATTCCATAAGCCACTGTGCGGGTTTGTTTGTTTCGCTGCTTATAGCGAACCCCACCCACGGCGAGAAGTGTTTTTTGCATCGCAATGGCAGGTGTGCATAAATAGTGATTTCTGATGCTTGCAGGACACGAATATGCGAATGTTTCGCAATGAAATCGGCAAGCGCCCTCGACATCCTGCAAAAGACCTTCGGCTACCAGAGCTTCCGCGGCCATCAGCAAGCCGCCATCGACGCGGTGCTGGCCGGTAAGCACGCCTTCGTTCTCATGCCCACCGGCTCCGGCAAATCGCTGTGCTATCAAATCCCCGCCTTGCTGCGCGACGGCGTCGGCATTGTCGTCTCCCCCCTCATCGCCCTGATGGAGGATCAGGTCGCCGCCCTTGCACAACTCGGCATCCACGCCAGAGCCATCCATTCCGGGCTCGACGGTTCAGAAGTCGGAAAAACCTTCACCGCCCTGCGCAACAACGAGCTCGACCTCCTCTACGTCGCCCCCGAGCGCCTGCTCATGGACGAATTCCTGAACATCCTCGACGACACCAAAATCGCCCTCTTCGCCATCGACGAAGCCCACTGCGTCAGCCAATGGGGTCATGATTTCCGCCCCCACTATACCGAGCTCGCCCTCCTCACCACCCGCTTCCCGAACATCCCCCGCATTGCTCTCACCGCCACCGCGGATGCCCCCACCAGGCGCGACATACTCACCCGCCTCGGCCTAAACGACGGCCAGCAATTCATCGCCGGGTGCGACCGCCCGAACATCCATTACACCATCCGCGAGCGCGACCGCGCCGAATCCCAGATCGTCAAATTCATCCGCGAGGAACATAACAGCGAAGCGGGCATCGTCTATTGCCTCTCTCGCAAAAACGTCGAAGACATGGCTGCCCACTTGGTGCGCGAAGGCTTCACCGCCCTGCCCTACCATGCAGGCATGGACGGGACCGCCCGCAAAACTAACCTGATGCGCTTTCTGCGCGAGGAAGCGGTCATCATGGTCGCCACCATCGCCTTCGGCATGGGCATCGACAAGCCGGATGTCCGCTTCGTCGTCCACGCCAATATCCCCAAGAACATCGAAGCCTATTATCAGGAAACCGGCCGCGCCGGGCGCGATGGATTGCCCAGTGATGCGCTGATGCTCTACGGCATGCGGGACGTCGCCATGCAGCGCAATTTCATCGAGGAGAGCGATGCCCCCGACCAGCAGAAACGCATCGAACTCGAAAAACTCGGCGCCCTGCTCGGCCTCTGCGAAGCCCCCGGCTGCCGCCGCCAGGTGCTCCTCGCCTATTTCGGCGATAGCTGCGCCCCCTGCCGCAATTGCGACCAGTGCGACACTCCACCCGAAACCTTCGACGGCTCCCTCGCTGCACAAAAAGCCATCTCCTGCGTCTACCGCACCGGCCAGCGCTTTGGCATCACCCATTTGATCAATGTCCTGCTCGGCAAAACCGACGAGCGCATCCAGCAACTCGGCCACGACACCATCAGCACCTTCAACATCGGCACCGATATGAGCATCAACGACTGGCGCGCCATCTACCGCCAGCTCGTCGCCCTGAATCTGCTCGCCTCCGCAGGCGAACATGGCGGCCTGAAAATTACCCCCCAAGGCTTCGCCTTCCTCAAAGAAAAGCCAGTGCTCGCCTTACGCAAAACCCCACCACCCCGCGCCCGCCGCGAGCGCACGTCACGCCGCCGCGCCACCGAAATCCCCTTCGGCGGCGAGGAAACCCTAGCCATCTTCGATACATTGCGTTCCTTGCGCACCCGGCTAGCCAAAGCCCAGAACCTACCGCCCTACGTCATCTTCCACGACAAAACCCTCCGCGAAATCGCCATGACCAAACCCACCACCTTGGAAGAATTCGCCACCATCAGCGGCGTCGGCGAAAAAAAATGCGAGCGTTACGGGGCGATGTTCCTGCAAGCGATCACGCAAATGGAAGCTGCTTAATCCCACAACAACCGAACGCGAAAACTGAATAGTCACCAATTAGCACTGCTTAGCTCGCGGGAGGACGCAAGCGAGGGCACCTTACATTGAGTAACGTTAGATGGAATTACCTGTTGGCATCGAACCCTGGCTCAGTAGTTTGGCGACGACGCACATGACCACTTCTTTCATAAAGTGGCATTGTACTACGAGCATACGGATTATGAATGCCGCGTGGCTCTGGCTCACCCTTGTTGCCTAATTGCAAATCATCAGAGCTAAGGGGTCTGTGTACGACAGGCGAATTAAAAAATTGATGGTCTAGCCCTGGCCCACGAACATTCGTATCAGGCTGTAATGGCAAAGAACATGTCAATCCTTCCAGAAACACTTTAGGCTGGGTAACGTGCAAGTCATTGTACGCATTATGATTACGGCGGTGCCTAAAGACGGACGTTTCGCTGCTTTTCTTTGCGGGTTTCGAATGATTTTGCGCCTCAACAAGATACATACTATCGGGAAGACAGTCTTCTAATGCCAATTCTTCCTTGGTTAATTTGGTAACAAGAATATCTTGGCAGTTTCAAGGATGAGTTGCAACACCTGAGAGCAGCATAGGATTTCTGGCAAT
>JBMOIY010000073.1:0-10454 GCA_049317085.1 Rickettsiales bacterium | reverse complement strand
GCCAGAAATCCTATGCTGCTCTCAGGTGTTGCAACTCATCCTTGAAACTGCCTTTTTTCGCGGAGTTCTTCGTTAAATTCCTGCGGCTTCAGGGAGCCTGCCGCGCCGGGTTTGAGGATGAATTCGCTAGCGCCGCGGCTTAATGAGTCGATGGCAGCGTTGGCGCTGTCGCGCGAGTCACCCGAAACGATGAAGACCTTGCTTCGTGGGGAGGCGGCAAGAATCTGCGGTAGGGCGGTGAGGCCGTCCAACTCTGGCATTTCGATATCAAGCAGGATCATATCCGGTTTAAATTTGCGGGCTTGATCAATGGCTTCGATGCCGTTCTTGGCAGTGCCGACGACGCGCAACCCAGGATCGCGTTCCAATGCTTTCGTGAAGAGGAATCGGATGACCTCCGCATCGTCGACAACCAATACGGTGATTGCCATCTCGGCTAGACCTTGACGCCGGCGCGCTTGAAGACTTCGCGCAGTTCGCTGGCCATGGTGGCGGTGATTTCCTTGCGGTCGAGCGCATAGGCCACGTTCGCCGCTACGAAGCCGACGAGGGAACCGCAGTCATAACGCACACCATCGAAGCGGTAGCCGAAAACGTCGCGCTTGCCGATCATTTTTGCGATGGCGTCGGTCACCTGAATCTCATTGCCTGCGCCGGGTTTTTGTTTGTCGAGGATTTTGAAAATCTCGGGCTGTAGAATGTAGCGGCCGATGATGGAGAGGGTGGATGGGGCGTCCTTCGGCTGTGGTTTTTCGACGAGGCCCTTGGCGGTGACGAGTCGGCTGTCTTTATTTTTTGCTTTTTTGTCGATGTCGACGATGCCGTAGCTCGATGTCTTCTCGCGCGGTACATCCATGACGCCGAGCACGTTGCCGCCGGATTTATTGTAGGCTTCGATCATTTGTTTTAGGCAGCCTTTTTTAGCGTGAACCATGTCATCCGCAAGGATGACGGCGAAAGGTTCGTCTCCGATCAGATGGCGGGCGCACCAGACTGCGTGGCCGAGCCCGCGGGGCTCCTGCTGGCGGGTGAAGCAGATATTGCCTGGTTCAGGCAGCCAGTGGCTGGTGTCGGCCAGCTCCTTGTGCTTGCCCTTTTTATCGAGGTTGGTCTGCAGTTCGTACATATGGTCGAAATGGTCTTCGATGGCGTGCTTGTTGCGGCCTGTGACGAAGATGAATTGCTCGATGCCTGCTTCGTGGGCTTCCTCGAACGCGTAATGGATGAGGGGTTTATCGACGACGGGGAGCATTTCCTTGGGCATGGATTTGGTGGCGGGCAGGAAGCGCGTGCCGAGGCCGCCAACGGGGAAGACGGCTTTGCGGACCCGTGCGGTTGATTTTTTTGCCATGGATGCCTCGTGGGTTGCTTGAATTTGGTGCATTATTGGTGATGGGGATGGAACTACAATGGAAATCGCGCTTGATACGAAAGGTGAGGGTAGATGCGGTAGAGCTGCGGCAAAGGGGCCACAATTTTGGGTGGGTCTTACAGCAATGTAGCGCTTGCATTGCGGGCTGAAGTGGTGGCTGCTCGGAAAGCCCTCTCCCGCGAGGGGAAGGGATAAGGGATATTAATTTTTTGCGCTGAGCAAGTGGCGGGCGGCGGCGGCGTGCAGAGTGCCGCGCAGTAGCCATGTTTGCTTGCGGAAGGGGTGGAGGAGGCCGAGCGGGATCATGGTCCAGCAGATGGCGGCCTTCGCGGTGGCGAGGGCAGCTTGCTGGAGGCGTGGTCTGTTTTGTGCTAGCAGGCCGATGGCGTGGGTCTGGCCGTAGCGGGCGTGGCGGCGAATGAGCCATTTCAGGTTGGCGCGGTCGTCAGGTACTTGTTCGTAGGCGATGGCATCTGGGGCATAGGCAATCTGTGCGCCCGCCTTGTGGGCGCGACTGAAGAAGTCCGTATCCTCGCCGCCGGTGACTCCGTAGGCTTCGTTGAAGCGCAGGCCGTGGAGGGATTGTGCGGTGCGGAGCATGAGGACGTTGCCGGAATAGCCGGTGGTGATTTTTCCTTTGACCCAGACAGGGCGGGTGGAGTGGAAATCACCGCGTGCGAGCCATGAGGGGGCGGTTTTGCTGTAAGTGGCCTGCACGGGGCCGAGCACGACATCCGCCCCGGTCTGGCGTTGGGTTGCGAGCATGGCGTTGAGCCAGTGGGGGGTGACGATCTCGTCATCGTCGAGGAAGGCGACTAAATCCGCTTTCGCGGCATCGAGGCAGGCATTGCGGGCGATTGAGATGTTGCGCGCGGGGGCGTGGAGATATTCGGTGAGGAAAGGTAGGGCGCGTGCCGCATCGACCACGCGTTGTTCTGCGGATGGGGTATCGTCGTTATCGGCGACGAGGAGGCGGATCTGGAGTTCCTCCGGGTTTTCGATTGTTGTGAGCGAGGCCATGGTTTCGGCGACGTGCTCGCGGCGCAAGGTGCATATAGCGATGTCGAGGCTGAAGGGCATCAGGCGCTCGCTTTGGTGACATGTTTCCAGACACCTTGCCAGAAACCGAGCGACCAACCGCCATGCATGACCATCGCGGCGGGGCCGCTCATTATGAGTTCAGGGCGCTTCGCGCGCCATGCGATGAGGGTGCCATAGGCGATGCAGAGGCCTCCATAGGCAATGAACGGCAAGGCGGCGATGGTGAGGATGGGGCTGAGCAGTGCAAGCGCCGCGGCGGGGGCGACGGCGATGGGGAGGAGCTGGCGCAGTTTGGGTTTTTCGCGATGTTTGAGCAGGGTGCGCAGGCGGCCTGCGCCGTAATTGCGGTATTGTTTGAAGAGGGCGCTTGGTGTGGCGCGGGGGAAATAATCAAGCGTGGTGGCAGCGGTGAGCCAGATGCGGTTGCCCGCTTGGCGCAGGCGGGTGTCGAGTTCGGCGTCCTCATTGTGGGTGAAGGTTTCGTCGTAGCCGCCGACGGCCTGGTAGGCGGCAATGCGCATGAGGGCGTGGTGGCCGTGATCGACCCATTTGCCTTTGCGTTGGCCGGCGCGGTGCGAGGAGCCGCCATTGCCGAGTTTGGAATTCTGGGCGGCGGCGACGGCTTCCTGAAAGCCGGGATTGCCGATGGTGTTCATGCTGACGACGACGGAATCCGCGCCGCTGAGTTTGGCCTCGTTGACGAGGGTGGCGCAAAAGCCACGGGGGTAATGGGCGTGGGCATCGATGCGGATGAGGTAGCGGTGGCCTTCGCCGAACGTTGCGACCGCAAGATTGATGGCGGCGCTTTGGATGCGTTTGGGGTTGTGCAGGTATTTTACTTGCGGGTGGATGGTGGTGAGGCGCTGGGCGATCTCGACCGTTCCATCCGTGCTGCCGCCATCGGCGATGATGATATCCATCGGCGTGGTGGAAGATTCGATAAGGAGGTATTTCACCAAGGCTTCGAGGTTTGGGGCTTCGTTGAGGCAGGGGATGATGGTGAGAGCTGGGGTTTCGTCCTGCGGTTCGGAAAGATTGATGGCGGCGGGCATGGAGACCGGAGCTTGCAGGGCGGCGAGGTGGGTGACGAGGCTCACGCAATCCTGCGCATTGCAGCGCCAGGTGCTTGCGGGGATATTGGCGACAGCGGTGGCCATGGCTTGGTAGGATTCGGTGGTGAGCGTTTTGAGGAACTGGGTGAAGGTTTCGGCTTTGGGTTTACCAAGTGTGTGGCCAATGCCCAGGTTGGTGAGGAAGCGGCTGGTTTCAACATTCTCGGCGGCCAAGGGGACGGCGCCGTAGAGGCTGCCTTCGTAGATGCGGTTGGCGAGGAGCCATGACGAGTTCAGGTCTTCCTCGAACATGTCGATGGCCCAGCTGAAATGGACTTCATGATAGATGCTGGCGAGTTCTTCGGTGCGGTAGGGGCCGAGGAATTTGACGCCGTGGGCGGAGCGGACCTGCTCGTCGAAATTGGGAAGCTGGTCGTAGGCGGGGCGGCCGCGGATGATGATCTCGACCAAGCCGGGGTTGGCGCGGGCGACGCCGCAGAGGATGTCCAGGCTTTTGCGGCAGCGCAGGGCACCGAACCAGCTGATGCGCCAGGGGGGACCGGCGGGGCGGGGAGATGGGTGGATGCTGTCGCTAGTGAACACTTTGTTTTCGAGCAGGAGGGTTGGGATGGTGATGGGGTTTCGTGACTGAAAATATTCGCGTATGAAGGCGGGGGAGCTGGTGATGATTAAAGCGGTGTGGGAGGCGAGCCAGTGTTCGAGTTTGCGTAAGATGCTGCCGATGGGGTCGTTGCGCAGCAATAGGCGGTGAATGTCTAACACTTCGTATGCGATAGGGGCTTTGGTGCCTGCGATAGCGCGGCCACGGACGGCGAGGCCTAGGGTTTCCAAGTTGCGGGCGATGATGACATCCGCCGCGGTGAAGAGGCCGCGATGGGTGCGTAAGGTGACAAGGGTGCGCAGCACGGCGCCTACGCGCTGGACAAAGCGGCCGTTGAAGGTGCGTCCTAAATCGGTGACATGACAGCCAGCGATTTCCATGTCCGGGATGGTGCGGGAGAAGCCTGCTACGTGTACCGTTGCACCACCCGTAACGAGCATGCGTACGCGCTTTGCCGTGGTGGGGTCGGCAAGGTCATGCGTCAGGTAGAGAACATGCATGGTGAGTTACTTGACCCTGTTGAAGAACTCGGGCTTGCGGGCGGCGGCGCGGCGTGGGCGGCACACCACTTGCGAGTTGTTCAGCACGGTGCCGATGACGGTGGCGTTGGTGAGGGCGCGCATGCAGGTTTTTAGGTCATGGGTGCGGGTGCGGCCTTCGTTGACGACGAGTAGCAGGCCATCGACATGGGGCAAGAATACCAGCGGGTCATCCTGCGCCAATACTGGCGGCAGATCGTAGATGATGAGGCGGTCGGCGTAGCGGGTGCGCAGTTCTTCCGCCAAGGCCGCAATTTTTGGAGAGCCGAGGACTTCGGAAGAATTCTCGAGGACACGACCGGCGGGGAGGATGCTAAGGCGGTCGAACGAGGGGCGCACGAGGCAGTCGGCGATGGGGACGTTGCGGGTGAAATAATCGGTGAGGCCGATGGTGGTCTGTAGGCCGAGATAATCCATCACGTTTGGCTTGCGCAGGTCGAGATCGACGAGCAGGACGGTCTGTTTCAAATCCATCGCGATGGAGAGGGCGAGGTTCAGTGCGATGGTGGTCTTGCCGTCGCCGTAGTTGGGGCTGCTGACGCCGAGCGTTTTCATGCCGTTCTGGGTCATGGTCTGCAGGACTTGCGTGCGCAGGATGCGGAAAGTGTCGGCTTCTTCGCTACGCGGGCGGTGGGCGACGATGCGATTGTTCTCAAGCGCGGCATCGCTGACCTTGACGGTGTTCTCGACCGAAACGATGGGAGCTTCGTGGAACTGGTAGTCGTCGCTTACCGGGCGGCGGGTTTCGCCAGCCATACGCGCGTACGGAGCGCCGTTACCAAGCACGCTGTCACGCTCACCGCGTGCTTTTTCGAGGGCTTTTGCGAGCTTATCCATGGCTTTAAGCTTTCAACGAAATATGGGGGACAGTGACCAGCGGCGATACGCCGACGATGGAGGCGAGATGGTTCGCGCCGCGCACGCTCTGGCTGAAGGCTTCGGCGAGGACGACCATAGCGATACCGGTTATCAGTGCGAAGAGGAAGCCGCCGATGATGATGAGGGAGCGTTTTGGATTGGTCGAATCAGGAATCGCAGCGGGGCTAATGACTTTGAGCAATTCGCTATGCTGGCCAGTGGCGAGTTTTTCCTGCATCTCGGAGGCGAGTTTCTTTTCCTTCAGGGCGCTGTAACGCTCGCGGGCGGATTCATAGTCGAGCGTGAGCTGCGACATTTGTTTTTCGACGAGCGGGTTCTTGGCGATATTGCTGTCGAACTTGGCTTGCTGGTTGCGCAGGGCGGCGCGCTGGCCGGCAAGCGAATTGTATTGTGCCTGAGCTGCCGAGACCTGTGCCTGTAATTGCAGATAGACTGGATTGTCTGCGTTGAAGGATTTCGGTGTGGTCAGTTTGTTCTCTGGCGTGCTGGAGTTGATGGCATCTATCTGTGATTTGACTTTTACTACATCCGGATGCTGCTGGCCGTAGCGAGCGGTGAGCATGGCGTATTGGCTTTGCAGGGACTGGAGCTGGCTGCCGCCGGTGGCTAGTGGTTTGCCGTCTTCTGTCACGGAGGTGAATGGCGAGACGCCGGCGAGCTGTTGTTTGAGTTCGGCTACATTCGCGGAGGCGGCTGCCAATTGCTGCTCGACCGTTTGCAGGTTCATGGCGTTGGTGAGGCTGGCCTGCTGGTTGAACATGGTAGCCGACGGGCCTGACTCACCGTATTGGGCGCGGAATTCGGCGATGCGTGCTTCCTGTTCCTTGATGGTGGCGTCAAGCTTGGTCAGTTCGTCGTCCAGGAATTCTGTCGTTTGCTTCGATTGGGTGAGGCGCTGGTTGGCTTCCTCATCGATGAAGGCTTTCACGATGGCGTCGAGCGCTTGCTTGGTGAGTTTGGGATCGTTGTATTCGAAGGTCACATTGAATGCGATTGCGGAGAGTTGCTCTACGGTTTCCTTATGCACGGCGGCTGGGTTCGCGACGTCGCTGCTGATGAAGTAGAGTTTTATTTTGCTGCGCATGATGGCGGCGAGCGTGGTGGGCGGGACTTTTTTATTGAATTTGGGGTAAAGATTGAGGTTGGCGGCGATCTTATTCAGGGTTTCGGTAGATGTGACTTTTTGCTGGATCTGGCTGATGCGGCGGTCAGCGAGGCCGAGGCTGCTGTCGCCTTGCGAAGGGCCGACGCTGGTGACGCTTGGGGCGATGTAAGGTTGCTCAATTTGCACCGTCGCGGTGGCGTGGTAGCGTGAGAAGGTGAGGGCGAAGGCCACGGCGGCGATAAAAATGGCGCCGAATGTCAGCAGGAACACGACGCGACGGCGGCGGAACACGGCGAGGATATCATCGAGCGAAAGATCTTCCATGGTCTATTTCCCGCTCCAGGATGGATGGTAGGTGAAACCGACCATGACGACATGCTGTTCGACAGTGTCAGTGACGTTGGTCAATTCTTCATTGCGGTATTTGTAATTGGCGGTGAGGTCGACTTGTTCCCACGCTTTGTAGGAGAGCCCTGTGCCGAGGGTGTAGCTGCGGTCGAGGTTAATGCCGGGCTGGGCGTCGTAATCCGCTTGTTGGTACTTGGCCTCAGCGGTGACATCGATCAACGGGTTGATGGCGTGGCGTTCGGTCACGGCGAAGGTGTCGAGCAGTGTCTCCGTGCCGTTGCCGAAGGGCTGGCGGGCGCGGGTGGCGGTGAAGTCGAACACGTCCTGTTGGCCGCTATAAGTGATGCTGCTGGAGAAGACGTAATTCCAGTTATTCTGGTCACCAGCTGCGGCGGCGCCTGATTGGTCGGTCATCAGTGCACCGGCGTTGAGGCGCAGGGTGAGTCGCGGCGTCAGCAGGCTGACCCAGCCGAGGGATGGGCCATAGCTATCCGAGGTGAGGCTGGTGCCGCTGGTGGTTTCGTAGCGCTGGGCGATGAGTGCGATGCTGCCTATGTTCTGCGGATCGAACTTATGTTCGTAGCTCGGGCTGATGGAGAAGGTGTTGTAATCAACATAGGCGTTGTCATCGTAGGTCGACTGATAGGCGGCGGCGGAAAGCACCCATGCATCACGCGGGGTGGACCGGAAGCGAATCTCCGGCGCGGCACCGACGAGGGTGTTGTGGACGCGCGGCAAGTTTACGCCGTAGTTGGTGATGTCGCTCTCGCGGGTGGTCTCGTAGTTCAGCAGGCCGCGCACACTTGCGGTCCAGCGTTCGTTCTCGCGGCTGATCAGCAGGTCTTCGCGGAAATCGACGGAATTGAATTCGCTGCGGTCATAGAGATTCGCGTCTACCCGGGATTTGGATTCGATGGTGGAGACGGGGGTTTTCCAGCGTAGACGCAATTCGGGCGATGTTGTTGAGCCGTACAGCGATTTCTCACCGGTCGTCACGCGTAGCGGGTTCGAGTCATACGAAAAATTCTGGGCGGCGTTGATTTCGGCGCTGAAGCCGTTGCTGGGTTGCGTGGTGTCCTGCGCGTTGGCGGTGCCTCCTATTGCGAGCAGGATGGTCGAAGACAGGAGCGCTGCGAGATATTTCGTCATGGTCCTAGAATAGGCTGGCGGTTGGGACAACGACGACATCGCCAGGTTTCAGGATGATGTTGGCATCGAGATGGCGGCCTTCCGCGACGTCCGAATAGTCGAACGGTATGGACATTTCCTTGCCGTTGATCTTGCGCAAGATAACGATGTCGTCGTCATCCGCGTAAGGCGTGAGGCCGCCCGCCTGGCTGAGTGCCTGCATCACGGTCATGCGGCGGGCCATGACGATATCGCCCGGACGGGTGACCTGACCGATGATGCTGACCGAGTTGCCACCAGTCTGTTTGACGATGACAGTGACGGCAGCGGATGGAACGAAGGGTTGCAGTTTCTGGGTGATGGCATCCTTCACTTGGCTAGGGGTATTGCCAGCAGCCATGAAGGAACCGATGAGGGGGAAATCGACGGTGCCATCCGGCAGAATCAGGACTTCACGGTCGAGCTGCTCTTCTTTCCATACAGAGATGCGCAATGTATCGCCCGCACGCAAGCTGTAGGCGGCGTCATTAATCGCAGTGGTTGCATTCCTGGCTGGGCTTGCTGCAACAGTTTCGGTAACGCTCGCAGGTTTCGTGGTTGTGTTGTTCTTTTGCGATGCACAACCTGCGATGGCTACGCAGGCGAGAAGTAGCGTGAAGGAGCGCAATGGTGTAAACATAAATGCTCAACTACAAATAATGGTTAATGGAATTGGCGATTCTTATAGTTAATATCTTCTTTACTGCAAAGCGTTATTATGCGGTTTGGCTAATAATAGTGATTGATTGCTTGCGTTATTGGCGTTAAATCCGCGCTTTGAAGAGGATTCACCTATGTATGAGCGTTATTTTGGGCTTACGGGTAAGCCATTTTCGCTTCTTCCGGAGGCGCATCATCTGTTTTTCAGTAAACGGCACCAACATATTGTAAATATACTCGAATATGGCATGCAAACGCAGGCGGCGTTCATGGTCATCACGGGGGATGTGGGCGCGGGCAAGACCAGTTCCATCCGTCATTTTCTTGATAAGCTGCCGCCACGCGTGACGGTGGGCCATATCACCAACCCGAACCCGCGGCTGGGCTCGCTAATGGGCTGGGTATCCAACGCGTTCGACCTTGACCAACATGGCAAAGATGAGTCCAAGATGTACAATGGGTTCGTGGAATTTCTGTTGGCGGAATATGCCAAGGGTTACCGGACGTTGCTCATCATCGATGAGGCCCAGAATCTCTCGCCTGAGCTGCTTGAAGAACTGCGGATGCTGAGTAACGTGAATAACGAACAGGACATGTTGTTGCAGATCATTCTCTCGGGCCAGCCGGAGCTACTCGACATGCTGAACCGGCAGGATCTGCGCCAGTTCGCGCAGCGTATCGGGGCGCATGGCCATCTGGCGTCGCTGACCCCGGCGGAGACGCAGGCCTATATCCGCCACCGGCTGGCAGTGGTTGGGTCTGAGGCCGATTTTTTCGATGAACGGGCCTGCGCGGCGGTCTATCATTATACAGGCGGGGTGCCTCGGCTCATCAACCTGCTGTGCGACCAGGCACTAATGTATGGTTTTGCCGAGGAATCGCGAGAAATTGACTATCAGACGGTGATTGAAGTGGTCTCGGACCGAAATACGACGGGGCTTAGTGCTTTCCGACCTGTAACCGCCAACCAGTCCGACGATCATATACGCTCGATTCTGGACGGGGTGCTGCAGATGATGCGGGCTGGCAAAAAATAGCCCTGTAAAAAAATCAACTAGTTATTCTGGTTAGTTAATCCAAATACATCCTCTGGTTTCAGAGGCTTTGCTTGGCACACCTGTGTCATAAATCCAACAAAAACGGGTCATTTTATTGCAATGCAACAAACCGCATCGATTTTTTATTGCAGTGCAGTACAAAAGGCGGTCTAAGACCTCTCGCATCAGTTAATTCAGGTTCAATAATAATTAATAGTTGGCAATCTTTAGGTATTTCTGTTAATAATATCTAAACTTTTATTAATTTTGACGTTGGATTCACTAACGCATTCTACACTGACTCGGAGTAAGTAATGGGACCCCAGATTTCGGCACTGCAACAACAGATCATCGACGTCTCGAATAGCGAAGAATACGCGGTCAATTATACTGCAAAACCACAGTTGGCTTTGGTGATTCCTCAACAGCTACCGAATTTTTCTAAACCGATGCAGCGCTTCCTCAAGCGCGCGAAAGATGTTGTGATTTCAGGCGGTGCCTTGCTGGTGCTGAGCCCGGTGATGCTGGTGATTGCAGCGCTGGTAAAGCGCGATGGCGGCCCGGCTTTCTTCGGCCACACGCGCCTTGGGAAGAATGGCGAGAGCTTCAGATGCCTTAAATTCCGTTCGATG
>JBMOIY010000072.1:0-10621 GCA_049317085.1 Rickettsiales bacterium | reverse complement strand
CGCGGACGGCAAGGTCTCGGGCAAGACCAACGTCGCCGAGGTCACGGACCTCATCGACCGCGTGAACTGGTTCGAAAAGACCGGCAAACTCCTCGAAGCCCAGCGCATCGGCCAACGCACCGCTTTCGATTTAGAAATGCTGGTCGAGACCGGCATGTGCCGCGGCATCGAGAACTACACCCGTTACCTCAACGGCACCCAAATCGGCGAGCCTCCCCCAACCCTTTTTCAATACGTGCCTCAAGATGCAATCTTGTTCGTCGATGAGTCGCACGTCACCCTGAGCCAGATTCGCGGCATGTATAACGGCGACCGCGCACGCAAAATCGTTCTCAGCGAACACGGCTTCCGCCTACCCGCCTGCATGGATAACCGCCCCCTGAAATTCGAGGAATGGGACGACCTGCGCCCGCAGACTATCTGTGTCAGCGCCACCCCGGCCGAACTCGAACTAAGTTGGACTGGCGGCAAATTCATCGAGCAAGTGATTCGCCCAACTGGCCTCGTCGACCCCGTCTGCATCATCAAACCCGTCGCCACCCAGGTCGATGATTTGCTCCACGAAGCCAAGAACGTCATCGCCAAAGGCCAGCGCATCCTCGTCACCACCCTCACCAAACGCATGGCCGAAGAACTCGCCGAATACATGGACGAAGCAGGCATCAAAGTCCGTTACCTCCACTCCGATATCGACACGCTCGAACGCATCGAAATCATCCGCGACTTACGCATCGGCACGTTCGACGTCCTCATTGGTGTGAACTTACTTCGCGAAGGATTGGACATCCCCGAATGCGGCCTCATGGCCATTCTCGATGCGGATAAAGAAGGCTTCTTGCGCAGCAAAACCTCACTCATCCAGACCATTGGCCGCGCCGCGCGCAATGTTGATAGCCGCGTCATCCTCTACGCCGACAAAATGACCGACAGCCTCAAAGGTGCACTCGAAGAGACCGAACGCCGTCGCACCATCCAGCTCGCCCACAACAAAAAACACAACATCACCCCGACCAGCACCACCGCAAGGTTATCGGACGTGCGCAACGAAGCAGCCGAAGCGGAACTCGCCAGCAAAGTCCGCGAGAGCAACACCGGCATCGGCTTCACCGAAGGCTCGCTCGATGTGCATATCGCCACCCTCAAAAAACAAATGCTCAAAGCCGCCGCCGATCTCGAATTCGAAGAAGCCAGCCGCCTACGCGACCAACTGAAAAAAGCGGAAAGCCTACTCATGGAACTCCCCATCGGCGACGGTGTCTACGGCGACATCCCCCAACAAATCAAAAAACCAAAACGCAAAAAGAAGTCGTAACCTCTCTCCCTTACTTCCTTCCTACCCAGCGTTTCCAGAGTGGGCTAGATGCTATCGCGTCGAGCCGCGAGACACATGCCTCCCTGGACAGCTTGTTCATGTACGCAGGCGCACCCAGCGATGGTCCGCTATGGAAACGCTCACCATCGACAGGTTGGCAGTGGCTCGCTATAAGGACACATGCGCCTCCACCTCACCATCCTCACCCTCACCGGCTTCGCCCTACTCGCCTTGCTGTGGCACATCATGGCCCCTGGCATTGTCTGGGGCGCAGATGGCCTGAAGCTCAGCGCCGCGCAGGATTTCATGAACTACTGGGGCGCACCCCAGCTCGCCAGCCATGACATCAATCTGCTCTTCAACGGCCACGCTTACGAGCGCGCCCTCCATGCGCTGAGCGATCTTTCCTTCCAGCAACTGCGCTGGTCCTATCCGTTGCACAGCCTGTTCTTCTACGCCCCCTTTGCAAGCTTGCCCTACACGCCCGCCCTCATAGCGTGGAGCATCCTCGGCCTCACCGCCTTCGCCGCTGCCTTCTGGCACGCCGCCGCGCTCCAGCACCGCGTGGTGCTGCTCGCCTTCCTGCTTCTCTCCCCCGTCTCCCTGCTCGAACTCGCCACCCGCCAGAACGGCTTCTTCATCGGCGCCGCATCGCTCATTGTCCTGCTGCTGCTCGATCGCGGCCGCCCCGTGGCCGCAGGCATTCTGCTCGGCTGCCTCACCATCAAGCCCCAGCTGTTTCTCCTCTGGCCGCTCTATTTGCTGATGACGAAACAATGGCGCTGCATCACTGCCGCCAGCCTGACGACGATCGCCCTCATCGCCCTGTCCATTTCCGTCTATGGCCTCGTCGCATGGCAGCATTACCTCACCTATCTCAACAGTATCCAATGGCAATTACTGACCGCCGGAGAATACAACGAATCGCGAAAACTCTTCCACCTCATGATGCCGGGCGTGACCCCAGCCTTGCGCCTGCTCAATGCCCCGGAACAACTGGTGCTTATCCTCCAGCTTGCGGTAAGCATGGCCACCATCCTGCTCAGCATCCGAGCGTTCCGCCAACCCCTGACCCTTGCCGAGCGTGCCCTCATCCTCAGCCTCGGTGCCTTCCTCGTCTCGCCCTACGGCTTCAACTACGACATGACACTGCTCACCGCCGCCTTGTTGCTCATGGCCGCGACCAAACGCTTAAACCTCTACGAAACCATACTCGGCAGCCTTATCTACCTGCTGCCTCTGCTGATCTACATCCTCAACCTCATCGACCTTCCCATCGCACCGCTCCTGCTGATGCTGCTCTTCCTGGCCGCTAGTGACAGCATCACCCGGACCCGCTATAGGAATGGCGAACCTCCAACCCCGTAACCCATGCGCATCATCGCCGGACAGTTCAAAGGCCGCAAACTCCTCGCTCCTGAGGGCAAGGACGTGCGCCCGACGCTGGGCCGCGCCCGCGAGGCCATCTTCAACCTCCTCATGCACGGGCACTATGCGGGCGAGGCAATCATCGGCCAACACATCGTCGATCTCTGCTGCGGCACCGGTGCCTTGGGCCTCGAAGCCCTCTCCCGCGGCGCCCGCCTCGCCACCTTCGTCGATCAAGACAAAAAATCGCTCGAGATCGCCAAACAGAATGCCATGCATTGCGGCGTCACGCATGCCAGTTTCTTCGTGCAGGCCGATGCGGCTAAACTCCCCGCGGCCCGTGAGCAAGCGAGCTTAGTCCTGATGGATGCCCCCTATGCCAGCCCACTGCTTCAGCCCGCCCACGCCGCCCTTGTCCGCGGCAACTGGCTAGCACCCGGCGCATTGCTTGTCGCCGAGCAAGCCCGCACCAGCGCGACGCCGACACTCGACGGCATGACCCTCATCGACGAACGCCACTACGGCAAAGCCAATATCCTCATCTACCAGTTGGGGGATTCCGCATAGGCAAACCCGATGCCAGCGTGCGGTTGCCCTCGAAACGAACCCTATACGGATCGCCCTTTGCCCTGACCGGCCGCCTGCACCGCCTGCGCCACAAACTTGCCCGCCAGATTCAGCCCCTGCGACTGCATCCGCTTGATCGTCTCCTTCGACGCTTCATAGACGGCTAGCTGTCCCGTCGCATAGTGCATATGCGACGTATCAAGCTTCTTCCTCTCCGCATCAAGACCGGTCTTGATCTGCCCGATCATCCCTTGCGCTTCCTGCTTCTGTCCAGCGGTGAGTGACTGTTTCGCCAGCATCCCCTGCAACCGTTCGCGCAGATCGTCGCGCTCCACATGCATCAATTCCTGCATCGCCTGCGTCGCGTTCATCTTGCCAGAGAGCAGTTGCTTCATCACCTGCTCGATGAGCTGCAGATCGTTCTGCGTTGATTCCATCTGTTGCGAGCGCGCATTGAAATTATCATCCGCCACCTGCGCGAACAGCGCAGCAAAAAACACCATGTAATCCTTGTACAGCGATGTAATCTGCGCGCGCACAGCCTGCGGTGGCATCCTCGGCACCCCTGCTCCGGCATCCGATGCACGCACGATTTCTGTGCTGACCGATTTCTCCGTCACTTTGTTGATGAGTCCCACCGGTTTGCTCTGGATTTGGCGCAACTGCCCGAGGTCATAGGCAAGATTCTCCACTGATAATCGGCTGTTCTTCGCATACATATCCGCGCTAGCCGAGGTCAACGCGCGCACCGCGTCATGGAAATGCTCCACCCGCGGCCGCCAGTCCCCTTCATGCAGGCGAATGCCCCATTCGATCTCAATCGCGAGAATCTCGCCGTATTTGCCATGCATCAGCTCAATGATTGCCGCTTGCTCTGCCCCGTCGAATGCCATAATTGCTCCTCATGAACAGCGCTACCACACAACCTTCCGCGTCTCAAGCCGCAGCATTATATGTGCATTGGCCGTTCTGCAAAAAGAAATGTCCGTACTGCGACTTTAACTCCCATGTCCGAGACAATGTCGACCACGCAGCATGGCGCGCTGCCCTCCTGCGCGAGCTGAATTACTGGCACGCCCGCGCGCCGGATAAAACCATCACCAGCATTTTTTTCGGTGGCGGCACCCCATCCCTCATGGAGCCAAAAACCGTCGCCTCCATCATCGAAGAAGTGGGTAAACTCTGGGGCCTCGACCCCAACTGCGAAATCACGCTGGAGGCCAACCCCACCTCCGTCGAAGCCGCCAATTTTAAAACCCTGTGCAGCGCAGGCGTCAACCGCGTCTCCCTCGGCGTCCAATCCCTGCGCCCCGAATCCCTGAAATTCCTCGGCCGTGAACACAGCGCCACCGAAGCGTTGGATGCCGTCGCCCTCGCGGCCAAAACCTTCCCGCGCTATTCCTTCGACCTCATCTACGCCCTGCCCAACCAAACACTGGCGCAATGGGAAACGGAACTCCGCGAAGCCCTGCAGCACGCGCGCGGCCATCTCTCGCTCTACCAACTCACCATCGAGGAGAACACCGCGTTCCACCATGCCTACCATATCAGCAAATCTTTCGCGCTGCCGGAAGATTTCCTTGCCGCCGAACTCTACCACCTCACGCAATCCATCATGGAAAGCGCTGGGATGCCCGCCTACGAGATCAGCAACCACGCGCAGCCCGGCAACGAAAGCCGCCACAATCTAAGCTACTGGCGCAGCGACTCCTATCTCGGCATCGGCCCCGGCGCCCATGGCCGCGTCGATATCGCAAGCGACCGCCTCGCCACCCGCGCCCAAAAATCCCCCGAACGCTGGCGCGCCCAGATCGAAACCAACGGCCACGGCACTGAAGAAGAACTAAAACTCACACCCGAAGAACGTGCCGAAGAGATTATGCTCATGGGCTTGCGCCTGCCGCAGGAGGGCATCGACCTGACCATCCTCACCCCCGCAACAAAAACCTATCTGGATAACCTCTGGGCCGATGGCCGAGTCGAGCGCCTCACGCAACAAAACATGCTCACCAACACCAACAACAAACTCCGCATCACCAAGAACGGCCAGCTAGTCCTCAACCGAGTAATTCAAGAATTACTTTCTTAATCTTTTGGTAAGAGCGCATTCAAATTTGCCGAGTATACTAGGTACGGGCGGGCACAGGACCGCAGCGTAGCAGCGCTACGTGGATCCGAGCACGAACGTAACGACGTAATCGGTGAAATTCAATGCGCGGCCTAGAATCCGTTAGGTGGGCGAGAGATAATTTTGCGCTCACCACCATGCACTTCCATCACCGCCAGCCCACGCTGCACCATCCCATTCGCCCGCAGCCGGAAGATGCCATTGGCCGGTCCTGAGAAACCCGACGGTGTAGTAAGGTTCACCGCATCGTACGGACGCCCGGACGTCGCAAGCGTCACCGCCAGCGCCACCGCATCATACGCCAGGCTCGCGATACGCGGCGGTGCATAATTATAGGTCGTGCGGAAACGATTCTCGAATTGCGAGGTCAGAATCGGCGAACTCGACGCGAACCATGCCGAGTCAAGGTTCACCCGCCGCAGCAGGTCTGCATCATCCCACAGGCCAGTGCCGAGGAATTTCATGTTGCCCGGCTTCACCCCGCGCGAACTCAAGCCCCGCATGATCGTATCGAGCGACGCCCCACCTTCCGGAATCAGGATCGCATCGAACTGCGGCTGCTTGCCCGCCGTCACCATGCTGTTGAGTGCTGTATCGATGCCTGCACCCTGCACCGTATATTTCGCTTCGACGAACAGTTTCTGGCCGTTCTTCTCCGCCGTTTCGCGCGCCGCAGCCAATACCATATCGCCCAATGCCGAATTCGGCGCCAGCACCGCAATGCGCGATTTGCCATTCTGGATGGCATAGCTCACCACCCGCTCTGTCTGCTCCGTCGGCGAGAACCCGAACATATAGGTCCCCGGGCTCGCCTGCGTGCGGGTATTGCTGAAGCTCAGTACATTGATATTCTTTGCCCGCGCGATCGGTGCAGCCGCGGCCGTCGCATCCGCGAACAACGGCCCGATAACGAATTCCGCCCCGCTCGCCACCGCATCGGCCATCGCCTGCGTTGCCTGCTCCGGCGTGTCGCCTGTATCCTTCGGCAGCAACTCCACCCGCACGGTTTGCGAGCTCAGTGACAACCGTGCATATTTATCGAACAGCGACACCGTCGCCGCATCCTGCAACGCACGGCCAAGATCGGCATTACGCCCGGTCAGTGGCAGCAGAAGCGCCACTTTCACTACCTTCTGCGCCGCGATCATCGCGTAATCTTCGCCCGAGCCCGACACTGCACTCGCGTAAGGGGAAATGACCTTATTCGCGCCCGCCGCCAGTTCGCGCGAAATGTTTGGGCTCTTCTGCGTACCATGATTGGGCGGTGGTGGCGCCATACAACTGGTGAGCAGACCGGCGATGCTAAGGCCAGCAAAAACAGTTTTCCAAATTCGGTAGCGGTTCGTCATCTTCGCCTCTAGTATCAGGTCGTGAACACATCATGGATGCAAACTGCATGCCTTCTACCAAACCAGTTGTAAAAAGCCAGAGCGGAACGCGCGGGGAGCTATTCCTCGTCGCCACCCCCATCGGCAACCTCGGCGACATCACCCTGCGCGCTTTGGAAACCCTGAAAAAAGTCGACCGTATTGCGTGCGAGGACACCCGCACCAGCGGCACCCTATTAACCCATTACGGCATCAAAGTGCCCCTCACGCCCTACCACACCCATAACGAAGCCGAGGCCACCGCCCAACTGGTCGATTCGCTCGTCGCCGGTGCCCGTATCGCCCTGATATCAGATGCCGGAACCCCGTTATTGTCCGACCCGGGTGCCCGCCTCGTCAAAGCCGCCGTTGCAGCAAATATCCGTGTCACGCCTATCCCGGGCGCGAGCGCCCTGCTAAGCGCCATCACTATTGCCGGCCTGCCCGCCGAGCAGTTCTATTACGCTGGCTTCCTCCCCAGCAAAACCACCGCCCGCACTACCGCCCTCACCGCGCTAGCCACCATCCCGGCCACCCTGGTGTTCTACGAAGCCCCCCACCGCCTCCTCGAAACACTCGACGCCATCCGCACCACACTGGGCGACCGCGAATCCGCCGTCGCCCGCGAACTCACCAAACTCTACGAAGAATGTATCCGCGGAACCATCACCGACATCATCACCCATTACGAAGCAAACCCTCCCCGCGGCGAATGCGTCATCCTCATCCACGGTGCCGCCCCGAAAAGCGCCTTGACGGATAGCGAACTCGATGACGCCTTGCGCAGCGCCATGGAAACCATGTCCGTTAAAGAAGCCGTCGCCCAAACGGCAAAACATTCCGGCCGCGCCAAAAGCGATGTCTATGCCCGCGCTCTCATCGTCAAAGGCGACGCATGAAGAAACACCAACCATCGTAGCAGCATCCCCGCGGAATACGCCGCCCTTGCCTACCTCACGCTGAAGTGCTATCGCCTCGTCGCCATGCGCTACAAGACCGGCGGCGGCGAGATCGACCTCATAATGCGTCGCCGCAAAACCATTCTCTTCGTCGAGGTCAAGGCCCGCCCACCCATGATGCGGCCGCCTTCGCCATCCACGGCAAAAATCAATCGCGTGTGATGCAGGCAGCACAGATGTTCCTGACCATCCATCCCAGCCTATAAGGATTTTCAGGTTCGATTCGACGCCGTGCTCATTGCGTGGTATAGATAGCCGCATCATCTTGTTCATGCCTTCAGCGCACCTATATTGGTGCCATATTCATTCGGAGTTTCTATGCGTCGTCTGCTCGCCCTCGCCTCCCTGCCACTCCTGCTCAACGCCTGCGCAGGCGCATTGATTACCACGGGCACCCAGGCCGGTGTCGCCATTGCCGAGAACCGCTCCATCGGCCGCAAGGTGGATGACACGGTGATTTATACCGACCTCACCAACCAGTTCATCCAGGCCAACCAGGCCGCCCTGCTGCGCCGCGTCACCTTCAACGTGCGTTATTCGCGCGTCATGCTCACCGGCAATGTGCTGAACGACGACGAATCCCAACGCGCCGTCGCGCTTGCATGGAAAGCCAAAGGCGTCAGTGAAGTCATCAATGAACTGAATATCGTCCCCGACAGCAGCTACTACACCGTCGCCGAGGATGCCCTCATCAAGCGCAACCTCGAATCGCGCCTGCTCATCACCAAGGGCGTCTGGGTCATCAACTATTCTATCGATGTGACCAACGCCACCGCCTACCTCATCGGCCGTGTGAAAGATCAGGCCGAGCTTGACCGAGCCCTGAACGTCGCGCGCACCACGCGCGGCATCAAACGCGTCGTCAGTCATCTGCAGATCAATCCAGACACTTCGCACATCACCACACAGGACGGCAATGTCAGCGGCAACTACAACGATTCGTCATCGGGCAACAGCAACTACACCCCACCTCCGGTGAACAATAGCCCGAGCAGCAACTATTCCGCACCTTCCGTCCCCGCCAGCAACAGCGGCAGCGGCGACGTCTATACCGGTCCGGTCTATAGCGGCGGCAGCATCAGCAGCAGCCCGAACTAGCATGAAGATCGCCGTCCAGCTCGACCACCCGTCACGCCTCAACCCCACGTCCGACACCAGCTTCATGCTGATGGAAGAAGCGGGGAAACGTGGCCACAGCGTAAGCTTCTACGAAGCCCCGAGCCTAAGCTGGAGCAACGGCGACATCACAGCACCCTTGACCCCCATCACCATCGACAGCGCCACCAAACCCGTCTTCACCTTGGGCGAAACCAACCCCGCGTCCTTACGGGAAGTCGATATCGTACTCATGCGGCAGGACCCACCCTTCGACATGTCCTACATCACCGCCACCCACCTTCTCGAACACTTGGCGCCTGAGGTGAAGGTCTGGAACAATCCTGCGAGCGTGCGCAACGCGCCGGAAAAACTTTCCATCCTTGGCTTCGCCCAATTCATGCCACCGACCCTGATAAGCCGCGATCCCGCCGCCATCGCAGCCTTCGCAGAACAGCACGACGCCATCGTCGCCAAACCCCTCTACGGCTACGGCGGCCGCAGCGTCTTTAAACTCTCGCGCGGTGATAGCAACCTCGAGACCCTCATCGAACATTGGATGGAAGCGAGCAAAGAACCCCTGATGTGGCAACAATTCCGCCCCGAAGTGAAGAACGCCGACAAGCGCGTCCTCTTCATCAATGGCAAGGTCGAAGCCGTCTTCGGCCGCACCCCCGGCGACAATTCCATCCGCGCCAACATGCGCGTCGGCGGCACTCCGGTCAAAGCCGAACTCAACGCCCACCAGCAACATATCTGTGACACCCTCTCGCCTTTCTTGAAACAGCGGGGACTGATGCTCGCGGGCATCGACCTCATCGGCGATTTCCTCACCGAAATCAACGTCACCTCCCCAACCGGCCTTCGCGCCGCCCAGAAGCTTTATGGGCTTAACCTCGCCGCCACTTTCTGGGAAGCCGTCGAAGCGGCCGCCTAAGCACTTATAAAAAACGATATGCACCGCTGCATCGCACAACGCTTTTTCCTTTCTCTTTCCGTCTAAGTTGGTAATGAGCAGGCAGATTCAGTATACTGACCGTGTAGTTTCGTCAGGATGGATGAAATGCTAGGAGTCCCTGCGCGCAGGAGCGGAGTGTAGCAGCGCTACATGAGCGTCTGACCACAGCGATGACAACGCAGTTCGCCATCCTCACGAAACGTTTTTTAGGAATGTTTAGGATTTTATGGCACCGAACTACAGTTCCCTCCACGAACAACTCCTGAAGAAAATCCTCTCGAGCGTCCCTAAATCCGCCAGCAAAAAAACCCTAGCCTTTGTCAATGCGTTCTACGCCCTCTCCACCGTCAACGCGCTCGAGGAACTCACCCCAAAACGCGCTGCCGAGATTGCACTGGCCTGCGAAAAATTCATCGCCAGGCGCGCGGGCACCACACCAAAAATAAATATTGAGAAAGCCCGTATCACCGAAGGCAAACGCACCGCTGTGCGCACACAGATCAGCGTCCTGAACGACGACATGCCCTTCCTTGTCGATTCGCTCTCGGCCCTCTTCACCTCGCTCGGCCTCACCATCCACCTCATCCAGCACCCCATTTTCGACGTTACGCGTGACGCACGCGGCATCCTCGCCACCGGCAAAAAACCCACTGCCGAGTCCCTCATCTACATGGAACTCTCGCCCCTGCCCGCCGAGGTGACCGAAGAAATTTTGACCGCACATATCCTGCGCACACTCGACCATGTTGCCACCGCCGTGCGCGACTGGATACCGATGAACAAACGCGTCCTCGCGCTGGCCGAACAGGCAGGCAATCTCGCCCCCATCATCAGGAAATCCGAAGCCGAAGAAATTCGTGACCTCCT
>JBMOIY010000071.1:0-10625 GCA_049317085.1 Rickettsiales bacterium | reverse complement strand
TCCGACGGCGTATAAGGGTGATGTGGTTGGTTTGCTTGCCGATGTGGAGACACTTTCGGTCGAGACCGATCAACCTGCACGCATCGTGGTGGATGAGGCGACCGGCACCATCGTGATGGGTGAGAATGTACGCATCAGCACCGTGGCGGTGGCGCAGGGTAACCTGATCGTGAAGATCGAGGAAACACCGCAAGTCAGCCAACCGAACCCATTCGCGCCGGAAGGTGCCGAGACGGTGGTGGTGCCACGCACGGATGTGACGGTGAGCGAGCAATCGGCCAACAAGATCGCGGTGCTGCAGGAAGGTGCGACGCTGAAGGACCTGGTGGGCGGGTTGAATGCTCTTGGGGTCGGACCGCGTGACCTGATTACGATTCTGCAAACCATCAAGGCTGCTGGCGCGTTGCAAGCAGATATCGAGACGAGGTAGCGCATGACAATTGCGATGACATCAGCGTTGCAGCTGCCTCAACGGGAGGATGATATGATTGCCATTAAAGAAGCGGCGGCGCGGACCGGTGCGCTCAAGGTCCGGGGCAGCAGCAGGTCACTTACGACCAAGATCGATGAGACGGCGAAGGATTTCGAAGCCCAGTTCATCGAGCAGATGACGGCCAGCATGTTCGAGACGGTCGAGCCTAACGAAGAACTGGGTGGTGGGGATGCTGAGGAGATCTACCAATCCATGCTGACCAACGAGTATGGCAAGATTCTTGCACGTACCGGAGGCGTTGGCGTTGCCGATCAGGTGAAGCTACTGATGATCAGCCAGCAGGAAGTGGAGAGAAAATAACATGCAACAACACCCACACCAATTGCCCAACGCCGCTGCCCTCAACGCGATGAGCGTGCATGATTTGATGCATGCGACGCTGCGCCTGAGCGATATCCTTGCCGAAGAAAGCATGCTCATCAGCGAATTACGCTATGCCGAACTGCCGAAGCTGCATGAAGAGAAAGTGAAACTGGCAAACCTGTTGGAGGCTTACCAGCAGCGCTTGTCGGTCGATCCTGATTTTGTGCGTGGTGCAGATGAAAAGACGCGTGAAGAATTATTGTTGCGCACGGACGACCTTGCGTTCAGCGTGGAAGAAAATTTCCGTAAGTTGTCGGTCGCGCGGGCGGTCAATAGCCGTGTGATGCAGGCGATGATGGATGTTATCGGCGAGCAGCACCGGCCGGGGACGTATGGCCCCACGGGATATGCGGTGCAGACCAATGATCTGGCGCTTTCCATCAACCTGAACCAGAAGGCCTGAGCATGTCACTTGGCATAGCACTCAACAATGCACTTTCGGGACTGCGGATCAATCAGCAGTCCATTGCAGTGCTGTCGCAGAATATCGCGAACGTCAATACCAGCGGATATTCGCGGCAGGTCATCAGCCAGTCGGCCATCACGGTCGCGGGGATTGGCAGTGGGGTACAGATCGATGAGATCACCCGCAAGATCGATAAATATCTTCAACGTTCGACACAGTCACAAAGCTCAAGCAATTCGACGAGCCAGAGCATCAATGACTATTACCAGCGGTTGCAGGCGCTGTTGGGACAGCCAGGCTCGGGTAATTCGCTTGATGTGTTTCTCACCGGCTTCTTTAACTCTGTGCAGCAATTGGCGGAGACACCTGAAACTAATTCGCTCAAAGGCAATGCGGTTGCTTCTGCCTCGGCACTTGCCAAGCAGGTGTCGGACCTGGCTACAAATATCCATGACCTACGTTATGAAACTGACCGTGAAATCGCCGATGCGGTGTCGTCAGTTAACAGTTCGCTTGACCGGTTGAAGAGTATCAACGATGCGCTGGTGCAGGCAAAATCGCTTGGTCAGTCAACCGCTGGGTTGCTTGATAGTCGCGATAAAGAATTGCGTACGCTTTCGGGGTATATGAATATTTCGGTAACCTCTTCCGATTCTGGCAGTGTGAGTGTGGTCGGTGGGGACGGGGCGGTGTTAGTTGAAGAAGGCATTCGCCACCAGTTGCGCTATTCCAAGGCACAATCGCTCAGCATCTTCGTCAATGATGCGCCGTTCAGCTCACTGGATGTGCTTGCGCTCAATGAGTTGGGCCAGGAAGTAGGCAATTCGACGAACCTTATCTCGGGCGGGACGTCATCCCAGGTCAAATCGAATGTGTCTGGTGGTCTGCTTGCCGGACTGCAACAGATGCGCGACCAGAAATTCCCGGCAATCCTCGAGCAACTCGACGAACTGGCGAGCCGCATCCGTGACGGTGTGAACGCGGTGCATAATAAAGGTTCGTCGTACCCACCAGCGTTGCAATTGACGGGTGACCGTTCTGTCAAATCGAGGGATCAGTATAGCTGGCAGGGGACAGTTCGCATCGCGGTACTGCAGGCAGACGGGTCGCCGGTGCCGTCAAGTTATGCGGATGAGGCTTACACCGGGCTCCGTCCGCTGACGCTTGATCTTGGTAAACTGGATTCAGGCCAGGGCAATGGCAAACCGACATTGCAGACCATCGTCGATGAGATCAACAACCATTTCGGTTCACCGGGTCGCAAGGTGGTGCTTGGCAACCTGAACAACATTCAGATGGCTTCGGATACGGATATCCTGCCTAGCGGTGCGCCATCATTGTTCGATTTCGACCTCGACCTTGAGAATATCAGTACTGGTAATGCGCGGGTATTTGTCACGGGTATGACGGTGCTCGATGATACGGCCGCCAACATCACCAACGTATCGCGAACAGCGCCTTCAATAAGCATTTCGGGTAGCAACAGTTATTCGACGACGATCGGTCTGCCGGATGTTACAATCAACATGACGACGCCGCCGAATGTGGCGGTGGGCGAAATCATCTATCTCAATTCACCCAGTGCACCGGTGAACGGTATCTCTCAGGCAAACCTGACCGGGTTTTTCACGGTAACGGCGGTCAGCGGTAATACCATCACCTTTACAGCGGCGGCATCTGCGACCTCAACAGGTTCGGTGAACGATGCGGGTAACATTCAGGCAATGAAGGCATATGATACAGTCGCGCCGGGCGAGCAAGCGCGCACGCGCGACAATGGCCAGTTGCAAGTGAACCTCTCGGCGAATCCTTCCTCGGCCTATTACGATATCACGGTCGATGTGACGGTGATTCAGGATGACGGCACGCTCAGTACGGCGCCTATTACCTACCGGGTGAATAACAATGTGCGCGATGCGTATAACACACGCTACGATGTGCAGGCCGCTGGCGCACCTGCGACTATTGTGCTGCCTGGCACGTCGCAGCAATCGCTTCGGGCGATCCTGGTGGATGACAAAGGCAATGAACTGCCGACGGTGAACGGTAAATATATCGATGCGCCATCATTCCTCAAGATTGTTAGTGGTAATGCGTCGTATGGTGTGGCAATCGATGAAATGGACTCATCGCAGTTGGGTAAACCGGATGGGTCGCCTGCAGAACTCGGCACCAATTGGGGTTTTTCGCATTATTTTGGTTTGAATAACTTCTTTGAGTCCAATGAGCCTACGCTTACGGGTGATACGCGGCGTAACAGTGCGTATAACCTGAAGGTGCAGGACAGATTTGTGGCGGATGCCACGCTGATCTCGACGGGTAACCTTACCAAGGTTGCCACCAGCCTTTCGAGCAATAACCGGGAAGTTTACAGCTATGCGCGTTATGCGGGCGATAACGCGACGGCGCAGTTAATGTCGGCGCTCAACACCACCGTTCTTTCGTTTGATGCGGCGGGCGGTTTGCCGCGGGCCGACCAGTCGTTGCAAGGGTATACTAGTGGTATGCTTGGCTTCGTTTCGCAGCGTTCGGCGGAGGCCAGCGATAACGCGGTCAATGCCAAGACGCTCTACGAAGGATTCAAAAACAAGTCCGATGCGGTGAGCGGGGTGAACCTTGATGAGGAGCTGGCGAACACGGTGACGTTCCAGAATGCGTATTCGGCGACAGCCCGCGTCGTCACCATCGTGAATAAAATGTATGAAGACCTGTTGTCGTCGGTCTAACGGTTAGGGAGAAATATCATGGTAGCAAGTCGTATCGGTAGCCTTTCACTCATTACGGACACACTCAGGGACGTGACGGCGTCACAGGTGCGACTGTCGGACCTACAGAACCAGATCTCAAGCGGCAACAAGGCGCGTAATTTCGCCGGGCTGAATGGTAGCGTTGAAAAATTTACGCAGATCAATGGTCAAATGAATCGTGCCACACAATATAGTGCGAATAACCAGTTGAACATTAGTAAGCTGCAGACAGCGGATGCGGCATTGAGCAAGATCGTCGATATCGCCGACCAGATCAAAACGGCGATCGTGGGCGCGACGGGGGCGACCATCAAGACCTCGAACCTGCCACAGATAATTTCCGACCTGTTGCAATCGTTCGGCGGCGAACTGAATACTACGTTCAGCGGAACGTATCTCTTTGGGGGTACGGATACATTAAACCCACCTGTACCGACCACGAATGTGTCGAACGCAGCGGTTGGGTTGCCGGACGATAATTTTTATACCGGCTCCAAGCAAGATGCAACGTTGCGGGCGGATGAGCTGAGCGAAGTACCCTTCCCGGTACGAGCAGACGATATCGCGTTCCAAAAGATTTTTGCAGCGGCTAAGCAGGCGATCTCGGCAGCAGAGAACGGTGATTCCCAAAGCATGGGAAGAGCGCAGCAATTGATCCAGGACGGCCAGCGCGACCTGATCGCGGTACGCTCACGCGTGGGCAGTACGGTAAAAAATATTCAGGCCATTGATGCGCGTCTGAGCGAATTGCAGACTTACTGGAAGGAGCTGTCTGACGGGGTCAGCAAGACGGATATTGTGCAGGCATCGGCAGAAGTGGCTGGGTACCAAGCCATATTACAGGCTACGTTCCAGGTCTATTCGCGGCTCAGTTCGCTCAGACTCTCAGATTATCTCAAATAGAAAGCAGCTAATACTAACCTGACTACTTGCAACACCTAACTACTATGCTAAAGTGTGGGAACACTTCTTTGGCAGCAAGCCTACCAACCCAAAGGAGAAAAAGCATGTTACGGGGAGAAATTCGAATGAGCGGTAACGGCCAGGCAATTATCGGCCAGCCCTTCCTTGCGTCAGAGGCTTCTGAGAAGGAAGAGCTCGATACCCGTTTTGGTCGTATTACGATCAATCCGCGGCAAATAATCATTTTCCCGACCGGCATGCTTGGCATGCCTGATAAGCAGCAATATTGCCTGACGCATTTCCCGTCCGAGAAAATGGCGCGGTTCAAGCTACTGCAATCGCTGGATGATGCAGCTTTATCCTTCATCACGGTACCGGTCGATATCGATAATCCAATCATTGAGCGTGAAGACCTTGCGCAGGCGGCGCAGGACCTCGGCATGCCCCTAACGGATGTGGTTGTGTTGCTGGTAGTTACGGTACAGCGTGAATCAGGCGTTGCCAAATTGTCGGTGAATGCGCGGGCACCGGTACTGGTGCAGGTATCGCGTAACCTTGCCGCACAATATGTTTTCCCGCACACGAAATATCTGATACGCCAGCCGCTGGCAATGTAACCAGTGGGTTACACTATACATTACGGGTCGGCTCAATGAATCCTACGCGCCTGCAGAATCATGCTGTCGAACGTTTCGTCTGTTTAGGGGCTGAATGCCCTGACACGTGCTGCAAGGGCTGGTCGATGCAGTTGACGGCGGAGACGGTCGAGCAATATCGCGCCGAAGCCCCTGAGTTGCTGGCTGCGGTGGACAATACCCCGGCTGGCCTCATCATGAAACGTGACCCTGCGACTGGCGGCTGCGTACGTCTCGATGGGGGCTCATGCTCTACCCACCGGGATTATGGCGATAGGTTCCTTGGCGATGCATGCCATTTCTTTCCGCGGGTGACGCGGGCGCTTGGGACAACGGTCATGACCTCGGTCTCGCTTTCCTGCCCGGAGGCAGCACGGTTGATGCTCTTTACCGAGGATGCATTCGGTTTCAGTGAACGGCAGGAGGTGCGTACACCCTATTCTTTACGTAACTATCTGCCTGACGGAATGAGCGAGGAAGGGGCAGTCGCCATCCATCACGCCTTCCTAAACCTTATGGGCGATGCGAATGTTACAGCAGAGCATAGTGTCATGCGGGTGAATGCGGTGGCGCGGGCGATTGCGATGCAGCCGATGAGCGCTTGGGTAGATGCGGTGCCGCTGTATATCATGATGGCGGATGGGCGAATCCCGGCGGCAGAACCGGCGCCGGCGGACCTGTTCAACCTGGTGCATGCGTTGCGCGGGTTGATCGGGGCCAGCGAGGACAAGCGCGCGAGCCTGCATGCGGTGGTGGATGCTATGGCAATGATGCTTGGCATTGCATTCAATGAAGCGGGTGCCCTGTCGCTGGCGGAGGATGCGAGTGCGCGCGGTGTGCGGGCGTTGGCCATTATGCGGGCGCAGGCGCCGATTCTTCAACCCATCCTGCGGCGCTATCTGCAGGCGCAGATGGCGGTAGCGCATTTCCCGTTCGCCGGCTTCGGGACGACGTTGGCAGAGCGGGCAAGCATTATCGGCGTGCGGTTCGCGACGATGAAATTAGGGTTAGCGACGCTCGGTGAATCGCCTGAGGCTTCGGATATCATTCGCGTGGTGCAGACAATTTCTCGCTTTATGGACCATCTGGGCGACCCGGCACTCAGTTTGCAAATTTATCAGGAAACCTGCTGGTTACGCGAGCCGCGGCTGCGGGCCCTGATCGGCGACTGATTGTTTTTATGCAACAGTATTCCGGCTTTTCTAATAAAATTGAGTAATTAAAAGTAATCGTCATGACAATACCTTATTTTTATGGCACGCTTATGTCGATTTAGTGTGGTGTGACGGCTGTCAACGCCGCACTAAGCCTGGGGATTATGCGGTTTGCGCAATGTATTTTTTTGCACTGATCGAATAATTTTTGGGTTTGGAAGGTTTCGTTAACGTTAAATTAACTATTTAGCGGTAATGATACAACATGCAGAAGAAGGATTCCCCGGAAACAAGCAGTTTCCAGCCTTTGACTGTGTGGTGGGCAAGTAGCCCTAGTAACTTTAACAATCCAAGTAGGAGTATTTTAACATGGGAAATTCAATTGTAAGTAACACCGCTGCGTTTAACTCGCAGGGGAACATCGACAGAGCATCCGATAAAGCCGCTACGTCTATTGCTCGTCTTTCGAGCGGTAACCGTATTACCAAAGCTTCGGACGACGTAGCAGGTCTTGCGACCGGTACTGCGCTTCGTACGCAAGTTACCACCCTGCGCACCGCTCTTGCCAACGCAGCACAAGGCACCAGCCTTCTGCAAGTGGCCGATGGTGCGTTGAGCCAGATCGTCGACATCCTTCAGCGCCAGAAAGCCATTGCAGTGCAAGCGGCTTCAGGTCAGCTGACCGATGCCAACCGTTCGTTGCTCAACCAGGAATTCACCAGCCTGACTTCTGAAGTTGACCGTATCGCTACGGCTACGAACTTCAACGGCGTGAACCTGCTGGCTGGTGGTCTTGGTACTTCGAGCTCGCTGTATAACCTCAACGCCACTGCGGTTTCCAACACCGTAATCGGTACCACGGGTTCTACTGCCGGTGCGACGGTTGCTGCTGTGAGCGTGATCGAGGCATACAACAAAACCACTGGTGCTGCACTGCGCGGTTTTGCCAACGCCGGCTCGCTCGACATCACCGACAGTGCTGGTACGCTTCTGACCAACGCCCAGTTCGCTACGGTGAACACCTCGCTTTCGGGTGGTCTGTCGAACTTCGTGCTGTCTAACCTTAACATTGGTGTCTCCGCTACCCTCAGCGTGGACATTGGTGGCGTTACCTACTCTGGCTCTTATGCCAACGCCGCAACCAACGTTACGCTTAGCAATAGTAACACCTACATCAAGATGGCGACCCCTGGTGCAATCGCATTGACCGGCCAAGCGGCTGCCGATGTATCGCTCGGGACCCTGAAGACGCAGTTCCTGAACACCAACATCGTGCGTAACCAGAACGTCAACAACGTTGACTTCACGGGTACGGCGCTTGCTGGTATCACGGGTGGTGCGGCAGGTATCGCGGGTCTTCGTACTTCCAGTGCGAATACGGTGATCAGTAACTTCCGTTACGTCTCCAATACCGGTGTCAACGCCAACGTTGTTTCGGTGGATATTAACGGTAAGACGTTTACTGCAACCGGCGTAAAAGATACGCAGGCCGCAGCCAACCCACGGATCGCCTTCATGTCCAGTGATTTCGAGACCTTCGTTCTCGATATGACCGGTATGACGACCAACATCAACAACATCAACACCAGCATTACGGACCGTAACAACTTCATCAACGGCTTGAACATCGCCTTTGGTAAAGCTGGTAGCGGGCTGAGCTTCACTGTAGGTTCGTCGGCGACCGATAAAATCGCCGTGACGCTGAGCAGTGCACAGTCGGCCAACATCTACAACGGTGCGACGCTCGATGTGACGAGTGCCTCGAACGCAAGCATTGCTTCGACGACACTGGATGGTGCGATTACGAAAGTGACCTCGCTTCGTGCATCGGTTGGTGCTCTTCAATCACGATTCAACTTCGCTTCGAACGCGATCCAGTCGTCGATTGAAAACCAGGATGCTGCACGTGGCTCGCTGCTTGATACCGACGTTTCTTCTGAGTCGACACAGTTCTCGAGCGCTCAGGTTCAGCTGCAAGCTGGTATCGCTGTACTGGCACAAGCCAACCAGCTGCCACAAAACCTCCTGAAACTCATCCAGTAGTTTACAGGAAGATTGTAGCACAGTAAACCAAGGGGTGGGGAGCGGCAGAAGTTGCTTCCCACCCTGACGGTAACAACCAAAAAGACTAATGGAGCAAGACAATGACTATCAACCTGCAAACAGGGGCTTATATACCGCCTCAGACTTTGCCGGGTGCACGTAGCACGGATATTCAGGTCGCACAAAAACAACCAGAAGACTACCCTGAAATCTCTGTTTCCACACCTGGTACAACTAGCGGCGATACTGTTCAATCGGCAGATCAGCAACGCTATAAAGAAGTTGTCATAGCAGCGCGTCGCTTCACGGGGGATCCTTATCCGGTGAGCGACAAGAGCTTTACTATTTTCAAGGATAGTTCGGGGCAATATATCACGCGGTTTACCAGCCTGCGTGATGGGCGTGTCACTTATATTCCGGAGCTGAAGTTGCTTCAACAGTTAGAAAGCCATCAACGCGCGCTTAAAACAGTGGTTCATTTACAAGCTTAGTGGGCACACTTATGCTGGTTCGGCATAAGTGTTGCATAACACTGACAAGCAGTTGCATCGGGGTTAAGTCATGGCTACGGAAATTACGTTAGGTACGTTCGGCACGCAGGGGGGCAAAACTGTCCTTACCGGCGGCGCGTCTAAGATCGATACCAAAGGGTTGATCGAAAGCCTTGCGGCAGCGAAACGTGCACCCGCAGTGCGTCTTGAGACGACCAATAAGACCATCGATACCCAGACCAAAGCGCTCAATGAACTCAAGACGTTATTCACAAAATTTCAGGCATCGGTTGATGTGCTTCGCAATCCAAGTGGGGTTGCGGTCGACTCGAAAAATATTTTCCAATACCGCACCGCGAGTCTGACCAGCAGCACCGGCGCGATTGCCAGCAGCTATTTGGATGTCACGGTCCAACCGGGCGCCCTGGCGCAAAGCTATACGATCGATTCCATCACCCAATTGGCGACTCAGACGAAACAGCAGAGCGGCAATATTCTCGTCGCGAACAGCAATCTGGCTTCTGCCGTGACGGCGAATGGCGCGCCGACGCCCGGCCTATTCCAGGCAGGCACCGTAAATATCCGTGCGATCGATGGGACGGTCGGGGGCATTCCGCTGACACTGACGCAAGGCGATTCGCTGGATTCCTTAGCTGCCAAATTCAATGAAGTCTCGGGGCGGACGGGGATTCAAGCCTCGGTGCTTAATGTAGGGTCGGGAACGTTCAAGCTCATCTTTACGTCTACCAAAACAGGGACGGCTTCTGACTTCGACCTGTCGCTGACATCGCCGGCGCCGAATGCGGGTATCGTCAGTGATGCGTCGGGTGTGTTCTCGGCGTTTGTATTGAATGCGCCGACTGCGGCGCAGGATGCCATGTTCTCATTGAATGGTGTGCCGTTGACGCGCTCGAGTAATTCGGTGTCGGATGCGATCAGCGGTGTCACGTTCAACCTGAAGCAGCCGGCTATTCCGGGATACATCACGGTGAATGTCGAGCCCGACACGACCATTGTCGGTAATGCGATCACGGCCTTTGCTGACGCATACAATGCGCTGCGGATCTTTGCTTCGAAACAGTCGCAACTGGATGAGAATAGTCAGCCGACCGAAGATGCGGTACTCTATAACAACAGCACCTTCCGCAACATGGTTGACCAGGTGAGTACGGAAATTACCCGGGTGGTGAGCGGCATTACCGGTGGAAATCCTAAGCAGTTGAGCGATATCGGGTTATCGCTCGATAATTTTACCGGGGACGAAGAAAACCCGGCAACGAAAAATATCCTGACCATTGATTCGGATAAGCTGACATCGCTGATGAAGTCGAATTTTAATGGTATTCGCAAAGTGTTCGAGTACCAGCAGATCTCGGATAATTCTAATTTC
>JBMOIY010000070.1:0-10732 GCA_049317085.1 Rickettsiales bacterium | reverse complement strand
AGCACTTCCTGACTTTTCCATGAAAGAACTCATCGACGCGGGCGTCCATTTCGGCCACAAAACCAAGCGCTGGAACCCACGCATGGCTCCGTTCATCTACGGCACGCGCAACGACATCCACATCATCGACCTGCAACAGACCGTTCCGATGCTGCACCGCGCCCTTTCGGCGGTTCGTGCAACCGTCGCGAAAAACGGCCGTATCCTGTTCGTTGGCACCAAGCGCCAGGCTTCGGAGACGATTGCTGAGTCGGCGAAACGCTGTGGCCAGTATTATGTGGATCAACGCTGGTTGGGCGGCATGCTCACCAACTGGTCGACCATCCAAAACTCGATCCGCCAGCTGCGTAAATACGAAGAGCAGCTTGCTGATACCCAATCGGGCCTGACCAAGAAAGAAGTCCTCACGATGTCGCGCAACCGCGACAAGCTCGAGCGTTCGCTCGGCGGGATCCGCGATATGGGCGGCAAACCGGATCTGCTGTTCATCATCGACACGAACCGTGAAGAACTGGCGGTAAAAGAAGCCCAGAAGCTCGGGATTCCGATTGTTGCGATTATCGACACCAACTGCTCGACCGATGGTATCGACTTCCCGATTCCGGGCAATGATGACGCGACCCGCGCCATCAAACTCTACTGCCAGCTGATTTCGGATGCGGCGCTTTCGGGCCTGAAGCAGAACCTGAAGGATGAAAATGATTTCGGCGCCATTGTCGATCGTTCGGCGGATGCACCGGCAGAAGAAGGTCTGAGCGAGCGCCAGCAACAAGAGAAGCTGACGCGCGACCAGAACCGCAAGCCCGGCGCTGGTAAAGGTAAGCAAGCTGCCAAAGCTGCTCCTGCTTCTTCAACCAAGAAAGAAGCCTTCGCGGAAGAAGCAAAAAAGGCCGCCAGCAAGAAGAAAGCCACGGAAGTGCCTTTTGAGACCGCTATCGCGGCTGAAGCACCTGCTACTGAAGCCGAAGCCAAGTCTGCGAAAAAGTCCGCCAAGAAATTGGCGTAGTTATTTAGCACTGTCATCCAGTGATTGTCCCGGGATCTCCCTCCTTTAGGCTATACAGCATTTTGCAGGAGATCCCGGGACAATCACTGGATGACAGCCTCACTTACCCATTTACGGAGACACCTATGTCCGCACAATTAGTAAAAGAACTTCGCGAGCGCTCGGGCGCTGGCATGATGGATTGCAAACGCGCGCTTGATGAGAGCAAGGGTGATATGGAAGCCGCCATTGACTGGCTGCGCAAGAAGGGCCTTAGCCAGGCTGCCAAGAAATCTGGCCGTGTGGCCGCTGAGGGCCTCATTGCGGTGGCAAGTGCTGGCAACAGCGCTGCTGTCGTCGAGCTGAACTCAGAGACGGACTTTGTTGCCCGTAACGACCAGTTCCAGACCCTCGCGCATGAAGTGGCAAACGAAGCACTGGCTTCGGGCACCGATATCGAAGCGCTGAAGGCACAGAAGATGGGCGCCACCGGCAAGACGGTTGCGGATGCCATCACGGATGCGGTTGCCACCATCGGCGAGAACATGAACCTGCGCCGGGTTGCGACGCTCAGCGTGAACAGAGGCGTGGTCACTACCTACGTTCATGGTGCGGTGAAGCCGGGCCTTGGTAAGATCGGTGTGCTGGTTGCACTGGAATCCGAAGGTGATGCGGCGAAACTCGAAGCGCTCGGCAAACAACTTGCCATGCATATCGCGGCTAGCAACCCGCTTTACATGACGCTGGATTCCGTACCTGCGGATGCGAAAGCAAAAGAACTTGATGTGTCGAAAACGAAAGCTGAAAAACTCTTCAATGAGTTCACGGCATTCGAGAAGTCGATGCAGAAGTACAAAGACAAGTTCACCGGGAAAGAGCGTAACTTCTCCGAGAAGACCTTTGAGCCGAAACTGAAAGAATTCAACCAGCGTGCGGTCAACCTGGATTCCCTGATCGAGGACGTGAACGTTAAAGGCGCCAGCGAAGACCGTCAGGACAAGCAGGATGCCGAGAAGACGCAAAAACTCCTCAATGTCTTCTTCGAGGAAGTTGCCTTCATGATCAAGAAAGTCCGTTCCTACGGCGACGATGCTGCCAGCAAAGCGCGCCTTGCTGATCTTTACTTCAACGAGACGGTGCGCGATGCCGTGCTGTTTGAGCAAGTGTTCGTGATCGATGGCAAGACCAAGATCAGCGATGTCATTAGCAACGCCAGCACGGATGTTGGCGCGCCGGTGGCCCTCAAAGCCTACATCCGTTTCGCGTTGGGTGAAGGCATCGAGAAAGCGGTCGATGACTTTGCGGCGGAAGTGGCGAAAGTGTCGGGTGTTGCGTAGTAATTTTTGTCATCCCGGCCTTGTGCCGGGATTTCCGGTTAACTAGGGGATCCCAGGACGAGCCCGGGATGACAACTATACAAGAGGCCAGCAAGCGATTGCTGGCCTTTTTCTTTTGGGGTATAGTGGCACCATGAAAACACTCCTTACGCTGACTGCCCTACTGGGCCTTAACGCTTGTGCGACCATTACAGCGGATTCGCAGCAGGAAATTACGGTTAGCACTAACCCGTCTGGCGCCTCGTGTCTGTTGCACTCAGACGAAGGTCAATGGACGGTGGCGAGCACGCCGGGTGCGGCGAATGTTGAGCGTGCCTTTACGCTACTTGAGGTGACCTGCACACTCAGCGGCTATGAGCCCGGCCACACTACCCTCACCCCGCAGACGCGCGGGCGGGCTTATGGCAACATCCTGCTTGGCGGCGTTCCGGCGGTGGTGGATGCGGGTACAGGCAAGGGTTATGAATATTCGCCGTACATGGTGGATGTACAGCTTGTGCCGGTAAAACGCTAAATTTTCCTTGTAATTTAGCGCCGCCGCAGTAGTTCTAGGGCCGTTCTCACGGAGCTCTATCATGACCGCAAGCCCAATCACAAAAACTGCCCTCGCGCCGAAATATCAGCGCGTGCTCATCAAAGTCTCAGGTGAGGCCTTGATGGGTGACAAGGGCTATGGGCAGGACCTCAAGACCATCCAGCGCATTTCCAACGACATCAAGCAAGTGGCCGATATGGGCGTACAGGTGTGCGTCGTCGTCGGCGGCGGCAACATCTTCCGTGGTATTTCCGGTGCTGCGCAAGGGATGGAGCGCAGCAGCGCGGATTATATGGGCATGCTGGCGACGATTCTGAACGCGCTCGCAATACAGAACATCCTCGACCAGACGGGCATCGAAACGCGCGTTCTATCCGCGATTGAGATGGATCAAATTTGTGAACCGTATATCCGCCGCCGCGCGATTCGCCATCTCGAGCGTGGCCGGGTGGTGATTTTCGCAGGTGGCATCGGTAGCCCGTATTTTACGACAGACACGACGGCGGCCCTGCGCGCATCGGAAATGGGTTGCGATGCGTTACTAAAGGGCACGCAGGTGGATGGTGTTTACACCGCCGATCCAAAAAAGGACCCGAGAGCGACGCGCTACGAGAATCTTAGCTATCATGAAGTGCTGAGCAAGGATTTGAAGGTGATGGATGCTGCGGCCATTTCGTTGGCGCGGGAGAATAATATTCCAATCCTCGTCTTCTCGATTGCGGATGATGGTGCGTTCGCGAATGTCATCTGTGGTACGGGCAAGTGCACCACTATTGTAGATGTTAAATAACGGAGAGATGTATGTTGAACGACCTTACTAAACGTATGGATGGCGCGTTGGCCACTCTCTCTAAAGAATTCGGGGCGCTGCGCACGGGTCGTGCTTCTGCTAACCTGCTCGACACGGTGCAGGTCGAGGCGTACGGCAGCATGTTGCCAATGAACCAGGTGGGCAACGTCACTGCGCCGGAAGCGCGCATGCTGATGGTGAATGTATGGGACAAGACCATGGTGAAAGCAGTGGAGAAGGCTATCTGTGAATCCGACATGGGCCTGAACCCTGCGGTTGATGGCCAGACTATCCGTGTGCCGATCCCTGCCCCTTCGGAAGAGCGCCGCAAGGAGATGGTGAAGATCGCCCACAAATATTCTGAAGCCGCGAAAGTGGCCGTGCGCAACGTACGTCGTGACGGGATGGACGAGTTGAAGAAGCAGGAGAAGGACAAAAAAATCTCAGAGGACGAGATGCACACGCAGTCCGACAAGATCCAGAAGCTGACCGACGATTACGTGAAAAAGATCGATGACCAGCTTGCTGTCAAAGAAAAAGATATCATGAGCGTGTAGGGCATGACCCTCGCCGCACAGGCACATTTTGTTACGCCCGGCCCGTTGAGACCGGAGCATATCGCCATCATTATGGACGGGAATGGGCGCTGGGCGAAGGAGCGGGGCGTCAGCCGAGCGCGCGGTCATTCGCAAGGTGGCGAGGCTTTACGCAATTTGCTTCAGGGCTGTCAGGACCGGCCATTCATCCGCTATCTGACGCTCTATGCCTTTTCCATCGAGAACTGGAAACGCTCGGTAGATGAGGTGAATGATTTGATGACACTGCTGCGCCATTATGTGAAACGTGAAGCGCCGGTACTGCATGAGAACAATATTCGCATGTGTTTCATTGGTGAGATGGATACGCTGGCGCAAGATATCCGCACCGACCTTGAAGCGGTGCGCAAGCTGACAGTGAATAATACCGGGCTTACTGTCTTAATGGCGATCTCGTATGGGGCGCGACAGGAAATCACGACCGCCATGAAGCGCATCGCGCGCAAAGTGGCGCTTGGTGAATTGTCAGCCGAATCGATTACGGAAGAGCATATTATCGCGAACCTACATACCTGCGACGTACCGGACCCCGATTTATTGATTCGCACGGGTGGTGAGGAGCGGTTGAGCAATTTTCTGCTCTGGCAGTCGGCCTACACGGAACTCTACTTCACCAACAAACTCTGGCCGGATTTCACCGCTGCAGACCTTGACGAGGCAGTTGAGAATTATGCGCAGCGCGATCGGCGGTTCGGCAAGCGCAAGGAAGCCTGATGGCCATTTCAGCAGAGCTGCGGCAGCGGGCGATCAGCGGCGTTGCGCTGGGTTCAGCGGTACTGTTTATCACCTGGTGGAGTGCTGGCAGTTTTGCTGCGATGTGCGTGTTAGGCGCGGTTATACTCTGCAAGGAATGGCTCGGGATGACACGCCAGCGCAGCCATGGATTTTTCCTTGCCGGGTTGGCCTATATCCTTGCGGGGTGCGCGGGGCTGGTTTACCTGCGCGTGGAGAACCTCCATATCCTGTTCGCCTTGTTCGCCATTGTGTGGACGGGGGATATTGCAGGGTACCTCTTCGGCAAGCGGTTCGGGAAACATAAGATTGCCCCTGCCATCAGCCCCGGCAAAAGCTGGGAGGGGCTGGCAGGTTCGGTGGTGGTCAGCGCAATCATCGGAGCAGTGCTTGGAAGTGTCGCGCCGGTTCCGCATGCAATACTGGGCGCACTGTTCGCAGTGCTTGGCCTTGGTGGCGACATGTTCGAATCCGCTGTCAAGCGCAAGGCTGGTATCAAGGATAGCGGGTCACTCATTCCGGGTCATGGCGGCTTGTTCGACCGTGTGGATGCGTTGCTGCCCTGCGCTATTTTCGCTGCGGTGGCGCTATACATTCGCCTGAACCTGCAGTAAATTCCCTACCATGAACCATCCTAACCGCATTGCTGCCCTGTCGCCTGCCGTTGGCCAACGCCGTGTGAGCATACTCGGCGCGACAGGTTCGATTGGTGAGAGCACGCTGCGAGTGATTGCGCAACATCCGGAGCGTTTTAAAATTGCAGCGCTGACGGCGCAGAATAACGCCGAGAAACTCATCACCCTCGCCCGCCAGTTCAAGCCGACGCTTGTCGCTATCGGGAACGAGCAAAAAGCACCGATGGTGCGTGAGGCACTGAAATCGCTTGGCATCACCGTGCTTTCCGGCATGCAGGGCATTGGGGAAGCAGCCTGTGCGCCTGCTGATATAACGGTCGCTGCCATTGTCGGCGCAGCCGGGTTGCTGCCCACCTTGCGAGCGATTGAGCAAGGTGCCTCGGTGGCGCTTGCGAATAAGGAAGCGCTGGTCTGTGCCGGTGAACTGGCGATGCAGCTGTGCGCGACACATGGAACGAAGTTGTTGCCGGTGGATTCCGAGCACAACGCCATTTTTCAGGTGCTGGCGATGGAGCACCGGGTACAGGTGGAGAAAATTACCCTCACTGCCTCGGGCGGCCCTTTGCTGCGCCGCCCGCTCGCAACGATGGCCACAGTCACTCCCGCTGAGGCCGTGAATCACCCGCGCTGGAGCATGGGAGCGAAGATCTCGGTCGATTCAGCAACGATGATGAATAAGGGACTGGAGCTGATTGAGGCCCATTACCTGTTCGATATGCCCGCGAGCCGCATCGAGGTGTTGATCCACCCTGAATCCATCGTCCATTCGCTGGTGCATTATGCGGATGGGTCGGTACTGGCGCAACTTGGCATGCCGGACATGGCAATCCCGATCGCTTACGCCCTAAGTTGGCCACAGCGGATTGCCGTTGAGACACCAAAACTCGACCTTGCAACCATTGGCAGCCTGAATTTTGAGCCACTGGATGCGGCCCGCTTTCCGGCGCTCAGCCTTGCGCGGGAGGCGCTTTCTGCAGGTCCGGCGTATACTATTGCGTTCAACGCGGCCAATGAGGTGGCGGTCGCGCAGTTCCTTGCTGGCAAAGTGCCCTTCACGGCGATTGCGCAAACGGTGGCGGATGTTGTAGAATCTACCGACCGCACCGCTATCGCCAGCATCGACGATGTGCTGGAAGCAGATGCGCAAGCCCGTCGCCGCACAGAAGGATCCCTTTCATGCAGTTCCTAGCCAACGCATTTCACTACGCCTGGTCGTTCGCGCTGATCATTAGCATCATCGTGTTTGTGCATGAATACGGGCATTTCATCGTGGCGCGTCTGTGCGGGGTAAAGGTCGAGACCTTCTCCATCGGCTTTGGGCGCGAAATCTTCGGGCGAACAGATAAGCGCGGGACGCGCTGGAAGATTGCCCTCTTCCCGCTTGGCGGTTATGTAAAAATGGCCGGTGATGGCAATGCGGCGAGCACGCCGGACAAGATGGCGCTCGATGCGATGAGCGAGGAAGAACGCAAGCATAGCCTGCACCACAAAGCACTTTGGAAAAAATCTCTCATCGTGGCGGCGGGGCCGGTGGCGAATTTTTTGCTCACCATCGCGGTGCTGACCTATTTCATTTACTCAGTCGGTATTTCCTCGACCGAGCCAGTGGTGGGCGAAGTGATGCCTAAGACCCCGGCGGCGAGTGCGGGGCTGAAGCCGGGTGACCGTATTGTTAGAATCGATGATAAGGTGATGCGCAGCTTCAATGATATTCCCGAGGCGCTGGTCACGAATCTTTATACGCCGGTGAAGCTGACTGTGCAGCGTGGCACGAAAACGATGCAATTGAGCATTACTCCTATCGAGTTCGCCGAAAAGGACATGACGGGGAATATGGAGAAACGACCGCTCATCGGCATCCGCAGCCAGAAAATGACGCGGGCGAATGTGAATTTCCCGCAAGCTATATGGCTAGCAACGGAGAAAACCTACGATATGTGCGCGATGAATCTTAAGGCGGTTGGGCAGATCATCACCGGCGAGCGAAGTGCCAAAGGGTTGACGGGCACGCTCGGCATCGCGAAACTGTCGGGGGATGTGACTCAACAGGGTGACAGCGCGCGTGAAACCTTGCTGACGTTGATGTGGTTCATCGCCATGCTTTCGGCGGGGATCGGGCTTGTGAATTTGTTCCCGCTTCCGATGCTCGACGGGGGCCATCTGGTGTTCTATGCGCTCGAGGGCATCATCGGCCGCCCGTTGCCGGAGCGCTTCACTGAATATAGCTACCGCCTCGGTTTTGCTGTCATTATGATGCTGATGGCATTCACCCTGTTCAACGATGCACGTAAGATATTCTTTTCGTGAAGAATAAAAATTAATCACAAACTAAGTATTATTACTTAATTTTCTTGCCTGAAGGCGCTTTTTGCCGCAAGTAATGCAGTATGAAGACTCTCGTGAAGCTCCTGTCATTTTGCCTTCTTTCTGTCGCACTTTTAGCGTCGCCTGCCTATGCGGACGAGGTGATGAAGGAGATCCGTATCGACGGCAATAAGCGGCTCGAGGCGGAGACAGTCAAAACCTATCTGGGCATCAAGCAGGGCGATACAGTCAGCCAGTATGATCTCGATGCGGGCCTCAAGAAATTGTATGAGACTGGGTTCTTCTCGGATGTGGGCATCGATAATTCGGGTGGTGTGCTGACGGTGCATGTGGTCGAAAACGCCAGCATCAACCAGGTGATCTTCGAGGGTAGTGACCATATCAAGAAGGACGACCTCGAGAAAGAGATCACCCTGCGCGCCCGTTCGGTCTACACCCGCACCAAGGTGCAGAGCGACCTGAAACGCCTGCTCGATGTGTATCGCCGCAGTGGCTATTACTCGGCGGAGATCACCCCGCAGATCATTCCGCTGGAGCAGAATCGGGTGAACCTCGTCTATAATATCACCGAGGGGCCGAAGGCTTTCATTGAGAAAGTAACTTTCATCGGCAACGAGAACTACAATACGCGCACATTGCAGAAGATCATCAGTTCGTCGCAGGAGCGCTGGTACCAATTCCTGTCCGATAACGATAAATATGACCCTAACCGCTTGCAATATGATCAGGAATTGCTGCGAAAGTTCTATTTCGAGAATGGGTACGCAGATTTCAAAGTGAAATCCGCGATAGCCGAGTTGTCGCCGCAGCGTGATGCCTTCTATCTCACCTTCAATATTGAAGAAGGCGAGCAGTATAAACTTGGCCGCATTGAAGTGAAGACCAAGCTGCCCAAAGAGCGGGTACCGAACCTGATGCCAGCCATCAGCACACACGAGGGCAATATCTACAACGCGACCGAAGTCGAGAATTCCATCAATAAAATGACTGATACGCTGGGCGACAACGGTTTTGCCTTCGTGGAAATCACACCGGATGTGGATCGGCGCGCGGGTACAGAGAAGATTATTGATCTTACCTACAACATCGCGGAGGGGCCAAAGGTCTATGTAGAGCGCATCAATATCTTCGGTAATATGCGCACTCTGGACAACGTTATCCGCCGCGAGTTCAAGCTCTCGGAGGGTGACGCCTATTCCACTAGCAAGTTGAAACGCACAGAGCAACGCCTCAATAACCTTGGCTATTTCGAGAAGGTAGGCATCGAACGTAAACCGGGTTCAGCAACCGATAGGACGCAATAGGATGTGGAAGTTGCGGAGAAGTCGACCGGTGAAATTTCGTTCGGGGCCGGTTTCTCGACCGCGGATGGTCCGATCGCTGACTTCGGCATCCGTGAGCGCAACTTCCTCGGCCATGGGCAGGATGTGAAGGCGAAGGTGCAGATCGGCGGCAAGCGTCAGCAGTATGATTTTGGCTTTACGGAACCCTATTTCCTTGATCGCGAGCTTGAGGCAGGTTTCGATCTGTTCAAGCAGGTGCAGACCTATCAGGATAACTCCTCGTTCGACAGGCAGACCTTGGGTGGCTCATTACGGCTTGGTTATGCTCTGAGTGAGAATCTCAAGCATCAACTGCATTACACATTAGAGCAAAGCGAGATCAGCAACGTGGATGCGAACGCATCGACCTACATCCAGCAGCAAATCGGCAAGAACACCGTATCCTTGGTTGGCCATTCGCTGATTTATGACGGCCGCGACAATAAATTCAATCCGACCACGGGTTATTCCTGGCGCTTCAGTCAGGATGTGGCGGGCCTCGGCGGGGACAATCAATTCTTGCGCCATGAAGTGGGCGGGGAATATTACATTCCAGTTGCCAAACAATGGACGGTCGCGACTTTCGGCTCGGCGGGCAATATCTTCGGTATCGGCCAAGATGTTCGCATCAACCAGCGCTTCTTCAGTGGTGGGCAGGAGGTGCGCGGCTTTGCGAATGCGGGCTTTGGGCCGCGTGACACTGCGACCAATGATGCTCTCGGGGGTAATAATTATTATGCGGGCACAGCGGAACTGCGCTTCCCGCTTGGTTTGCCTGACGATATGGGTGTTAGTGGCGCATTCTTTGCCGATGCGGGTAGCAACTGGGGAACGGATGGTAGCACCTCGGGTATATCCGATGACAGCACACTACGCGCCTCCCTTGGCTTTGGGCTTGCCTGGAGCTCGCCATTCGGCCCGATTCGCATTGATTTCGCCCATGCTTTCCTGAAGCAGGATTATGATGAGACAGAGCTCATCCGCTTCAACTTCGGCACACGTTTCTAATAACACGGTATTTCCAATTATTTCGATGGGTTTAGCGCATCTGGCGCTGGACAAACTATGGCAAATGGTGCAGATTGCGGTCGATTTTTACTGTCCCACTTTTTTAAGGTTGTATTCCCATGAAAAAACTTTTTCTAGCTGCTCTGGCATCCCTCGCACTCATTTCAACCCCAGCCATGGCCGATGCTACGGCGGTAGTGAATGTCGCCAAGATCATGCGTGATTCGAAAGCCGCTGTTTCGGTGCGCAATCAACTGCAAGCCAAGCAGAAATCGTTCCAGGCCGATCTCGATGCGAAAGAGAAATCCCTGCAAGCAGAAGATGCTGCGCTGGTGAAGCAGAGCAAAGAAAGCACGGATAAGGCTGCGTTCGATAAGAAAGTCAAAGATTTCCGCGAGAAGGCCGCTGGCCAACAACGTGAAGTGCAGACAAAAAAAGCTGCCCTTGATAAGTCGTTCGCTGCTGCG
>JBMOIY010000069.1:0-10934 GCA_049317085.1 Rickettsiales bacterium | reverse complement strand
CACGGATTATGTAGGCCCGCAGGTGGGCAGCGAGCTTATACGCAGCAGCTTCATGGCGCTGGCGTTCGCAATGGGCGCAATGATGCTCTATCTCTGGTTCCGCTTCGAATGGCAGTATGGTTTCGGTGGTATCATTGCGCTGCTGCATGATGCAATCATGGTGGTGGGTTTCTATTCCATCACGCAGATCGAATTCAACCTGACCTCTGTAGCGGCGCTGCTGACGGTCATCGGTTATTCCATCAACGATTCCGTGGTCATCTATGACCGCGTACGCGAGGATTTGCGCAAGTTTAAGGTGAAGCCGGTGACGGAAGTCATCAACCTCGCCTGTAACGAGACATTGGCGCGGACATTCCTGACCGGCGGCACCGTGCTCATGGCGCTGCTTGGCCTCGTATTGTTCGGCGGCGATGTGCTGTTCGGCTTCTCGGCAGCGATGATCTTCGGCGTTATCATCGGTACTTACTCATCCATTTATGTGTCGTCGACCATCCTCATCTATCTCAACCTGCGACGCTCGGAGCTGGCACCGCTCAAGGCGTAGTTCTCACTCACGGAGATTTTCTATGCATATTGCGCTTCGCCACTGGCTCATCGTTCCCCTGCTTTTTCTCACTGCCTGTGCGGGTGGTGGTGACAAGTTTCCCTATCCGGTACAGTTCGTTGATAGTACGCAGGTGACGCCGACGGTGCTTCCCGCACCGCCTACAGCGGGTTCGAAGCAGGAGAAGCGCGAGATCAACGGCATCATCGCGCGGCAGAAGGCAATGGGGCCCGAGGATGAGGCGCGCATCCTTGAGCAGGACCATATCCGCCCGGAGATGATTTTGCTACCGGTGGTGGGCATACAGTATACTCGTGAATCCTATCCGCATCTTTATGCGCTGATGGCGCATGCGGCATCGGATGCGTGGCGTATCGGCGATAATACGCAGGATTTCTGGAATCGTACGCGCCCGTGGCTTGTCGATAGCCGTGTAAAACTCTATGCTAAAAAAATCACCCGGCCGAGTTACCCGAGCGGGCATACCACCACCAACCATGTGTGGGCACATCTGCTGAGCGAATTGTTCCCAGTCTATCGGGTGGCGCTGTTTGAGCGGGCGTATGATATTGGCATGACACGCTCGCTGGGTGGGGTGCATTATCCGTCCGATGTGGTGGCAGGGCGTCAACTCGCGGGCAAAATCTATGAAAAAATGAAACAGAACCCGCAGTTCCAGGCTGAGCTTGCGGCAGCGCGTGCTGAATTGAGCGCGCCGATTGCTGCCAATGACAATGTGCCCCAGCCGATGGAGTGCATGGCATCAGAGCCCGGTGTATCCATGACGATGTGCCGCTAGGCCGCTTGCGAGTTCCCGTTGGTGAGGAGCTTCTCACCTGCTGCTAAATTCGCGAGGGCGGATTTCAGTTGTTCGGTCTCACAGCAGAAGGAGATACGGACGTTCCAGTCGGTCGTAGCGCTCGGCGAATCCGGTGCGTAGAATGGGGCACCGGGAACACCGCACACACCGGCGACATTGACGAGATAACGCATCATCGCCGCGGCGGAATCGATGCTGTAAGCGCTGCTGGTCTCGGATGCATCGGCGGGGACGTTGCAGCCTTTAAGACCCGAGAAATTCACCCAGCCATAGATGGTGCCTCGCGGAGCTCGCACGCTCGCGTATTTCAGCGCCTTGATGCCGTCGATAAGCAATGCGCGCTTTTCCATCAGCAGGCTGACAGTGCGGGTGATGAAGGCGTCGCCATACATCAGCGCGGCTTGCGCTTTCAGCTGGTCCTCAACGCCCATGCCGCCGCCTTTGCTCTCGTTCCATTTCTTGAGGCTCGCAACCATCTCTTTATTTTTGCTGATGATAAAACCGACGCGCAATCCGGCGAGGCCGTATTCCTTCGACACGGTGCGGAAGGCGGCGATGCGACCGGCAGCGAACAGGGCTTTCTCGGCCGCACCACGTTGCAGTACTTTCGCGATATCGTAGGGCATACGGTCGAAGATAAGTTTGCCGTAAGGGTCGTCGCTGAGGATGATGGTATTCGTGGTGAGACTTGTTACCGCGGCGAAGAAGGCTTCGCGCTCCTCGGGCGTGTAGTTCGCACCCGTCGGGTTGCAGGGCGCGTTGATGAGGATGGCGGCGGGCTCGGGGAATTTGGCGAGGGCTTCCTTCAATACATCGGCTCGCAGGATGCCGTCGCCGGTCGCTAGTTCGATGAGCTTCACGCCAGCGGGGAACATATCGTAGTTCGTTGGCCAGCCAGGGGCGGTGACGAAGACGATGTTGCCCGGTTTGAATACGGCGAGTGCGCCGTTCAGCGCACCTTTGCCGCCGGTGCCGATGCAGACATCCGCCGTTGCGGCGTGGATGCCAGTGTCACGCGTGAAGCATTCTGCTGCAGCGGCACGCAGGGATGGGAGGCCGGTGGTCTCGGAATAGGCGTAGATTTTTGCCGCATCGCGGATGGTCTTGAATTTCTCGTCGCTGCCGTTATCGGCTTTCTTTGCATCCGCCAGCAAAGTTGCGAGCCAGCCTTCGACTTCGTCCTTCGCGGGTTTGGGGAACAAATCACCGATGGTGACGATCTCGACTTTTTTGCCGCGGGCTTTGGCGGCATCAGCCATAGCGGCGGCGCTCATGGTGGGCGAATCGCGCATTTCGTCGCGAATGATGAATTCGTGGATGGCGGTCATTTCTTAGCTCCTAGGTTTGACTGCCTAGTAGCGCTAAACCCAAGCAGTCTCAAGCGAATTTAGCGGGTTTTCCAGCTACCGTCGGTGCCCTGATACTGGCTACCTGCTGGCAGTCCCTTGGCAATTTGGGGGGCGGCGAGCGCACCGACGACAGCAGCCGTCTGGCCGTTGCTTTTGCTGATGCGTTCATATTCAGCCTTACGTTTGGCGTTCACTTCCGCCACGAGCGCGCTCACATCGCCCGAAGCTTTGAGCACAGTGAGATAGCCATCTGCCTTCTCTCCGACAGCGCCGCTGCTGCGGGCGGTGTTGAGGTCGAGTGCAAATGCAGGAAGTGCGAAGAGTGCAACGGCGATGGCGGTGATGATTCTCTTTTTCATGATGGCCTCTTAGAAGATGTCTTTACGTTTTTTGATGGTCTGGTTGACGTCCTTCTCGATCGAGACCCGCACATGCTGCTCGACCTTGACGTTCAGGTTGATCTCGATGGGTTTGTCTGGCGCCTGCAATTGCACGGTGGGTGTGCATGCCATCATCATGAAAGCAAGGGCGAGAATGCTAATTTGTCTTTGCATGGTTGTTCTCGATGAATGTTTTGGGATCGGTCATCAGTGTAACATTCTGCTTGATCAAGTCCAGTAAATCCCCACTCAAATTAACGTTGAGTTTGATGGGTCGGCCGTTTTCAACATCAGGATTGCGGCCCTCGACAGAAAGTTTGGCGCTGAGGTTATTGTCTGGCGCCATACCGAATTCGAGGGCGAGCACCTGGTATTGCAGGTTCTTCATTACTTCGCGGACCAATTCTACCTGTTGATTATCGCCGGGGATAACTTCAGGCGCGAGGGCAATAGTTCCGGGTCCTTCAGCCTTTAGCGAACCTTTGCCAATGCGTACATCACCCTTCGCGGTGAGCGTCACCGGTATGCTGCCTGAAACGATGCCACTCGCGGTGGCTCGGTTGTTGGTAAGGGATTGCAGTAGCTTATCGACAGCGATATTGTTGAGCTGCAAGGTGAAGCTGGTCCCATGCTTCTTGCCATCAAGTGGGAAGCGCACCTCACGGGCGCTCAGTCTGCCGTTGCTAAAGGGCATGTTCAGGCGCTTCAGTACAGCCACGGATACGGCAGGATTATTGAGGTTATAGTTAAGGTTGAACTCGGCCTTATACGACTGATCGGCATTTACAACGCTACCGGTGAGTTTCACTTCTTCTTTCAACAGCGTGATGCTACCGCTGCCTTTCAGCGTGGGCAGGGAGATGGATTGCGAGATGACGTTAATTTCGTCCATCGTCCAGTTGCCCACCCATTGTTGCTTTGCATCATCAAGTGCAAGATTGATTTTTAGGTTGCCGATAGCAAGAATGTTTTCGCCGAGGGCGATGTTGGCTTTGGCGCTTTCGGCAGTAATGTTGGTTGTGGTGTTATGTTGCAGTTCGAGCGTTAGTGGGACTTCGGCGACCATGCCGCTGCCGACGAGGTTGAGCCTGCTATCTGTGACTTTGAGGCTGCTCAAGGGTAGCTTGTGCATCTCTGCCTTTGTCACTGGAATTGCTGCAGGGGAAGCCGGTGATTTGCTGCGCAGCAAATTCTCCAATCCTTCGAGTTGCCAAGCACCTTCGCGCTGGATGCCGTGGAGTGCGAGGCCGTTGAGTTCGATATCCTCGATGCGGCCTTCAAGCAGTGCACGCCATTGGTAGGCGAGTGTAAGGCTGGTGAGCAGCACAGGCGGATCGCCGAGACTTACATTTTTTAATACCAAGCCGCGAAGACCGATATGATCGACTCTCACCGAAGCGGGGCTGATACCTTTGGTGGCGAGGGTGCGGACGATCTGTTTTTCGACGATGGGTTTCCACGGCAACAGGATGATGGCGGCACTGACGGCAACCAGCACGAACATTGCGAGATGCCCTACTCTGTGCCAGCGCATATTAAGCCCGCTGCTTTACGGCTTCATCACTCAGCGGATGGGCGAGGCGCGAGCGCATTTCTTTGGGGCAGATTTGCCAGAACTGGGTGCTTGCGATTTCCCAATTTGCTAGGATGCTAGCAGCTTGCGGAGAACTGGTCTCGCGGGCGTGGAGTTCGAGGAGCTGCTTTAGTTCATTTATCCAGTATGCGGATTCCAAGCGGTTTGCGACGACGGTCTCTGTGTTCATGCGTTGCGTAAAGCTGCTGTTCGGGTCATAGACAAACGCCATGCCGCCGGTCATACCTGCGGCGAAATTCTGGCCGACTTCGCCGAGGATGGCCACGCTGCCACCAGTCATGTATTCGCAGCCGTTGCTACCGCAACCTTCGACCACTGCATCCGCACCGGAATTGCGCACCGCGAAGCGTTCGCCTGCCTGACCGTTGGCGAGCAGCACGCCGCTGGTCGCGCCATAGAGCACGGTGTTGCCGATGATGGTATTGGCATGGGGAACAAGGCTGCTAGACGGACGTGGACGCACGATGATGGTGCCGCCGGAGAGGCCTTTGCCGACATAATCATTCGCTTCGCCGAGCAGCTCAATGCGGATACCACGGGCCAGGAATGCGCCGAGCGATTGCCCGGCGGAACCACGCAGGCGCAGGGTGATCTGATCGGCGTAAGAGGCACCACCATGGCGAACGATGAGGGAGGAAATGCGAGTACCGATACTTCGCATGACGTTGCGCACGTTGTAAGCCAGTTGCGTTTTCTCGCCTTTGGTAAGGGCTTCCGTCACGGCATCGAGCATCTCGGCGTCGAGCGTGTCGGGCACTTCGTTACGGCTGGTGAGGGTGCAATGGCGGGCATGGGGCCCTGCATCGGCTTTCGTAAGTAAGGTGTTGAGGTCGAGGTCGACCATGTCCTCACCGCCGCGATTTACCTGACTCAATAATTCTGTTCGGCCGATGATTTCATTGAGTGATTTTGCTCCGAGCATGGCGAGGATCTCCCGCACTTCCTCGGCGAGGTAGCTCATGAGGTTCACGACTTTTTCAACCGTGCCTTCGAATTTGCTGCGCAGCATTTCGTCCTGCGTGGTGATGCCGACCGGACAGGTGTTGCTGTGGCACTGGCGGACCATGAGGCAACCCATAGCGACGAGCGAGGCGGTGCCGATGGCGTATTCTTCTGCACCGAGCAATGCTGCAATCACGATGTCGCGACCGGTCTTCAGGCCGCCATCCGTCTGCAGGGTGACGCGGTGGCGCAGGCGGTTCAGCGTCAACACCTGATTGGCTTCGGCAAGGCCTATTTCCCACGGTACACCGGCATGTTTGATGCTGCTCCACGCGCTCGCCCCGGTACCGCCGGAATGGCCAGAGATGACGATTTTATCCGCCATGGCTTTGGCGACGCCCGCGGCGATGGTGCCGATGCCCGATTGGGCAACGAGCTTGACCGAGACAAGCGCTGTCGGGTTGATCTGCTTTAAATCGTAGATGAGCTGCGCGAGATCTTCGATGGAGTAAATGTCGTGGTGCGGCGGTGGAGAAATGAGCGATACACCGGGTGTGGCATGGCGTAGTCGAGCAATCTCGACCGTGACCTTGAAGCCTGGAAGCTGGCCGCCCTCACCGGGTTTGGCGCCCTGAGCGACCTTAATCTGCAATTCGCGAGCACTGTTTAGATATTCGGCGGTGACGCCGAAGCGGCCAGAAGCGACTTGTTTGATGACAGAGTTGGCATTATCGCCATTGGAGCGGGGTGTGAAACGTTCCGGCCCTTCCCCGCCTTCGCCGGAATTGGAAGCGGCGCCGATCAGGTTCATGGCGATGGCGAGAACTTCGTGGGCTTCCGGCGAAAGTGCGCCGAGCGACATGGCGGGAGCAATGAAACGTTTGCGAATGAGAACAATGGGTTCGACTTCTTCGATGGGAACTGGAGTTGCCGGCGGGCGGAAATCGAATAGGTCACGCAGGGCGATGGGGGGAGATGCGTAGACGCTGGCGGCGTATTTTTTGTAGTGCTGATAGGAGCCAGAGGTTACGGCAGTCTGTAGCAAATGAATATTTTCGCCTGACCATGCATGATGTTCAGACCCGGTGCGCAGTCGGTAGAAACCGCCGATGGGTAAGCTTTCGGCATTAGCGGCGTGAGGTGGGTAAGCAGCTTTATGCAGTTTGCGGATGCGCGCTTCGATACCGCTCAACCCGATACCCGAAATGCGCGATGGGAGGCCAGGGAAAAATTCCGTAGCCAGCGCACGGCTCAAGCCGATGGCTTCAAAATTGAGGCCGCCACGATAGGCGCTAACGACGGAGATACCCATTTTTGCCATGATCTTAAGGAGGCCCTGGGCTAGCGCTTCGCGCAGGTTTTCGAGTGCCTGCTCCTGCGTCAGTTTTTCAAGCAAGCCGCTTGCATGGCGCTTCGTGATGATGTCTTCGGCTAGGGCTGGGTGGACGACAGTGGCGCCACTGCCAATCATGACCGCGAGGGCATGGACATCGCAGCATTCGTTGGTGCGTACGAGGATAGAGGATTTTTTGCGCAGTTTCTTTTTTACGAGATGGCTGTGCACCGCCGAGATGGCAAGGATCATGGGGATGGCAGCGTGTTCTTCGTCGACTGCTTCATCGCTCAGTAGCAGGAATGATTTGCCTGCCATTGCTGCCTTTTCCGCTTCGGCGACGATGCGGTCAAGGCCCTGGCGCAAGCCGTTGCCAGAGGTCGTCATATCGAACGTTGTGGCGATGCGGGTGATACGTTTCTTAAAATACTGCGCGATGGCGGCCATTTCCTGCGATAGGAGAATCGGGGTGTCGGCGAGGACGATCTCGCTGTGGGTGTCGTCGAGTGCGAGGAAATTCCCATCGTTACCAAAACGGGTCTTCAGGCTCATCACGCGTGCTTCGCGCAGGGAATCGATGGGAGGATTTGTCACCTGTGAGAAGTTCTGGCGGAAAAAATGGTGGAAGGGTCGTGGCTCCGGCGAGAGGACGGCGCTGGCAGCATCGTCACCCATGGAGCCCACGGCTTCCTTGCCCGTTGTGGCCATGGGGTGGATGATAGTTTCGACCATTTCCATAGTGAGGCCAGTCGATAGTTGGCGCTGCAGCAACGCATCTGCATCCATTAATTCCGCTTTTTTGCTGCGGGATTGCTGCAGTACGTCACGCAGCAAAATTGTTTTTCCGACCCATTGGCTGTAGGGTTTTTCGGCAGCGAGGTAATCTTTTAATTCGTAATCATGGTAAAGTTTTTGCTGCAGCAGATTCACGCCTATCATTTCGCCAGGGCCGAGGCGGCCGCGCTCCAGCACTTCGGATTCCTCGACCTGCACCATGCCGCTTTCGGAAGCGCAGATGAGCAGGCCGTCACGCGTTACCAAGGTGCGCATGGGGCGCAGGCCGTGGCGGTCCATGCCTGCTATCACCCACTCGCCATCCGTCGCGGCGATGGCGGCAGGGCCGTCCCACTGTTCCGAGACGGCGTTGCAGCAGGCGAAAAGATGGCGGTGATGTTGGGGGAGTTCTTTATTCTTGCTCCAAGCGGGTGGAATGAGAATCAACTTAGCAAGTGGCAATGCGCGGCCTGCGCGTGTTAGAATTTCGATGACAGAATCGAGCGCACCGGTGTCGGAAGTGTTGTCGGGGATGACAGGGACAAGATCCGCTTCGACACCTTTGAAGGCTTCGCAGGTGAAGTTGGCTTCGTGGCTGCGCATGAAATTGACATTGCCGCGCAATGTATTGATCTCGCCGTTATGGGCGATGACCCGGAAAGGTTGGGCGAGATGCCATGCCGGGGCGGTGTTGGTGGAGAAGCGCTGGTGGAAAACGGCGAAGTTGCTGATGAAGCGTTCGTCGAGCAAATCGGGGTAAAACGCGGTGAGCTGCTCCGCTTTGAAGAGGCCTTTGTAGATGATGGACCGGGAGGAAAGCGAGCATATATAGAAGTCCTGAATGGCTTTCGCGCGCACGGCGTTCTCAATGCGGCGGCGGATGAGGTAGAGGTCGCGCTCGGTGCGTTGCTCGTCGAATTCCGGTCGGCCAGCAATGATGACCTGTTCGATCTCGGGCCTAGATTCGCTGGCGATATCGCCGATGATCTCCGCGACGACGGGGACTTGGCGCCAACCATGGATAGTGTAGCCGAGGCGTAATATTTCGGTTTCGATAATGGCGCGGCAGAGTTCCTGCGCGGCAAAGTTTTTCTTCGGCAGGAAGATCATGCCGACGGCGAGACGTGCGTCGGGTTGTTTGCCGATACGTGCAATATAATCTGCAAAAAATTCATGCGGGAGCTGGAGATGAATGCCAGCGCCGTCGCCGGTTTTTCCGTCGGCATCGACGGCACCGCGGTGCCACATATTCTTTAGGCCTTCGATCGCTTTTTCAACGATGGCGCGGCGTGGTTGACCGTCGATGGCCGCAATTAAGCCGACACCGCAAGCATCGCGTTCATCAGTGGGAGAGTAAAGCCCATCGCGGGCGAGTGCGGCAGCGCGTGTATCGTAATCCTCACTCCACATATGCGCCCCGCTCATGCTGCCTTCGCTTGTTGAAGCAGCCATTGCTGGTGAATTGATGCGGCTGCATCGCGCCCATCGCGGATAGCCCAGACGACCAAGGATGCTCCACGGACGATGTCGCCTGCAGCGTAGACATTCGGTAGTGACGTCATGAATTGCTGGTTGATGCTTACGGTACCGTAGCGACTGACTTCGAGCCCGGGAACGTTCCAGAGTGTTGGCAGCACGTCGGCATCGTAGCCCAGTGCTTTGATAACCATATCGACTGGGAGCTGGTGAATGTCGCCGACGATAGGCGCGATGCCGGTGCGGCCGGATTCGTCCGGTGCGGTAAGCTGCATGCGCTGCACTTCAATGGCGTTGATGGTCCCCTGCCCTACGAACCCATGCGGGCTGCTCAACCATTCGAAGATGACGCCTTCGGCTTCGGCATGTTTCACTTCGCGGGCGGAGCCCGGCATGTTGGCGCGGTCGCGGCGATAGAGGCAGGTGACGGAGGTGGCGCCCTGGCGCACGGCGGTGCGGACGCAATCCATCGCGGTGTCGCCGCCGCCGATGACGATGACGCGTTTGCCTGCAGCATTCAGCTTGCCATTGTCGAATTGCGGTACAGCATCACCGAGGCCCTTACGGTTGCTGGCTGTGAGGTAATCCATCGCGGCGAAGATGTTGGTGGCATTGTCGCCCAAGAGCCCCAGCTCGCGGGCTTTATAGACGCCGGTGGCGATTAATATTGCATCGTGGCGGGCGCGGAGTTCGGTGAGTGTTACGTCGATGCCGATGCTAGTGTTGAGCTGGAACCTGATTCCGCCGTCGCGGAGTAATTTATCGCGTCGGGCGACGACTTTTTTGTCGAGCTTGAAGTTTGGGATACCGTAGATCATAAGGCCGCCGGTGCGGTCGTAGCGGTCATAGACAGTGACGCTGTGGCCTTGGCGGCGCAGCATATCAGCAGCCGCAAGGCCAGCGGGCCCGGCGCCGATGATGCCAATAGAGTGGCCAGTTTCGCGCGTGACCTTGATGGGTTTTACCCAGCCTTGCTCGAACGCAGTTTCGGTAATGTATTTCTCGACCGCACCGATGGTGACGGAACCGAAGCCTTTTTCGATGACGCAGTTACCTTCGCAGAGTTTATCCTGCGGACAAATGCGGCCGCAGATTTCGGGGAAGGTATTGGTTGCGCTACTGATGGCATAGGCTTCCTTAAGGCGACCTTCGGCGGCTAGCTTGAGCCAATCGGGGATGTTGTTGGCCAGCGGGCAATGGATCTGACAGAAGGGCACGCCGCATTGGGAACAGCGGGAAGCCTGAATGGCAGCTTCGGCAGGATCGAAGGGATAGCTGATCTCATTGAAGTCGAGGCGTCGCGTGTTTGGGTCACGCGTCGCAGGGTAGGCTTGCCCGGTGGTAGTGAATCGCAGCATCCAGGTATATAAGCGTAAACGCGGTAGTGATTCAATCAAATTGCTGCTTTGCACAAAGAGTGCACGTGGCCGCTTTGTTAAGGATTACATGTTGGCGGCGGCTTGTGGCAGAATGAATCGCACCGCAAGTTTATCCTCGGGCCAGAGTAACAGCTCGAGCCTACCCTTGTGGGCGTGGGCGACCTGCAAGGCGTAGACCAGTGGCACGACGCGGCGACGGGTGACTTCCGACAGGGTGACGAGGTTGGTGGTCTCATCAATAGTGGTAAAGTTAGTACCGTAGCGCATCGGCGCTGCATCACAGATGCAAATAATTAAAACTCCGTTCGTGATTTTGCAGGGCTGACTCAAGTTTGAAACG
>JBMOIY010000068.1:0-11072 GCA_049317085.1 Rickettsiales bacterium | reverse complement strand
AACAAGGTAGCCGTACCGGAAGGTGTGGAATGACGGGTAAAAATACTCATACTAACCCCCTCGCTTTCGCAGCCCCGTCGAGGAAGCCTTTCAACGTCGCGTGGAACGCTGGCTCATCGAGCAGAAAGGCATCGTGCCCGGTATCCGTCACCACTTCCGTAAAGCTCACATTCGCTGCGGCAGCGTTGAGGGCGCGCACGACAACGCGGCTTTCGGCGGTGGGGAACAGCCAGTCGCTTGAAAAACTGACGACGCAGAAGCGCACCGGCGTGTCGCGAAAAATGTTGGAGAGGGGTTTGGCATGGTCAGCCTCCAGATCAAAGTAATCCATCGCGCGGGTGATGTAGAGGTAGGAGTTGGGGTCGAAGCGCTCGATGAAGGATTGCCCCTGATGGCGTAGGTAGGATTCCACCTGGAAATCGATATCGAAGCCGAAGCCGACTTGCTGTTTATTCTGCAGCCGCCGCCCGAATTTCTCCTGCAGGCCTTGTTGCGAGAGGTAGGTTACGTGTGCGGTCATGCGCGCAACGGCGAGGCCTTTGCTCGGGAAGGTATGGCGCTCCAAATAATGCCCGTCGCTCCAGCCCACATCCGTCATGATGGCTTGCCGCCCCACTTCATGGAAGGCGATGTTCTGTGCCGAATGGCGCGCGGCGGTGCAGATGGGGGCGCAGGCATAGAGCCGTTCAGGAAAACGGGCTGCCCATTCGAGGGCGAGCATGCCGCCCATAGACCCGCCGATGACGCAAAAAAGTTTTTCGATGCTAAGTGCATCGATCAGCAGCAGCTGCGCGCGCACCATGTCGGCGATGGTGATGACGGGGAAATCGATGCCAAAGGCCTTACCCGTCGCGGGGTTGATGGATTTAGGGCCGCTCGAGCCCAAACAGCTGCCAATGACGTTGCTCGAAATCAGGAAATACTTATCCGTATCGAAAATGCGCCCCGGCCCTACTAAATCTTCCCACCAGCCGGGCTTACCGGTGACGGGGTGGGTGCCGCTCAGGTATTGGTCCCCGGTGAGGCCGTGGCAGAGCAGGATGGCGTTGGATTTGTCGGCGTTCAGGGTCCCATAGGTCTGGTAGGCCACGGTGATGTTTGGCAGTTTTGCGCCGCAATCGAAGGTGAATGGGCTTTCCGGCGTAATATCCACGCAGCGGCCGACGCTGACCAAGCGTTGCTCGGGGCCGAAGGTTAGGGGGAGATGGTACGGGGCGCTGACCTGCATTCCCTATGTCATAGCGCCTTTGCTGCCGCGCGTGCAAGCCCCGCTTGCGCGCTTACCCGCTATCCGTTACATGAATGCCCATGGAAAACCCCGACGAAAAACTCAACGCCTTGCGCGCACGCATCGATGCCACGGACGAACAGCTCGCCGAGCTGCTCATTTCACGCATCGGTATCATCAACGAAGTGGCCAAGCTTAAGGCCGAGCACTGGCCGAATAGCTGCCACATCCGCCCCGGGCGGGAGGGGTAGATGCATAACGCCATCGCCAGGCGCTTCACCGGCAGCGCCTTCCCGCCGCTTGCCGCGCTCGGTATCTGGCGTCAGCTTATTGGTGCAAGCACGCATCTGGAATCACCGCTGAACGTGACGACGCTTACCGCCCACCCGGAACATGTGTGGATGGCGCGGGAATATTTCGGGCTGCAGGTGGGCACGCAACTGGCGACTACACTTGTTGATGCGCTGGCGCATATCCGCAATGGCGGCAGCAATATCATTATTCTCCCGGCTCCCACCATCAGCGACTGGTGGAAAGGCGCGGAAGCGATCCGCGCGGCGGAACTCGCCATCTTTGCGTATCTACCGGTGGTGAGTGATAATCTGCCAGTCAACGCCACGGCGGCGGTCGCGCTCGCGAAACTGGCGCCGGAAGATTCGGGCGACGATATCAGCTATCATGTCGAGAATGGTGAACTCGTCACCCGTGCGGGTTTCCAGCCGGATGCCCCGGGCGTATTCATCGGCGCGCATCCAAGGGGGATCCATTTAGGAGTGTAATGTCATTTTTTAATCGTCATTCCCGCGCAGGCGGGAATGACGAATCTAAAGGTTGGAGAATGAAATGAATAGACTACCAACACCCAAGGCGGGCATCCGCGATATTTCGCCGTATGTAGGCGGTAAATCCAAGGCAGAAGGCGCGCAGCGCATCATCAAGCTGTCGAGCAACGAGAACCCGTGGGGGCCGTCGCCGAAGGCTATTAAGGCGTATCAAGCAGAAGCAGCACACATGAATCGCTACCCAGATGGCGGCCATGCGGTATTGCGCGAGGCCATCGCGAATGTGCAGGGTTTGCCTGCGGAGCAATTGATCTGCGGTGCGGGCTCGGACGAATTGCTCGGCATGCTGGTTCATGCCTATGCGGGCGTGGGCGATGAGGTGCTGTATACGCAACACGGCTTCCTGATGTATAAGATCTACACGCTCAGCAACGGGGCGACGCCAGTCGCTGCACCGGAGAAAGATTTGCATACGGATGTGGATGCGCTGCTTGCCGCTGTCACCACGAAAACGAAGATTGTGTTCGTCGCCAACCCGAATAACCCGACGGGGACGGTGATTCCATTCGGTGAAATACGTCGCCTTCGGGCGGGGTTGCGGGAGGATATCATCCTCGGCCTCGATGCTGCCTACGCGGAATATATCGCTTCGCCGGACTATGAGGATGGCATCAATTTGGTGCAGGAGAATACAAATACGGTTGTGTTCCACACCTTCTCGAAAATCTATGGCTTGCCTGCATTGCGACTCGGCTGGGCGTTCGCGCCGTCGCATCTCATCGATGTGATGAACCGCGTGCGCAGCCCGTTCAACGTCAGCACCCCTGCCCTCGCTGCCGGTGTGGCGGCAATAGAGGATACGGCGTATGTCGCCGAAATGCGCGAGAAGAATGCGGTTGAGCTGAAGCGTGTCAGCGATGCGGTGCAGGCGATGGGTTACCCGATCGTGCCTAGCGTCACGAATTTCGTGATGGTGAAATTCGGTGCGGACGCGGCGAAGGTGAATGCACATCTAACGTCGCATGGACTCATCGTGCGCGAAGTGGGCGGTTATGGCTTGCCGGAATATTTGCGCATTTCCATCGGCACTACGGAAGAGAACGGCATTTTGCTTGAAGCGCTCAGCGCGTTCGTGAAAGCCAACGCGGCGTGAGCGATACGCTTTGCATCGCGTTGCTGGGTGCGGGCCAGTTGGGTGGTTCCTTCATGCTGGCGCTGCGTGAAAACGGTGCGGATATCCATGTTACCGCCTATGACCCGGCGACCCATCATAGCGAAGAATTGCGCGCGCGCGGTGCGGTCGATACGGTATGCGTGAGCGCAGCGGAAGCAACGAAGGGTGCGGATATCGTACTGCTGGCTTCTCCGTTGCGCACGTATCGCTCGCTGATGCTGGAGATTGCACCCGCGCTTGAAGACGGCGTCATCTTAACCGATTTAGGGTCTGCCAAAGGCATCATGTATTCCATCGCGCATTTCGCACCGCGGGCGCATATTGTGCCGGCGCACCCGATCGCGGGGAGTGAGAAATCCGGCCCTGCGGCGGCGCGTGGTGATTTGTTCCAAAACCGCCTTTGCATTTTGACGCCGGATGAATCGACGGATACGGAAGCATTCCGGGCCATCGAGGCGTTGTGGAACCTCGCGGGGGCAGATGTCATCGCGATGCCGCATCAGGTGCATGACCAGATCTATGCGTATGTCTCGCACCTGCCGCATTACATTGCGTTCGTGGCGGCGGGGTATTTCCACCGGCTCGGGATTCGTGTCGGTGCGGATGAGGCGATGCTGCAGCAATTCCTGCGTATCTCGCGCAGCAATCCGCGCATGTGGACGGATGTGGCGCTCGAGAATCGCGAGGCGCTGCTGCCGGTGCTGGGCACCTATATAGCGCTATTGGAACATTTCGCGACGGAACTCCGCGCGGGTGAATCGACACCTGCCGCCGGCAAACAGGAGACTGCCAAAGCGCTACTGCCGCGCGTACTGGCGGCGAGTTTGATTTCAAGCGTGTCGCTCTATGAACAGCAATCCGGCAGCAATTTGCGCCCGTTCGGTGCGGGGGGAATGCGAGATATCGTCGCGCCAGCGGCGGTGACACCGGAAGCGGATACGGAAGCGATGAGCAACCATGCGAGCACGATGGCCGACATCATCGAAGGCATCATCCCCGATTTCCGCGCGCTGGAATCTTACATCGGGGCGGAGGATGAGCCGAAGCTCTATGCCGCCATCAGCCACATGGTGGAAGACGCGCATGCGTTGATTGCGCCGAGGAATTAAAAATCCGTCATTCCAGCGAAAGCTGGAATCAATCTGCTACCATACGGAAGGTGGATTCCAGCTTTCGCTGGAATGACGGCACTTTATTGATTAGCCTCAATCAACGCCTTCAACTCCGCATGGTTATGCACGTTCACCATGAAGGCGAAGCCGTCATACTGGCCTTTAAGCGATCCATCGAAATAATGCTCACCATAGAGCACGGCAGTGCAGCCGGTGGCTTGCGCGACTTCTAAATCGACACCCGTATCGCCGACGAACCAGACATCTGGACCGGCGCCGATGCTGCCATTACTGAGGGCGAGGAGCACGGGATCCGGGTGCGGTTTGTCGCGCGCAGCGTCGCTGGCGCCGATGGCGGCGCAAAAATATTCCTGCCAGCCCAGTTGCTCCAGTTCCAGCCGCAGCGTGGGGCCCTGTTTGTTGCTGACGATACCCGTGAACACGCCAGGGCGCGAAATGCTGCGCAGCATGGCTTCCGCATCAGGCAGCGGCGTAAGCTGCTCGAGATGCACTGCGCGGTAGCTTTTTTGGTAGTGTTTCGCGGCTTCTTCCCAACGGTCGCCGAACATGGCGGGGAAGCTGTCGCGCATGGATTGTTTTACTTCCAGTTTCACGCGGTCGTAGGTCCATTCCGGGTGGCCCATGTGGCGCAGGGTCATGTTCAGCGCGCTGTGGATGAGCGGCCAAGTGTTGACGAGTGTGTTATCCCAATCGAACAGTATGGCACGGGGCTTAGGGAGTTTCATCATGTCGGAAACCAGCTCTTCAAATTTTCTTTCGCTTCAGCGAGTGTCGGCATCGCGAGGTCACGCGGGGAAAGAATAGCGCGGCTTAGGGGCGTGGACCATTCGATGCCAAGGGCTGGGTCATCCAGCCTGATTCCGCTCTCGCCGCTCCCATTATAATGGGCGGTGACGTAATAGACGACATCTGCCGGGCGGTTGCCGATGACGGAAAAGCCATGCGCGAAGCCGGGTGGTATCCAGAGCAACTCTGCATTCTCTTCGCTCAGCTCAGCGGTCACTACCTTGCCGAAATTTTTGGAATGCGGGCGTACATCTAGTGCGACGTCGAGCACGGAACCGTGGGTAACGCCAACGAGTTTACCCTGCATCGGCAAATACTGGAAATGCAGGCCGCGGATTACGCCCGGGACGGAGCGCGAATGGTTGGTCTGCACAAAATTTTCGGTGATGCCCATGGCGGTGAATTTGTCGGCGCGAAAGCGCTCGCAGAAAAATCCGCGCTGGTCGTGGAAGATGTCGAGCGTGATGCGCTTCACTTCGGGCAGTTCTGTATCGTGCAGTTGCATCAGGCGCTCGTGGCTAGGGTTAAGGCGGTTTGCCAATGCGACATGGTGATGCCGTGGCTCATGAGTTTATTGCAATTCAGCCGCGCATCCTTGGGGCGGGCGGCGGGCAGCGGATATTCAGGTGTGGCAATAGGGGTGACGCGTGCAGCACTCCCGGTTGCACGAGCGATGGCGCAGGCGAAGCCATGCCAGCTCGTGTGGCCCTGCGCGGTGAGGTGATAGATATCGGCGGGCAGGCTGCCATTGATCAATTTCGGTGTGCTCTGCGTCACCGCATGGGCGATGCAGTTCGCATGGGTCGGCGTGCCGATCTGGTCGGCAACGACGCGGACTTCCTCACGCTCGGCGAGCAGTTTTTTCATGGTGAGGAAGAAATTTTTCCCGCGTGTGTCATAGACCCATTGCAGGCGGAACACATGGCCGCCTTGGTGACGAACGCCTATTTCACCAGCGCGTTTACTGCGGGCATAGGCGTTGACAGGCTGGGTGGGCGCCTCCTCGCTGTAGGGCGCGCCGCGCAACCCATCGAATACGTAATCGGTGGAAAAATGTAGGAACGGTACGTGCTGTTCCTGCGCGGCAAGGGCCAGCATCTCGGGTATGTCGGCATTGAGACGGGTGGCCATGATTGTGTCGGTCTCAGCGATATCTACCCCCGTATAGGCGGTGGCGTTGATGACGAGCTGCGGCTCCACCGCGCGGATAATGGTGGCGATGTCTTTTGCCGTCGCCGTCGCGAGATCGCAACGGGCGCGGTCAATGCCCGTCACCTCATAGCCTGTGGCGGTGAGGGTTTCCATCAGCCGTGAGCCGACCTGCCCGGTGATGCCGAAAAGGACGATGCGTGCGGTCATGCGGTCATGCCTTTCCATTGTTTCATGGTGGCGATCCAGCCGTCATTGGCGAGGTACCATTCGATGGTTGCATCCATGCCTTGGGCAAATGGAATCTGTGGGCTGAATCCAATGTTCGCGGCGCTGCTGATATCGAGCGCGTAGCGGTAATCATGTCCGAGGCGGTCTTCGACGAAGGTAATGAGTTTGGTGTAATTTGTACCAGGTTTTTTCTGTGAGAGTTGTTCACAAAGGGCCTGAACGAGCGTGATGTTACGGCGCTCCTCGCCACTACCCAAGTGATAGACATTTCCAGCGCGACCGCGCTCAAACGCATCCATCACGCCGCGTGCGTGGTCTTCGACATGGATCCATTCGCGGCGCTGCTGGCCTTTGCCGTAGACGGGAAGTTTTTCACCAGCGAGTGCGTTCGTTATCATGCGCGGGATGAGTTTTTCTGGGTGTTGGCGTGGCCCGTAGTTATTGCAGCAGCGAGTGATGATGGTATTGAGACCGTACGTGACAAACCATGCGCGCACCAGCATGTCGGCGGCGGCTTTGCTGGCGGCATAGGGTGAATTGGGAGCAAGCGGTGTGTCGAGCGTGAATTCGCCTTCGTCGCTGAGGGTGCCGTAGACTTCATCCGTTGAAACTTGCAGGAAGCGGTTGGTGGTGTCGCCTTTCCATGCAGTACGAGCGGCCTCCAGCAGCACATGCGTGCCAAGAATATTGGCATGCATGAAGGGTGTAGAGCCGGTGATGGAGTTATCAACATGCGATTCAGCAGCGGCGTGGATGATGCCGGTGATCGGGTATTTTTTGAACAATCCCGCAACGCGGGTGGCATCCGCAACATCGCCGATGATAAGCTGGTGGTCACCTTCGATACCTTCAAGATTTGCGCGGTGGCCGGCATAGGTGAGTTTGTCGAGGATGATGATGCGGTAGTTACGCTTCCCCGCTTCCGCAACCAGCGCAGAGCCAATGAAGCCTGCACCACCGGTGATGAGGATGGTTTTTGCGTCAGTCATTGCGGGGCCTTGAAGGTGATGGGGATGAGGAACTCAACGAGGTTGCCCGCGGGGTAATTCACCGGCACGGCGGGTAAGGGGTTGGCACGGCGGATCATGTCGAGCGCGGCATCGTCCAGCGCCTGCATACCGGCGGATTGCTCAATCGCGAAATAGCGTACATTGCCCACTCGGTCGATGCGCACGCGGACGATGGCGCGGCCTTCACGGCCACCGGCAGATGCAGGGTAGAGTTTGTGCCGTTGAATCCAGCCGGAGATTTCGAGTTCGTATTTAGAGCGGATGGCCTGCGCGGTCTGCGGCGTCATGGTCGAGACGTTACCTTCGCCCCCGATGGCACCGTCCGGCGCACCGCCCACTTGCCGCACATATTGTTGTGGCGCGGGCGCAATGGCGGGCGGTTGGGCGATGGTGGGCTGATAGGTGGGTGCGGGCAGCACGGGTTTGGGTTGCTCCGCCACTTTCACCACTTTGGGTTTAGGTGCGATATGCATAGGTTTTAATGGTGCTGGCACTACCGGCGGGGTAATGTTGGGTGTCGCGCGCCAGCTTTCGGTGCTGACGGCTTTCATGATGGGCGCGGCGATAGGTTCCGCCGCAGCGGGTTGTACAGGTATCGCGACAATAGGGTTGTAGGCGGCGGTGCGATCACGGTCGCCGAGTTTGAACGAGAGGGCCCGCACAGGGATGTCCGTTACCTTCTGGCTCGGTATCACGGCAGCAATGCCGATAACGAGTAGATGTACGGCAAACGCGATACCAAGCATGCGAAGGAAATCTGTGCGGCTGAGATAGATATTCGGGCCAATCGCACGGGCGCTTGGCGCGAGACTAAGGCGCTTAGCGCCGAGCAATCCTTGTGTGAGGCCCCAGTTCATGAGCGTGCCTTCGCGGCGGGGCTGGAATCGGTCTCGAGCGAAATATTCTTACCACCCGCTGTGCGAACGAGTTCCAGGAAATCGACCAGCTTGTTCGCATCCATTTTGGCATCGGCTTTGATGGTGATAACGCGCTCGGGGTTCACAGCGAATTCCTTAGCCAGTTGCGCGCTAATAGAATTGGTTTCGAACAATTCATCGTTGATGATGGTCTCGCCGTATTTGCCAAGCACGACGACGATGGGCCCCTCCTCCAGCCGCTGGCCGGAATCGGCGTGGGGCAACTGCACATCGATGATGCTGAATTTTTCGAGATGGCCGGCGACGAGGAAGAACAGGATGATGGTAAACACGATATCGATGAGCGATACCATGCTGATGGCGCGGAGTTTGCGAGTGGTGCGGTTGAATTCCATCAGCGCGGCGCTCCCCGCATGCAGCAGGTGCAGCCCATATGTTCATCATCGTCGTCGAACTCTGGCGCGGCTTGCACAGGTTGCGGCTCTGGCTTCACAGCTACGGTAGCTACTTCTATTTGTTCCATGACTGGTGCTGTTTGCTCGCTCGTCATCAGCCAGCCTTATCTACTTGCACGTTGCGGCCGCCCGTCAGGTAGACGGCATCCATCACGGTGATGAGTTGTTGCACGCTGACGCCCGGGGTCGTGAGCACGGCGATCTTCGCGTCAGGGTCAGCGGCGATGCGGTCGCTGAGGCGGGTGTTCATCTGGTCGAGTGCCATCGGTGAACCATCGACGAGGACGGAGCCGTTATTCACGATCTGTATGCGTAGAATGTTGAGGTTGCTACTAGGGGCTGCGGCAGCCTTATCGGAAGGCAGCGAAAGTTCCATGGATTCGGCGACAACGAAGCTGGTCGTCAGCATCACGAACACCATCAAATGGAACACGATGTCGATCAACGCGGTGAGGTTGATCTCCTTGAACTGGCGGTTCTGGCGCTGGAAATCCATCCCGCCTCCTTTATTCCGTCATTCCCGCGAAGGCGGGAATCTCTCTCAACGCCTGCACTTGCTGCGCCAGAGATTCCTGCCTACGCAGAAATGACGATAGGAAAACTGTAAGGTGGTTCACCATCATCAAAACTTATTATAGCTCGGGTTCAGCAAATGCAGGGTGCTGGAGCTTTGTGGCGCGCCGCGCGGGTTGCTCAATTGCTCGGCTTGTTCTGCCATCATCGCTCGGGCGCGCTCTTCCTGTTCTTCGATTAACTGGCGGGCGCGCTGCTCGCGCTCGAACACTTCACGCTTTTCCTGTTCTTTCTCGTTGCGGATGAACACATCCTCCAGTGCGAGTGTCTGGATCGTCACGTCGCGCATCGTCGCGCGCACGCGTTCGATGATACTGTCGATGAGGTAATAGGCCGCCATCGCGGGCACCGCAACAATGAGGCCGCCGACGGTTGTGATGAGCGCCTGCCAGATACCGCCCGCGAGCATCGAGGGGTCGACGCGCGCACCGGCTTCGGCAAGTTTTGAGAAAGCGACAACCATCCCGATCACGGTGCCTAACAGGCCGAGTAATGGGCCGATTGAGGATGCCATTTCGAGGCCACGCATGTGGGATTCGAGGTAGCGCAGTTCGGCAGAGCCGACGCGGGCGATCTCGGACTCGCGGCTTTTCATGGTAATGTCGCGGTTCATCACCCCACCAACCGCAACACGCATGATGCGGGCGATCGGGCCTTTTTCGCGCGCCAGCAAATGCGAAGCATCCGTCAGTTCCCCGCGTTTGATGAGGACCATTACGCGGTCGATGAAGAGCGTGTTAAAGACACCGCCAGTGTAAAACTGGTAGGCCTTAAAAAGGATGATTCCAAGTACGTAGATCGAGAGCGCGACGATCACATACATGACGAAGCCGCCCTTGACGAAAATGATATCCAGCATGGTCTTGCCGTGTCCTGTTTAATGGTTCGACGCGCAGATTAGAGCGATATGTTACTAGAGTCGAGAGTGGAGTGCGCGTGCAGGCGTAAATTTTTATCCTGTTTAGGCGCGATGGCCGTGCCGAACCAGAGCGTTAGCAAAAGAGGGGGGAGATGTAACGGGGGGCGAGGCGACCCCACGCGCGCAAGCGCTTATAATTTGCGGGCTTCTTCCGGCAGCATGATGGGGATACCGTCGCGGATGGGATAGGCAAGGTTCGCAGACGGGGAAATGAGTTCCTGCTTCGCCTCGTCATAGGTGAGCCGCGCCTTGGTGACAGGGCAGACGAGGATTTCGAGGAGTGCAGGGTCGAGGGTGCCAGTGTGCATGGGGTGATTCCTTTGATTATTTCGTATATCTTTAGCAGTATCGTCATGCTGGTGGAAGCTGGTTTTTACGCTTGTCACCCCGGCCTTGTGCCGCGGTCCATCTTGTTAGTGTATTTCGGTGCTGCCGCGCCTTGCCTGTGCGCTGCGCGCATTTGGCGTAGAGGTACGCCACAAATAGCCCTCTCCCCTCGCGGGAGAGGGTTGGGTGAGTGGGCGGTGCATGGGGCACAAGCGGGCGAAGAGATTTGCTCAGCAAGAGCTTCGCTGAGCGGCGCTTCACTAAGTTATGCGTCCAAAACGCCTACTGGCGTTTTGTCGAACTAGAAACCGAATAAGGGAAGATGGCGACTTTGCTCGTTCCATTTGTTGAAGGCCCTAGTGGGCCTTCAACAAATGGAGCGGGCGAAGAGATTCGAACTCTCGACATTCACCTTGGCAAGGTGACA
>JBMOIY010000067.1:0-11209 GCA_049317085.1 Rickettsiales bacterium | reverse complement strand
GTACCCAGCACCAGCGCCAACGCAACTGCAATCAGCACATTCCGATACCGCACCCACAACGCTGCCGCCCGGTCCGCCCTGAGCGCCTGATCCACTTCCTGCAATAAACTATCAGCCATGCTAAAATCCTTCGGTTCGTTGGTCAGCTGTTTACCCCGACACCACGCATCACGCAATGGCGTTTGTGTGCAGCTGCTAAGTGCAAATAAAAAACCAAACGGCAATGCAAAGCGAGCCTACTCACATCGTTTCGTAGAGTGGTTCAGATGCTAAGGGTTCGCCCGCGGTATAAGCCGCAGCATAGCAGCACTACGGAGGATTCACAACGTGGGAAACGACGGCGCAGATGGTCCGCTATACGAAACGAACCCCTACTCCCATTCGATGGTGCCGGGGGGTTTGCTGGTAATATCATACACGATGCGATTGATCCCCCGCACCTCATTCACAATGCGCACCGCGATCCGGTGCAACAACTCCGACGGGAAATGGAACACATCTGCCGTCATCCCATCCGTGCTCGCCACCGCACGCAACGCGCACACATATTCATAGGTCCGCGCATCGCCCATCACGCCGACAGTCTTCACCGGCAACAGCACCGCGAACGCCTGCCAGATCTTGTCGTACAGGTCATTGTTGCGCAGCTCTTCGATATAGATTGCATCCGCCCGCCGCAGCAAATTCAGCTTCTCAACCGACACTTCACCCGGAATGCGAATCGCAAGGCCCGGCCCCGGGAACGGGTGGCGATAAACCAGCTCTTTCGTCAGTCCCAGCTCCATGCCAAGTGCGCGCACCTCGTCCTTAAACAATTCGCGCAACGGCTCGACCAGCTTCATCTTCATCCGCTCCGGCAGTCCGCCCACATTATGGTGCGATTTGATGGTGACACTCGGCCCGCCATGGAACGATACCGATTCGATTACGTCGGGATACAATGTTCCCTGCGCCAGGAAGTCCGCGCCCTCGACCCGTGCCGCTTCCTGCTCGAACACCTCGATGAAGGTCTCGCCGATGATCTTGCGCTTGCGCTCCGGGTCGCTCACGCCGTGAAGCCGCGTCAGGAACAGCTGGCTCGCATCCACATAGACTAGCGGGATTTTGTAATGGTCCTCGAACCGCTTTTTCACCTCTTCGCCTTCATTCAGGCGCAGCATTCCCGTATCGACAAAAATAGAGGTCAGCTTATCGCCGATGGCCTCATGCAACAATTTCGCAACCACCGAGGAGTCAACACCTCCTGAAACTCCACAAATCACGCGCTTATTACCAACTTGAGAACGAATCTGGGCAATTTTCTCGGTTTTAAAGGCCTTCATGCTCCAGTTTCCATGGCATCCACAGATATCGCGCACGAAATTGCCCAAAAGCTTTGCGCCATCTGGCGTATGCGCGACTTCCGGGTGGAATTGTACCCCATAGATTCGCCGCACCTCGTCAGCAATTGCCGCATAGGGCGCGCTTCCCGTCTTCGCGGTTACCTTGAACCCGTCCGGCAGCTTCGAGACCTTGTCCCCATGGCTCATCCATACCTGCTGCTGACTTCCAACAGACCACACATCTTTGAACAGGGCGTTATCCGATACTACATTTACCTCAGCCCGGCCGAACTCGCGCGTGTCGCCGGGCTCAACCTTGCCACCCAACAGGTCGCAGATAAGCTGCTCGCCATAACAGATACCCAGCACTGGCAACCCAAGACCGAACACGGCCGGATCGATGGTTGGCGATTGCCCCTCATGCACCGAGGCAGGTCCGCCAGAAAGGATGATGCCCTTGGCGTCGAATTTACGAATCGCATCAAGCGGCATCGCGAACGGATGTATCTCGCAATACGCACCCGCCTCCCGCACTCGCCGCGCGATGAGCTGTGTCACCTGACTGCCAAAATCGAGGATGAGAATACGTTCGGATTCTGCGCTCACAAAGCCCCCACAAAGATATTCCTAGATTAGTTCACAGGCCAATAAGTGGCGGCACCATAGCGCCTAGTGATATACCCGCAACGATTATTCGCATAGGCTACAAGAGAAACAGAATCACTCGCCGTATTTTCTTGACGCATCTCGTTCACTAAGGTTAACGTGGCTCTGCCCGTGCTGCACGTAGCGCGAGTAAAGTCAGCTAACTGCATCACATTAAAGGTTGTTCCATGCGCTTTGGAGGATTAATCGCTGCGGTCGTGTTTGCCGCCATTGCAGCTATCGTCGTCATGCGTATGTCGGGTGGTTCCGAGCCTGCCCCAGCCACCGGAACTCCGGCCCAGCAAAACGTCGCAACCATCAATATTTATGTTGCCGCCAAAGCCATCCCCGTCGGCAGCACGATCACCGAGGACATGGTCGCCTCCCAGCCATGGCCGCAGCACCTGGCCCTCGAAGGCTTCATCAATGCCGACGGCAAAACCAACGTGGTCGGCATGGTTACCCGTTCGTCGCTCCAGCCCAATGAGCCGCTGATGACCGCGAAAATGGCGAACCCGAACGATCCGAACTTCCTCGCGGGCGATCTGCCAAAAGGCATGCGCGTCATTACGATTCCTATCAACGAGGTGGATGGTGTCGCTGGCTTCATCTTCCCGGGTGACCATGTGGATCTCGTCTACACGCATGACGTAGATAAATGGGAATATACCCCAGCCCAGCCCAGCCAGAACGGCGACACCGCCGCGCCTAGCGCACAGAAAACCAAAGTTACCGTGACCGAGACCGTGCTCACTAACGTCAAAGTCCTCGCCGTCGACCAGCGCTCATCGAGCATCGGCGCCGTCGACAATAATGGCAACCTCGTCGTTCCGCATTCCGCGTCCCTGATGGTGTCGCAAAGTGACGCCCAGCGCGTCCGCCTCGCCCAAAAGACCGGCACCCTCAGCCTTGTCCTGCGTGCCTTGGCTGACCGCGAATCGGCCGATCCGCTCGTTCTCACGACCAGGACGGATGTGAGCCAGAGCCCGGATATCGGCAGCGCCGACACGGGCGGCCAATCCGAGGTGGGCATCAAGATCGTCCGCGGCGCGCCGGTAAGTGACAAAGAGGTCCAGTCGAGCAACAGCACCAATAAAAAACCCACCACCGTGACCCGGGGCGTAGTACCCTCCACCGCGCTTGTACCCTCAGCTGCGCCTGTAACAACGGCGCCTGCAACGGCGTCGGCTGCACCCACCGCTCCTGCCGTCGTTCCTGCAGCGGCGCTCCCTCCCATCACGAATAAAGTCAACCCAGGCTTGGCGGCAGTACCATGATCTTTAGCACCCCATTCACCTTCCTGCGCACCGTTTCTTTGGCGCTGGCCATCTCCGCACTTCTCTTTGGCGCGCTCGACGCAACAGCAGCGGCACGCACCTCCAGCGGTGGTGGTTCCATTTTCTACGTACCGATCAACCGCTCGGAACTGATCACCACAAAACGCGACATGTCCGAAGTCGTCATCACCGATCCTGAAGTCGCCAATGTCCTCGTTCATGGCAAGCGCAAAGTCTCGGTCATTGGCCTCTCTGTCGGTCAGACCACCCTGCGCATCTTCGATGCCAACCATAAGCTAATCCGCTCGACGGATGTCTTCGTGACCTATGATCTTCCTGCCGTACGCAAGGCCCTTAAGCAGTTCCTGCCGAACGAGCGCATCGGCGTCAGCATGGTCAACACCCGCATGGCCCTGACCGGCGACGTATCGAGCGCGGCATCCGCCACCACCGCCATGGAAATCGCCCAGGAATTCGTCGCTGGCAAATTGCCGACCGGCGCCACCCCCCGCGTAGATATTACGGACGCATCAACCTCGCCGATCCTCAACATGATGAAGATCAGCTCTGGACAGCAGGTGATGCTGCGTATCCGCATCGGAGAAGCCCAGCGCTCCGCCGTGAAGAATCTTGGCGTTTCGCTGCAGGCCTTTGGCAGTGGCGATAGCCTGCCGCTCGCCATCGGCACAGGCATCGGCCGACTGTTCAGCGCCACTACTGGCGATGTCGGCGCCTTCACCTACGGCAGCTATCAGGCTACCGATTCCACCACCACCTTCGCAGGTGCCTCGATCCAGACCCCAGGCAGCACCGGTATCGGCGCGGCAATTGAGGCGTTGGAGCGTGATGGCCTGGTGAAGATCCTTGCCGAACCCAACCTGACCGCCCTTTCCGGAGAAGAGGCCCAGTTCCTCGCCGGAGGTGAGTTCCCGATTCCGGTTCCCCAACAGCTCGGCACCACCACCATCGAATACAAACCCTTCGGTGTTGCCCTCAAGTTCACTCCGTTCGTGCTAAGCCCGAACCGCATTCGCATTCAGGTGAACCCCGAAGTGTCGGAGTTGAGCAACCAGAATGCCATCAACACCGGTAACGGTTTGACCGCACCGTCCATCATCACGCGCCGCGCCTCGACTACGGTGGAATTGGCCCCGGGCGAAAGCTTCATGATCGCAGGCCTGATGCGTGACGATATCAACACGTCGATCGACCAGCTCCCTGGCGCAGGCGAGATCCCGGTCCTCGGTGCCCTCTTCCGCTCTACTGCCTTCAAGCGTAATGAGACCGAACTGGTCATCACAGTCACCCCATACCTCGTCGACCCCGTCAAAGGCTCCGATATTAAGCTGCCAACGGACGATTACCGCCCGGCCAGCTTTATGGAAAGCATCTTCTTTGGGGCGCTCAGCTCCACCCGCGGCGACAAGGACCCAAGCCTTGAAGGCCCGACGGGCTTCATGACCGACAACTAGGAGATACCAATGCAATCGATCTTCTCCGCACGCAATTTCGCCCTGGCTATCGTCCTGCTGCTCACCGCAGCCTGCGGTAAGGCACCGGCGGATTCGGCCTACTTCAACCGTGGCGGCCCGGAATCCCTGCTCGATGTTTCATCCGAAGTAGTGAATTTGAGTGCGTCGAACCGCGGCGAATTAAAAGAACTCGCCGCCTGGGTCGAGAAAGACCGCCCAACGCGCGCCGAGATCAACTGCACATCGGGTGACAAGCGCTGCGATGAAGTCCAGAAAATACTCGACCTACAGGGTGTTCCGACCGTTTCCGGCACTGGCACCGACCTGTCGGTGACACTGGTGTATGAACGCATCCTCGCCCGCGATTGCAACCAGCGCTTCGTCAACAATACACCGAACCCTTACAACACACCGCACCCGGCCTTTGGCTGCTCGGTGGCCGCAAACATGGTTCAGCAAGTCAGTGACAAGCAGGAGTTCATCAGCCCGAACCTGTCGGATGATCCAAGCGCCCGCCGTGCGGTGAACGATTACAACCGTGCGTACCAGCCACGCCCGGTCGTTGCCCCGTATTCGGTCACGGAATCAGTTGTCGATTCTTCCAAAAGTCAGTAGCTTCGGTATTGCCTGACGGTGCAACGCGGCATCAGCTTGCGCGAAAACAGTCGACTGGCGAAGTCTTTACTAGTTCTTGATTTTGCATTCGCGTTAGCCCACGCTAGTATCACTCGTTGATAGTCGAAAATCTAAGGATTTATACCCATGCGTTCCTTGCTGATCATCCTCTCCCAGCCCGACCGCGAAGCCTGGGCGCAGGAACTCTTTGCCGCCGCACAGCCGCGCCAACCCTTGCTCCTCGTCGGCAGCCCGAGTGATGCCGCACGCTACATTGCCAGCAACAATATCAGCCCGTCCCACGTCGTCCTCGATATCGGATCGCGCGGGCGTGACGTGCTCGACGATATCGACGCCCTAGCCCAGCAATGCGAGCCAGGCACGCGCGTCATCGCCGTCGGCGACACCAACGATATTTCCCTTTATCGCGAAATCATCGGCCGCGGAGTGCTGGATTACTTACCCATGCCCGCCCCCGTTGCCAGCATTGTCAAAACCTTCACCACGCCGGTTATCCTGCCCATAGCCGCAGCACCTACTGCCGGCAGCCGTGAAAAGCGCGTAATCGTGTTTATGAGCGCTGCCTCGGGCGATGGTGCCTCGACCATCGCCCTCAACACTGCCTATGCCATCAGCCAACTCTCTGGCGGTAACACCGTGCTGGTCGATATGGATTACCAATTTGGCATGGTAGCCAAACATTTAGGCCTCCAGAACCAGTACGGCATCCGCGACCTGTTCGACCATCCCGAGCGCGGCATCGATTCCACCCTCATCAATCGCATGGTCGCCAATTACCGTAAGCTCCACGTCATCACCGCCCCGCCAGAACTGCGCTATTTGCCAACCGTGAACGCCGAAGCCATCCGTGAACTCATTTCCACACTGAGCGCCACCTACGACAACGTCATCATCGACCTGCCGCATGTCTGGCTCCCCTGGGTCGCGACCGCCACCCAGCAGGCCACTCATCTGGTGCTGGTCTCCCAGCTCTGGCTCAAATCGGTCAGCCATGCCGCCCGCATCATCCGCGCCATCCGCGAAATTGGCGTCGACACGGTCCGCCTCACGGCCATCATCAACCGCAGCGGCGCCAAGTTCAAGGAAGCCATCGAACCCAAGGATTTCGAACGTGTCTGCGGCACCACCATCCGTTACACCATCGCCAACGACATCAAATCCATCGTCAACGCGGAAGCCAGCGCCACCACACTGATGGAGCTCGAACCAAGCGCCATTTCGGCAGATATCGAGCGCCTCGCCCGTGGCCTGCTAGGTCTTGCCCAGCAGGAAATTTCGACCGATAAACGCTCCGGTTTCGGCGGTTCCGGCCTGTTCGCCAAACTCAAAGGGTAACGCGCATGTTCGGTAAAAAAATCGCCGACGGTACCGATCTTCTCCCAACGACCGCACTACCTGCGGCCGCGCCTTCACCCTTGCAGAACCCGTCCGGCCTACCGCCCGCCCAACGCATGGCAACAGCCAGCATCACAAGCGCCGTCGCCAGCACCGGCCGGCCGAGCGACCAGCACGGCGCACCGCTCGTGCGCTACCGCGACCTGAACCTCGAGACTGTCGCCTACAGCACCGCCAAGCAGGAACTCATCAATGAGCTGCTTGACCAGGTCGATTTCCAGACGCTGGAGCTCTTCAGCATCGAGAAAAAACGCCAGCGCGTCGCCGAGGCCTGCAACAAGATCGTCCCGAAGATCAGCATCCCGCTCACCGCTGCACAGATCAACCTGCTCACTGCGCAGGCCATCGATGAGATCCTCGGTTTCGGCCCCATCGAGCCCCTGCTGCGCGATGCGGATGTGAACGACATCATGATCAACACTGCCAAGAAAGTCTATGTCGAGAACAAGGGAAAGATGCTTGTTACCGATATCGAATTCCTGAGCGAAGCGCATCTTATCGGCATCATCCAACGCATCGTCAGCCGCGTCGGCCGCAGGGTCGATGAGGCGAACCCGATGGTCGATGCGAGGATGCCCGACGGTTCACGCTTCAACGCTATCATCCCACCCCTCGCCCTCGATGGTGCCCTTGTTTCCATCCGGAAATTCAAGAAGAACAAGATGCCCCTGTCGGACTACATGAAATACGATTCCATGAGCCCGGCCATGGCCCAGTTCCTCAGCATCGCCAGTGCCATTCGCCTCAACATCGTCATCTCCGGCGGCACCGGCTCGGGGAAGACAACCCTGCTCAACGCCCTATCCGGCCATATCGATCCGACCGAACGCATCATTACCATCGAGGATGCTGCAGAATTACTCATGCACCAGCCCCACGTCCTGCGCCTCGAGACGCGGCCTGCCTCCACCGAAGGTCGCGGCGAGATCAACCAGCGTCAATTGGTGAAGAACGCCCTGCGTATGCGCCCTGACCGCATCATCCTCGGCGAGATTCGCGGCGATGAGGTGATCGACGTGCTCTCTGCCATGAACACCGGACATGACGGTTCCATGGCTACCATCCACGCCAACACCCCGCGCGATTGCCTCGCACGTATCGAGAACCTTGTCGCCATGTCGGGCGTGAAAGTCGAGGCCAGCTCTCTGCGCTACCAGATTTCGAGCGCCGTCAACCTGATCGTTCAGATTCAACGAATGCGCGACGGTTCCCGCCGCATCACCCATATCGAGGAAGTGCTGGGCTACACGGGTGGTGAAATCTCCACCCAGACCCTTTTCTCGTACCAGCCTCGCAGCATGGGGACCGACGGCAAGCTGATAGGGGAATTTGTGCCACACAACGTCCGGCCGGCACTCCTATCGCGCGCCGAATATTACGGTCGCGACAAGGAGGTGCTTGCATGTTTAGGCGTTCCAGCAGTAAATTAGCGGCATGAGCCCACTTTTTATCGCCCTTGGCATCGGAATTCTCGCCTACGTCATCTTTGTGATTGCGGTGCCCAAAGCCATCCCTTCGGATTCCGACGATTACCTGAAAAGTGCCCTTGACCGCCTGGCAGACGAGAACCACGCCGCAGAACAGGCCCGTACCGATGTATTGCGTGACCAGCTGAACGAAGCACCGCCGCTGGTGCGTGCCATTTTCAGCATCAATATCATGCGTCCCATCTACGAAGCAGCACTCGCCGCCGGCTACCAGAACGACCTGCAGAAGATTATCGTCATTATGCTCATCGGCCTCTCCATTGGCCTCGTCGGCGGATTGATGCTCGGCCTCGGGCTATTGAGTATCGTGATTGGCCTCGTGTTGGCCTATTTGCTGCCACTGCGCCACTGCAAAAAGCGCGTCATCAAGCGCAATGCCAAATTTATCGACCAGTTCCCAGACGCGCTCGATATTATCGTCCGCTCCGTCCGCTCCGGCTTCCCTCTCTCAGTAGCACTACAGATGCTTGCCGAGAATACCGAGGATCCGGTCAGAGCCGAATTCCGCCAGGTGACCGATGAGATCGCGCTGGGTCGCAGTCTCTCCGAAGCGTTGACCCGCCTGTCGCTGCGCATCAACGAACCGGATATCCGCTTCTTCGTCGTGGTCCTAACCGTGCAACAGGAGACCGGCGGCAACCTTGCCGAGATCGTCAGCAACCTGAGCAATATCATTCGCAAACGTAAACAGATCCGCCAGAAAATTCATGCGATGACCTCGGAAGGCCGCGCCACCGGATACGTGCTGGGATCCTTGCCCGTTCTCGTCTTCCTTGCCCTCTATTTCATTCAGCCAGGCTATCTTGATGCTTTTTTCCATGATCCGCTCGGCATTAAATTCCTGATTGCAGTCATCGGGCTGATTGTCACCTGTTACTTCGTCATCAAACAAATGATCAACGTGGATATTTAATGTCGTATATCCTTGCATTTTTAGCCGCGGTCATCGTTTTTTGTGGGTATCTCATCCTCGACATGAGAATTGCTGCCAAGAAGCGCAAAGAACTCCTGCGCGAGCGTTTGGCACCAGATGGCTCAGCCATGGGCATGAACCCAGACGAGGCACCCGTGGGCCTGAACGGCGAAGCCTCCCCCCGCGCCCAGTCCATCCTCACACTCCTGCGTTTCATGGGGGTTAACACCGAAGAAGCCTCTCGCCAACTCGATATGCGTTTTGCGCAAGCCGGCGTTTCCTCGCCGGATGCCCCAGCCTACTACCTCTTCTTCCAGCGTATCGGCGGGCTCTTCTTCCTGTTCCTCGCGCTCGTTCTCTTCAGCAGCGCCAGCGGTTCGGATAACAAACTCCTGATATATACGCTCGGCCTCATCTGCGCTGTTATCGGCCTGTTCGGTCCCAAACTCTACCTCCAGAACATGATCGATAAGAGAAAAAAAATTCTCCAGCGCTCCTTCCCGGACACGCTCGATCTCCTGCTCATCTGCGTCGAATCCGGCCTCGCGCTCGATGCCGCGCTCACCCGCGTCTGTAACGAACTCGGCCGCGCCTACCCCGAAATGACCGCCGAACTCAACCGCACCCGGCTTGAGCTCGCCCTCATCAACGACCGTGTCCGCGCCCTCATGAACCTTGGCGACCGCACCGGCATGGTCGCCTTTCGCTCCCTCATCGCAGCGCTGATTCAATCGGAACGGTTTGGTACTTCACTGACCGACACGCTGCGCGTGCTGTCCGAGGAATTCCGTCTCCAGCGCCTCACTGAGGCCGAAGCGAAAGCCGCCCGCCTGCCGGTATTGATGACCATCCCGTTGATTTTCTTCCTGATGCCCGCCCTCTTCCTCATCGTCCTCGGGCCTGCCATCGTGAAGATCAACAATCAGGGTCAGGCCATCACCGGCAAATAACGGCGTAAGGAGAATTGATCGTGTCTTTCAGCACCCCAAAGCACGGTTTTTCGCTCGTTGAACTAGGCATCGTGGACGCTGTTCTAGGCCTCCTCACCGGTGCATCACACCAAGCTCGATGACGGCCTGCCGAGCACCGGGAAAGTCTGGACCATCGGCGACTGCACCCTCGGCGCCGCAAGCTATGCCAGCCCCCACCCCGCAACTTCTTCGCCATGGCGAAGTAGATATAAGCACGCGTAACGCCCACACTGGCTTTTACGCCCCACGCCCTATATACTCCGGCGATGACCAATAACAGCCTCTCCCAGCCTCTGAAGATCGCCTCGGATTTCGCGCCGAGCGGTGACCAGCCGCGCGCGATCAAACAACTGGTGGAGGGCCTCGAGAACGGCGACCGCAACCAGGTCCTCCTCGGTGTCACCGGCTCCGGCAAAACCTACACCATGGCTAAAGTCATCGAGGCCACCCAGCGCCCCGCCATCATCCTCGCCCATAACAAAACGCTCGCCGCCCAGCTCTATTCAGAAATGAAACATTTCTTCCCCAACAACGCCGTCGAATATTTCGTGTCGTACTACGACTATTTCCAGCCCGAAGCCTACATCGCCAAGACCGATACCTTCATCGAGAAGGATTCGAGCATCAACGAACAGATCGACCGCATGCGCCACTCGGCCACCCGCGCCCTGCTCGAGCGCAAGGATGTTATTGTTGTCGCAAGCGTAAGCTGCATCTACGGCATCGGCTCCGTCGAGACCTATACCGGCATGACCCAGAAGATAAAATCCGGCACGCAGGTCAACCAGCCGAAATTTTTGAAAGGCCTCACCGAGCTGCAATACAAGCGCAACGACATGGCCTTCGTGCGCGGCAATTACCGCGTCCGCGGCGACAATGTCGACCTCTACCCCGCCCACATGGAGGATCAGGCCTGGCGCTTCAGCTTCTTCGGTGACGACCTCGAGAGCATCCACGAATTCGACCCCCTCACCGGCGAACGCGGCGACGCACTGGCCGAGGTGACCATCTACGCCAATAGCCACTACGTCACTCCCAAACCCACTGTCGAAAAAGCCATCAAACAAATCAAAACGGACCTCATCGACCGC
>JBMOIY010000066.1:0-11441 GCA_049317085.1 Rickettsiales bacterium | reverse complement strand
TTATTTAGAAGACGCTTGTGAGAAAAACCAGGCAAGCTTTCTCTCTGGTCGAACTCTCCATCGTCCTCGTCATCCTTGGCTTGCTGGTCGGGGGCATCCTCTCCGGGCAAAGCCTCATCCGTGCCAGCGAGCTACGCTCGACCCTCACACAGACCACCCAGTACACTACTGCCTATTACACATTCCGAGATAAATATTTCGCGATACCTGGCGATATGTCGAATGCGACCAGTTTCTAGAACGCAGCCGCCAGCTGCCCAGGCACCTCCGCTACCCCATCAACCAGCGCGGCTACCTGTAATGGTAATGGCAACGGGATGTAAGATAGTGACGCCTTACAGGAAAAAACGCGCTTTTGGCACCATCTTGCCAACGCAGGCCTTGTCGAAGGCAGTTACACCGGCGTTTCCAGTGATGCCGTGGTACTTTATGCCATGACACCGGGGTTGAATGTGCCGCGCGGAAAAGTCAGTAATGTGGGCTACACCGCGTACTATGCATCCTGGACAAGCAACGCAAACTGGCCAGATGTGAATGGTAATTTTATGTTTGTGGGCGCAAATGCAACAGCAAACGTCACCATGGCTGGAGCTTTCAAAACAGAAGAGCTTTGGAACATGGACACCAAAATAGACGATGGAATGCCAGCACGCGGCACTTTCAAAACCATCTGGAATACGACAGATTGTAAAAAAGGGGCTGCGCCCCTACGCCCTTCAAGGGTCATGACGAGCGGCTATGCCGCCCTTGACGGGCTTAACCCCGCTCATTGGCGCTGGCCTAGTCAGGTTCGATGAATCGAACCTGCGGATTGAAAATGCTTGCAGAAGGGCGGTTTTGGCAAATATTGACATTATTCGACATATATGACAGAATAGTAAAAATGAGCCTGATAGGAGGACTCCACCATGAGCAGCAGCCTTAATGTTTCCCTGACCGATGAATTGCGGCGCTTTGTTGATACCCGTGCCAGCGACCAGGACGTGTATTCAACGCCGAGCGAATATGTCCGCGACTTGATCCGCCGCGATATGGAAGGCGCGGCCATTCTAACCAAAGTGCGGCGAGGGCTGGACGACATCAAAAACAACCGCTTCGCAAAGGAAAGCGTCCTGGACATCATCGAGGAATATAAATAGTGACCAGCCACAACTATTTCCTGACCCCCGGCGCGGTTGATGACATCCGCGAGGTAGGCGATTGGTCTTTGGAGCGTTGGGGCAAAGAAAAAACAGTGCAATATCTGACCGAATTGCATGAGAAATTGGAATATGTTGCAGAGAATTTCAAAACCTTCGAGAACAACAAGACCCGCGAGGATTTAAGCGGCGGCACAGGCTTATTGCTTTACCCGGCGGGCAAACATTATATCGTCTATGTTCCAATTGGCGAACGGTCGATTGCTATAGCCGCTTTGATACGCCAGGGCCGAGACATTCCATCAATCTTACAGAAAGACGGTTTTACGATTCGTCGTGAGTTGCAGGACATTAGCGAGCGGATAGAGCGTGGACTGATTAAGCCGCCGATCTAACCAAGATTGAAACCTGAACCATCTGGCTTAAGAGGATCGCGTTTTTGACGTTTATCGCTAAATAATCCTGGTTCTTTTTCTCTTAGCAGTATTGCTAGATCAAAATTCGGAGTTAATCTATCAAGTGTAAGCCTGTCTTGATATCCAGCACCAGACTCCTGCCCTCTGTCTGCATGACCAAAGGCCCCAATTTCAACGGCAATGCCAGATTGATGCATTTTCTGAAGGAATGCATCACGTGGATAATCTCTAAGTTTAGGCTCCGTAACAGTTTGCCTTAGGTACACAATGTTGTTCTAAGCTGCCGAGCGCCTAGGTTCAGCCAACCGTGCCACGTCCATGAACCCATGTGCCATGCGGGTCGGCGCTTCGTCGGCATAGCGTTTGGAATCAAGTTCGAGCAGCTGTAATTTTGCGAGTGCCGTACCGCAGGCCGCCACATCCCAGCGAATACTGTGGGCTTTCAAAATAGGCTTCGCTTTAAAGAATACTGGGGGACGAAGCCCGTCGATGACTTGGTCGACGCTCATCCCCTCCGCACGCTTGAGGGCGATGGCTTCGAGTTTCGCGATATACCTCATCACACTGCGCACCAGCAACAGGCCAACATTGCCTTCCATCAGCAACCGATCGGACAGGCGGCAGAGCGTCACCATATCTCCCGCCGCGACAGCGTAATTCAACTCATCGAAACTCTTGTCGTTATTCTCGCCGACGGAGGCAACGACATCTTCCATCGTAATTTCCTCGGCCTCGTCATTCACATAGAGCGACAATTTTTCGAGCTCGTTGACGATGATCTGCCGGTCGCCAGAAAGCTGGTGCGCAAGGAGGCGCAGCACTTCGTTGCTCGCGCGCAGTCCATAGCCGCGCAACGTATCGCGGATGAACTGCTCTAACCCGGAGCCCTCATCCTTGTAACACGCGATCGCCGCAAAATCGCCGGACTTCTCTGCCCATAAACGCAGCTTGCTTCCCGCCGCGAGGGACTCGGTGACATACAGAATCAAAAAATTCTCCGGCGCGCGCAACGCCACCGCATCCATGATTGCAGGCAAACAATCATCGTCCGCCTCGCGCAGCATGATGACGCGCTTGGGCGCCATCAGCGACATCGCCGCGAGTTCATCGGCAAGCGCACCAGAATTGTCGCTCAATTGTTCGGACGTGAATTCCATCCGCGCCATCGGGTCGGCATTCTTGCCAAGCCAGCACTCGGCGAGCGCGACCGCACGCTGGCGCACCTGGCCCGCATCCGTGCCGTAAAGCAGTGCCCCGGCAGATTTACCAGGCGCACGCAGGTACGCATCAATATCCCGTGCCGTTAATTTCATGATTATGCATTGGTTGGAGGGCGGGGAAAGTTTCTTCCGGTGCTTCGCTCGGCACTAGCGTCGCGGCATCGGGGTCGTTGAGGATTGGCAATAGGCTGGCAAGGCGCAGCTTGTAATCTTCGGCAAGCTCGCGAATACCACGTTTGCGCGCATCCTCGATCGAGACATAGGACGCATAATCAGCATTCTGCGAACTGTTGTAGCTGCTGGTCCGCTGCAGTGCGCCCTTGGCCACCATCCTATTATCGCGGATACGGGTGATCCTGTAAGAACTATCGCAGACCAGGTCCCCGCGGCTTGCCGTGCCGTCCGGCTTCACAAACAGCGACATATTGTTCTCGGTGTAAGTGATATCGAGCCGGTAAAGTTTTTCGGAAACAATGCTGGTCGGGTTCACCTGATCCTCGATCTCCGCTTTGAGCAATTCGCTATAGCGCGCTGGCAACACCATGGTGTTGGTCGACAGCAACCCGCTCCCCGCTACCACAACCGACACAGCGGACAGGTCGACCGTCAATGAATGCCGGAACTTCTTCCCATGCAGCGCCTGAAATCCGCATGAGGCGAGTAGCATCATGCTCGTTAGTAGTAATAGCGCTTCGCGCGCTGACGATGGCCTTGCCCTCGAGCTCCCGCCGCTATCTCGGGTCGCGCCTTGCGCGCCCTCGGCCAATTTGCGGCAATTCAGTTTTTTCAGTATTCGCATGGGGCAGGTGTAGCGGATTCACAGCCGCACGGGAACACAAAAAAACTGAATAGCCGGGGGCAATGCACTGAGCAGCGCGACTGCGCGAAGCCGCGAGCGAAGCAAGACGAGGGGGGGGAGCTGAGCAGGGAATGTAATCCCCCTGCGTGCTATGCCGCTACTAAATTCACGATCCTATTGGGCACTACAATCGCTTTTTTGAGGCTCTTGCCCTCCATCGCACTTACCACGCTGGGGTGGGCAAGGGCAGCAGCCTTCGCCTCGTCCTCGGGAAGATTTTTTGCCAATGTGAGCGTCGCGCGCAACTTGCCGTTCACCTGCACCGCAACAGTGACCGTTTCATCCTCCAGCAACGCCACATCCGCCTTAGGCCATGCCCGCGAAGCGATAAGGTCGGTGTTGCCGAGCATGCTCCAAAGCTCCTCCGCCAGATGCGGCAAGAGCGGTGCGATGAGATGAATAGTGGCGATGATAGCTTCGCCCGTATTCGCCGCGGGTTCCTTCTCGATGGCATTGGTCAATTCACGAATGCGCGCGACCGCCTTGTTGAAGTGGAAGCTCTCGAAATCCTTGGTCACCGCGTCGATGGTCTTATGCGTCAGCTTGCGTAAACCCAGCGAATCCTCGCCTTTGCTGCCCGCTTGTGTGTAGTCGCCGATCAACCGATAGAGCCGCTGCACATAGCGCCACGCCCCATCGATGCCCGCATCCGTCCATTCGAGACCGCGATCCGGTGGCGAATCGCTCATCATGAACAGCCGCGCCGTGTCGGCCCCGTATCCGTCGATGATGTTGCGCGGGTCGACTGTATTATGCTTTGACTTGCTCATTTTTTCCGAGCGGCCCATCGTCACCGGCGCGTTCGTTTCAGCAAGCTTCCAGTTGCCCGCCTCGTCCTTGATCACATCCGCCGGGTACACCCAGCCGCCAGCCGCATCCTTGAACGTCGCATGGCTCACCATCCCTTGCGTCATCAGGCCGGTGAACGGTTCCTCGATGGTGAGGATGCCACAATCCTTCAGCGCACGCGTGAAGAAGCGCGAGTACAGCAGGTGCAGCACGGCATGCTCGATACCGCCGATATACTGGTCCACCGGTGTCCACCGCGTCGCCTCCGCCGTGATGCCGTTGGCACCACCACCGGAAGCATAGCAGAACGGGTACCAGCTCGATTCGAAGAACGTGTCGAACGTATCGGTCTCGCGTTCCGCTTTTTTGCCGCATACTGGGCAATTGACGTGTTTCCAGCTGGGGTGATGCGCCAGCGGGTTGCCGGGCTTGTCGAACGTCACATCCTCCGGCAACGTCACCGGCAACTGGTCGTCGGGCACCGGCACCGCACCGCAATCAGCACAATGGATGATCGGAATTGGACAGCCCCAGTAACGTTGACGGCTGACACCCCAGTCGCGCAAACGGTAGTTGATTTTGCGCGTGCCGACCCCACGGCCTTCGAGTTCTTCAATCGCGCGTTCTTTGGCTTTCTCGACCGTGAGGCCGTTGAATAAGGGCGAGTTGATAAGCAACCCGTCGCCGGTATACGCCTCGTTACTTGGCGGCAGGGCGGTGCCATTCGGGCCAATGACCGGAACAATCGGCAACCCGTATTTGCTGGCGAAATCATGGTCGCGCTGGTCATGCGCCGGGCAACCGAAAATAGCGCCGGTGCCATAATCCATCAGTACGAAGTTGGCGATGTAGAGCGGAAATTCGAGACCCGTCAGTGGGTGTAGCACTTTGAGGCCCGTATCGAACCCTTTTTTCTCCGCTTTCTCGATGGCTTCTTCCGAGGTGCCCAGCTGGCTGCATTCCTTGATGAAAGCCGCCGCTTCCGTGTTGAAGGGAATCATGCTCTGCGCCAGCGGATGGTCCGGCGCAATCGCGCAGAAACTCATGCCGTAAAGTGTATCCGGTCGTGTGGTATAGATCTCGAGGTCGCTGTAGATCGGCTCTTTCGTGGGCTTATGGCACACCACTTTCAGCGTCAGCGTGGCACCTGACGATTTGCCGATCCATTTCTCCTGCATGATGCGCACTTTGTCCGGCCATGCCGTCAGCGTCTCCAACCCTTTTAAGAGGTCTTCAGCGTAATCCGTAATTTTGAGGAACCACTGGTTCAGCGTCCGCCGCTCGACCAGCGCACCCGAGCGCCAGCCGCGCCCGTCGATCACCTGCTCGTTCGCGAGTACGGTATTGTCAACCGGGTCCCAGTTGACGATGGCCTGCTTACGATAGGCAATGCCTCGCTCCAGCATCTTGAGGAAGAAGCGCTGCTCATGCTGGTAATATTCTGGCAGGCAGGTGGTGAGCTCGCGGCTCCAGTCATAGCTCAAGCCAATGGATTTGAGCTGCTCGCGCATGGTTGCGATGTTCTGTAACGTCCAGGCCTTCGGGTGCGTTTTACGCGCGATGGCGGCATTCTCCGCGGGCAGGCCGAACGCGTCCCATCCCATCGGGTACAGCACATTGTAACCAAGCGCCCGGCGGAACCGTGCGGTGACATCGCCCAACGTGTAATTGCGCACATGGCCCATATGGATATTGCCAGATGGGTAAGGGAACATCTCGAGCACGAAATAGTCAGGCTTGTTGTTCTTCTCCGGTGTCGCGAATACATCAGCCTTTGCCCATGCCGCTTGCCATTTGGCTTCGGCCTCGCGGGCATTATAGCGTGAAATAGGGACTTCGTTCATGGTGGGTCGCTTTCCGCGTCACCCGAACCAGCGAGGACGCGTTGAAATTAATATCCGAGTTGTTTGACGCGCAGTTCACGAGCACGGGTGAGCACCGTGTCCTCAAGCTTGCGGCCAAGCTTGGCATCGGTCGGCGCATCCGCCCACAGACCACTCTTCGCGTCTTTTTTCTGGCGGAAAGTGGAGATTTTAAGGCTGTCCGCGCGCAATTGGCGATCGAGAATCAGCACATTGACTTTGTAACGCTCGCCGGGCGCATCTGCATCCTCATACCAGTCGGTGAGGATGGTGCCACCGAATGGATCGGCCGCAGCGATTGGCAGGAAGGAAAGAGTATCGAGCGTCGCCCGCCACAGGAAGCTATTGACGCCGAGCGGGTTCTTGCCGGCCTCCTTGTCTTTGTCCGAAGGACCGCCAAGCGTCAGCCCGCCATCACCGGTGATCTTGCCGCGCTCATCGTTGCGGCGGTCCTCCGGGGTTTGGGGATATTGCGTATCGGCGTCCGGCGTCATGCAGGCGGAAAGCGTGCCAAGCAGGGCACCAACGAGCAGGAATGCGCGTGCGGTCGTGAAAGCGGGCTTCATAGACGATCCTCAGGTGATTGAGGAAGGCACACTAGCGACAGCGCCGATTTTTGCAAGGGGTAGGATAGGTGCATGACATGAGCGAGCCGGACGTGCCTGCCAAGATACAGCGAGAGCTGCGCGTAGGTTTAGTCAGTAGTTCAAACCGGAGCAACTAAAAGCCAAACAAAAAAGGGCGGCTCTAACGAACCGCCCTTTCCTGTAGTATTTAAGCCAGAGGCTTAGAAGGCAACTTGGGTACCGAGAATGAAGGTGGTACCGGAGTTGTCATCAGCCGAAACGCCAGCCGCTTCGAAGTCGTAGAACGACACTTCAGCGTATGGCGTCAGACCAGCAGCGAGCATGTAGTCAGCACCGAGCACGATGTTGCTGAAATCGTTATCAGCAGCGCCAGTGGTCAGGGTCGAGGTCAGGTAGGTAGCCGACAGGCCGATTGGGCCCATGGTGTAACCAAGACCAGCGGTCCAGTAGTCACCATCAACGGTGGCGATACCGGAATCAGCCCAGTTGCCGTACGAACCAGCAAAGTCGAAGCCCCAAACGCCAACGACAGCGCCGAGATTCCAAGCGTTGGTGTCATCCGAACCGAAGCCCGATGGACCAGCAGCGCCATTGCCGTTACCGAACTCGTAGGTACCAGCAGCAGCGAGTTTAACGCCACCGAAGGTGCCTTCATAACCGAGGCCGAGATCGATGTTGTCAGTGCTGAGCGTATCGCTACGCGTCATCGTTTGACCACGATCGTCGATTTGTGGGGTGTAGCTTACGCCGGCCTGGAAGCCCGAGAATTTCGGAGTGTAGTACGAAACTTTCGTTGCATTGTAGGTCGACTCGTCGCCGAACAGGGTCGTGTTACCATGCTCGCCTGGGAGTTTCGAAGTGCTAATGAAACGGGTTCCGTTAGCTGGCGTGTTGAACACCGAGTACGTCCATGCACCGTTGATACCACCGGTAGCGGCAGCGATCGACGAAGCATCAACGCGCATCGTGGAAGCAACAGACTTGTTGCCACCGAGTTCTACGCGACCCCAGTTGCCTTCGAGGTAGGTGAAGGTGCGCGAAGCGTTGGTACCTTGGTTGTCAGCATCATTCGTCGAATCAGCTTCGAGATCGATTTCTGCACCGTAGCCGAGGCCACCGTTGGTTTTGCCATCAACTTTAACGGTGATTTCGTTATCGTTGCGGAAGCCGTTGGTGCGCTCACCAGCGTCTTTATCATCGCTGGTCCAGCTCGATTGGAAGTCCGAGAAACCACCGAGGGTTACTTTAGGAGTCTCTGCCGAAGCTGCCGTTGCCAGCAGTGCAACAGCCACGAGGCCCGTTGTACCAAGAAGAATTTTTTTCATGATCAGTTCCTTCTTTAATGAAAACAAAATGTGATGATAAACATGTGCCCATCACCACCCGAATATGAACGCAAGAGGGCAGAATGCACTCCTTCGTTCCACGGGCTCATTAATTAGCCTGTTGGCCGGGCGAAGCAACCTGCACCAAGCTTTTTATTGCCCTGAGCACCCCTTTAAGACCCCCCTGTTGCAGATTAGCCACAAAGCGAATCCCAGAGCCTATGGGGCTGGACAATAAGTTTAAGGTATTGTATTTCAGTAAAACTATGGAACATGAACTTGATAATGGCACGCTTGCAACACGGCTTGCAGCCGTGCAACAGAAGCTGGCTGCATCAGGGTCAGGCAACACCCACCCGATTCTGCTTGGTGCGAGCAAGAACCAGCCTGCCGAACTGCTGGAAGAGGCAATCTGCCTTGGCTTGCGCAACTTTGGCGAGAACAGGGTGCAGGAGGCTGAAACGAAATGGCCGACACTAAAAACGAATTACCCCGGGGTGCGATTGCACCTCATCGGCCCCCTGCAATCGAACAAAGTAGCGGACGCGGTGGCCCTCTTCGACGTGATTCATACCATCGACCGCAAAAAAATTGCGGATAGCCTTGCTGCAACCTGCGCCAAGGCTGGACGTTACCCGCAGATGCTGATTCAGGTCAACACGGGCGAAGAGCCACAGAAAGCGGGCATTGCGCCACGCGACACCGCCGCATTACTTGCCCATTGCCGCACGCTGGGTTTGCCCATCATCGGCCTGATGTGCGTCCCCCCCGAGAAGGTAAACCCTGCCCCCCACTTCGCCCTACTCAAAAAAATGGCAGATGGCTTCGGCCTTCACGAGCTAAGCATGGGCATGAGCGGGGATTTCGAGTTGGCGACCAGATTGGGTGCGACCATGGTGCGCGTCGGCACAGCCCTGTTCGGCAGCCGCTCCTAAAAGATGGATTCCAGCTTGCGCTGGAATGACGAACAAATGAATAGCTGCCTGTGATGGTGCATAGACCGTAAGGGCGAGCCGCGAAGCGGCGGGAGCTCGAGGGCAAAGGGCCCTCGTCAGCACGCGAAAGCGCAAATAGCTACAACACTTGGCTATGATTGGCATCGCGTAGATAAGGCAACAACTGGGCCTTTTTGTAGGAACCCAGGGCGCTCGAACTATTGCCGAACAGCTCAAGCACCGCACGGTCCTTGTCGGTGCGCGGGATGGCAGCGCTGCGCGCACGCTCGGTAGCGACGCTGAGGTTGCTGTTGGCAAGCGCGACAACCGCAGGCTCAAGCGAAGCAATTTGCGTTTCTTCAACGGAATTTACAGGTGCCGCGAGTGCGGTCACTTCTTCGTTGGCTTCGGGCAACGCAGTATTGTGCACCACGAGCGTCGAGCTTTCTTCGGTGAGTGCAGCATACGCAGCTTGCGCCGGGCTATGCCCCGTCTCACCTTCGAAAATCACGCTGGCCAGACTGGCGATAAAGCCGATCGGTCCCCCGATCAACGCGCCGCCGACCAGCTTCGAGGCCGTCGACACCACATGCCCCGTCGCATCGGCGAGGATGTCGGACACGATGGGAATATGATTGAGCGGGTTGATGGCATCGAGCGCATCGCGGAACGTCAGCCCATCCGCGCCGAATATAGTGGTGGCCCCGTTATTCGCTCCCTGAGGCCGAATATCGATCCGCGTCATCGCTCCGCTAAGTTCACGCCCGATCTGTAATCTGCTGCTGTCGATTCCTGATTGCATACCAAACAGTAATGCAATCCACATGCCAGCCTGTGAGTAACGGACAGAAAGCCTTCTGGATTAAACAAAGAGGTGATACGCTAATGGATTCAAATGAATAGCCCCTCAGATGCCAAGTGAGGCCAAGGGACGACCCGCGTCGGCGGCGAGAGCTCGAGGGCAAAGGTCTCTCGTCAGACGCGTCGGCGCTGATAAAACTAGTTGGCGCCTCACCAAACTTAATGATTACTCTCTTTCAGAGCCCGCGCTAACGTCTCGCTCGACTCCAGCAATTGCATCGCTTGGGCGCGCTCCTCGGCAGTTTCTGCCTCAGCAAGGGCGGTTTTGGCAGCATGAATGGCCTCATCCACCTCCGCCATCGAGATATCGGCGAGATCCTGGATATGATCGGAGATTACGGTGCAACTGATCGGCGTCACATCGGCATAGCCGGTGGCGGCAAAAAAGCGGCGGCGAATCCCGTCCGACATTTTCACGACGATGACGCCCGGGCGCAACATGGAAAAGAAGTTCGCATGTCCTGGCAACACTCCGAACTCGCCTTCGCTGCCCGGAATCTGTGCGCTCGGCACATGGGCATCGACCACGACTTTCATCGGCGAAATGATGCGAAGATGGAACGCTTCGGTATTCATTTACGCCCCCGCATTCAGTTCGCGTGCTTTCTCGACGGCCTCTTCGATCGAACCAACAAGGTAGAATGCCGCTTCCGGCAGATGGTCATACTCGCCGGCAACGATCGCCTTGAAGCTCGAGATGGTGTCTTTAAGCTTCACATACTTACCCGGCTTACCGGTGAAGATCTCAGCAACATGGAACGGTTGCGACAGGAAGCGCTGGATCTTACGGGCGCGGGCCACGGTAAGTTTGTCTTCCTCCGACAGCTCATCCATCCCGAGGATTGCGATGATGTCCTGCAGCGACTTGTAGGTCTGCAATACGCGCTGCACGTCACGCGCCACTTTGTAATGCTCTTCACCCACCACCGCTGGCGACAGCATGCGCGAGGTCGAATCCAGTGGATCCACCGCCGGGTAAATCCCAAGTTCTGCAATCTGGCGGCTGAGTACGGTCGTCGCGTCCAAATGCGCAAACGAGGTCGCTGGTGCCGGGTCGGTCAAATCATCAGCCGGTACGTAAACCGCCTGTACGGAGGTGATGGACCCCTTCTTGGTCGAGGTGATGCGCTCTTGCAGATTGCCCATCTCGGTCGCAAGCGTCGGCTGGTAACCTACGGCAGATGGAATACGGCCCAGAAGCGCCGATACCTCGGAACCCGCTTGCGTGAAGCGGAAGATGTTATCGACGAAGAACAGAACATCCTGCCCTGCCTGGTCACGGAAATATTCGGCCTGGGTTAGGCCGGTCAGTGCGACACGCGCACGCGCTCCCGGAGGCTCGTTCATCTGGCCGTACACCAGTGCCACTTTCGATTTGCTCTGGTCTTCGAGGTTGATGACGCCCGACTCGATCATCTCGTGGTAGAGGTCGTTCCCTTCGCGCGTAC
>JBMOIY010000065.1:0-11505 GCA_049317085.1 Rickettsiales bacterium | reverse complement strand
ATTGCCATAGCATAACGCTACATATATGTCATGCTATTTAGTTGCTTTGGTATGAGTTGAAAAAAGGGCAGAAGGTAAAACTGAACCCGTAACCAGCTATTGCTTGCCGTTCAGTATATGCGCCTTCACCTGCTGATAGGTATGGCTCGGCACTGGCCCACCACTCACCTGCTCGATGAAACGTTTCAGCATATCCGTCATCCCGGCAACATGCGACGTCGCTTCCTTCGCATGGATATGCTTACGCGCCAATTGGCGAATTTCTTCATGCATCTGCCAGGCCACTTCTTCGGCCTGCAATGCGGGGCTGGGGTGGGGGTTCTGGGCGTCGGTCGTGGGTTGCATAACATCCTCCATACGGTTGCCGATCAAGGCATCACGCATAAGCCAACGCAAGCCCCATGCCAAACAACTGGCACAAATCCACCATGACTGCATCCGTAAAGGTAAAAGTTGGCCATTTATCACCGTAAATAGTGGATAACCGTAACAAAAAAGCCGCCCCCAACCGGGGACGGCCTTTGAAATCAGAGAGTTAATACTCAGCATACCTAAACCTACCCCAGCATTTGCCAGAATGGGCCAGATGCTAGGAGAGTTCTGTTTTGGAAGCGCAGCGTAGCATCGCTACGTGAGCATTACAAAACAGGTTCGTAACGACGCAGATGGTCCGCTATGGCAAATGCACCCTAAGCAGCGTCGCTGGACTTGGCTTCGAGCTGAGCGGTTTTGGCCGCATCAAGCTCCAGATCCCGCGCCTTCGCAATCTTCTTCATGCGATGGATCGCCGCACCCGTGCCCGCCGGAATCAGGCGACCGACGATTACGTTCTCTTTCAAGCCACGCAACGTATCGGTCTTGCCGTAAACAGCCGCCTCGGTAAGCACGCGCGTCGTCTCCTGGAAGGAAGCCGCCGAAATGAACGAGCGGTTCTGCAGGGAAGCTTTCGTAATCCCTTGCAGCACCGGCTGGCCTTCCGCGTTGCGGAAGCCAAGCTTCATCGTCTTCGTGTTTACTTCGAGGAACTCCTCGCGGTCAACGATCTCACCGGTCAGGAAGGTCGTCTCGCCCGGGTTGGTGATCTCAACTTTCTGCAGCATCTGGCGAACGATCACCTCGATATGCTTGTCGTTGATTGTCACACCCTGCAGGCGGTAAACAGCCTGCACCTCATTCACCATATACTGAGCGAGGGCTTCGACACCCATCACGCGCAGGATATCGTGCGGCACCGGATGGCCATCCATCAGCAAGTCACCTTTAAGCACGTGGTCGCCCTCATGCACGGTGATATGCTTGCCCTTAGGAATCATGTACTCGATCCCCTCGGCCTGGGCATCCTTCGGACGAACGATCAGGCGGCGCTTGTTCTTATAGTCCTTACCAAACTCGACCATACCCTCGATATCCGAGATGATGGCGTGATCCTTCGGCTTGCGGGCCTCGAACAATTCAGCAACACGCGGCAGACCGCCGGTGATGTCGCGGGTCTTGCTCGACTCACGTGGGATACGTGCCAGCACGTCCCCTGCATGAACCTCTTGGCCGTCATCCACCGAAAGAATCGCATCGACGGGCAGGAAGTAACGCGCCTCAAGCCCGTTCGCGAGAGTGATAATCTCACCTTTCTTGTCACGCAGCGCGATGCGCGGTTTCAGATCCGCACCCCGTGTCTGTTGACGGAAATCGATGACTTTCTTCGATGCAATACCGGTCGCTTCGTCGAGCACTTCGCGCAACGAAACACTGTCGACGAGGTCGCGGTAATTCGCAAACCCACCACGCTCGGTAATGATCGGCACCGTGTAGGGATCCCACTCAACGAGCTTCGTTCCCTTCTTCACGTTGGCACCTTCAGCCACCAGCAGGCGTGCACCGTAGGGCACTTTGTGGCGAGCCTTCTCACGGCCTTTCTCATCACGAAGCACCAGCTCGCAACTGCGGCTCATCACGACGAGGCGACCTTTCGAATCCTTCACCACGTTTTTGTTGCTGAGTTCGAGAACGGCGTCATGCGTCGCTTCGATGCTCGACTGTTCCGCACCACGCTGTGCCGCACCACCGATGTGGAACGTACGCATGGTCAGCTGTGTACCTGGCTCCCCGATGGATTGTGCCGCGATCACGCCCACAGCCTCACCCATGTTCACCGGCGTACCGCGCGCAAGGTCACGGCCATAGCATTTGCCGCAGGCACCGTTATCGGATTCGCAGGTCAGTACCGAGCGGATCATCATCGACTCGATGCCCGCTTCGTCCAGCAGCTCAACGGCTTTCTCATCGACCAGACCACCGGCCTTCACGATGACTTTCTCAGTCACCGGATGCAGGACATCCTTCGCCGAGGTGCGGCCAATCACTTTATCCGCCAACGGAATCACCACGTCACCACCTTCAAGCACCGCTTTCGCGATAATGCCCTTCTTGGTGCCACAATCTTCTTCGATGATGATACAATCTTGCGCAACATCGACGAGACGACGCGTCAGGTAACCGGAGTTCGCTGTCTTCAGCGCCGTATCCGCGAGACCCTTACGGGCACCGTGAGTGGAGTTGAAGTACTCTAACACGGTCAAGCCTTCTTTGAAGTTCGAGATAATTGGCGTCTCGATGATCTCACCCGACGGCTTGGCCATCAGGCCGCGCATACCGGAGAGTTGTTTCATTTGGGCCGCCGAACCACGCGCACCAGAGTTCGCCATCATGAAGATGGAGTTCACGTTGCGGGCGGATTTTTTGCCCTCTTCCGTCCCGATGGACGAAATCTGCTTCATCATGTCATGCGCGACGCGCTCGGTGCAATGCGACCAGGCATCGATCACCTTGTTGTATTTCTCGCCCGAAGTGATGAGGCCGTCGGCATATTGCTGCTCGAATTGCTTCACTTCCTTCAGCGTGTCGCCGATATGCTTGCCTTTCGTGGATGGGATAATCATATCATCCTTACCGAACGAAATGCCCGCTTTCGCTGCATGCTTGAACCCAAGCGCCATGATGCGATCCGCGAACAGCACAGCCTCTTTCTGGCCGCAATGACGATAGACTGCTTCGATCACGTTCGAGATGTCTTTCTTGGTCAATACTTTGTTGATGACCTTGTAAGAGACGTGCATGTTCTTCGGCAAATACTGCGCGATGAGCATACGGCCAGGCGTGGTGTCGATCACCTCATGCTTGATCTTGCCGTTATCGCCCATGATGGCAAAACGCATCTTGATCTTGCTGTGCAGGGTGACGGCTTTGACTTCGAGCGCCATCTCGACTTCGTTCAGGTCGCTGAACGCCATGCCTTCGCCTTTTTCCTTGTCGGATTCGAGCGAGAGGTAATAGAGGCCCAGAACCATATCCTGCGACGGTACGATGATCGGTTTCCCGTTCGCCGGCGAAAGGATGTTGTTGGTCGACATCATCAGCACGCGTGCTTCAAGCTGCGACTCGATGCTCAACGGCACGTGAACAGCCATCTGGTCACCATCGAAGTCAGCGTTAAACGCGGTGCAGACCAGCGGATGCAGCTGGATCGCCTTACCTTCGATCAGCATCGGCTCGAAGGCCTGAATGCCAAGACGGTGCAGCGTTGGTGCGCGGTTCAGCAGAACCGGGTGTTCACGCACGACTTCCGCGAGGATATCCCACACTTCTGGCCGCTCCGTTTCCACCATGCGCTTCGCAGCCTTGATAGTGGTGGCGATGCCGTAAATTTCCAGCTTCGCGTAAATGAACGGCTTGAACAATTCGAGCGCCATTTTCTTCGGCAACCCGCACTGGTGCAGTTTCAGTTCCGGGCCGACCACGATGACCGAACGACCCGAGTAGTCCACGCGCTTACCGAGCAAGTTCTGGCGGAAGCGACCTTGCTTACCTTTCAGCATGTCAGAAAGCGATTTCAGCGGACGCTTGTTGGTGCCGGTGATGACACGGCCACGACGACCGTTATCGAACAATGCATCCACCGATTCCTGCAACATGCGCTTCTCGTTACGCACGATGATGTCAGGCGCACGCAGCTCTAGAAGGCGCTTCAGACGGTTGTTACGGTTGATGACGCGGCGGTAGAGATCATTGAGATCGGACGTCGCGAAACGGCCACCATCCAGCGGCACGAGGGGGCGCAGTTCCGGTGGAATCACCGGCACGACTTCAAGGATCATCCATTCCGGCTTGTTGCCCGAATCAATAAACGCCTCGACGATTTTTAAACGCTTCACAAGCTTCTTGCGGCGCGCTTCGGAAGTCGAATCTCCCAGCTCACCACGCATCGATGCTTGCAGCTCCGCGAGGTTGAGTTTCTTTAGCAATTCACGGATCGCTTCCGCGCCGATCATCGCAGTGAACGTACCCTCACCATACTGGTCGAGCGCTTCGTAATACTGGTCCTCGGTCAGGATCTCGTTCTGTGAAAACGGCGACATACCTGGGTCGATCACGATATAGGCTTCGAAATACAGAACCTTCTCAAGATCCTTGAGCATCATGTCAAGCAGCGTACCTATACGGCTCGGCAGTGACTTCATGAACCAGATATGTGCAACTGGAGCAGCAAGCTCGATATGACCCATGCGCTCACGGCGCACTTTGGATGTGGTAACCTCCACACCGCATTTCTCGCAGACGATACCACGATACTTCATGCGCTTATACTTGCCGCACAGGCACTCGTAATCCTTGATCGGCCCGAAGATGCGCGCGCAGAACAGACCATCGCGCTCCGGCTTGAACGTACGGTAGTTGATGGTCTCAGGCTTCTTCACCTCACCGAACGACCAGCTACGGATTTTCTCCGGTGACGCGATCGCGATCTTGATTTCATCGAATTGCTTCGTGCTGCTCATTTGCCCGAAGATGTTCATCAATTCATTAGCCATGGTACCCTCTAATATGCATTAGATTCATTATTTTGTTGTAGATTGGCGCCCCACCCTAAAGCGAGGCGCCAAGGTAAAACTACGCTTCCTTCTCGACCAGATCGACGTCAAGACCCAGCGAACGAAGCTCCTTCGTCATCACGTGGAACGACTCAGGAATGCCCGATTCGAAGCTATGGTCGCCGCGTACGATTGACTCGTACACTTTCGAACGACCCGCAACGTCATCGGATTTAACCGTGAGCATTTCCTGCAAGGTATACGCCGCGCCGTACGCTTGCAGCGCCCAGCACTCCATCTCCCCGAAGCGCTGGCCACCGAATTGCGACTTACCACCCAGCGGCTGCTGAGTAACAAGCGAGTACGGCCCGATCGAACGTGCATGGATCTTATCATCGACCAAATGATGCAGCTTGAGGATATAGATGTAACCGACCGTCACATCACGATCGAACACATCCCCAGTGCGGCCATCCACCAGCGTCACCTGACCTGAGGTCTTATGACCAGCTTTTTCAAGCCAGTGGTTGATGTCTTTTTCCTTCGCACCATCGAACACTGGCGTGGCGAACGGAACACCCTTGGTCACGTTCTGTGCAAGTTCATAGAGCGCCGATTTGTCCATCTTCTTGATCTCTGACTGATGCTCTTTCTCCTCATATACATCGAGAAGTTTATCACGCAGATTGTCAAGTTTCGCCCCTTGCTGGACACTCTTCAGCATATCACCGATCTGCTGACCGATACCCGCTGACGCCCAACCCAAGTGGGTCTCAAGAATCTGACCAACGTTCATCCGCGAAGGTACGCCAAGCGGGTTCAGAACAACATCCACCGGACGACCATCCTGCAAGTGCGGCATGTCCTCCACCGGAACGATGTTCGAGATGACCCCTTTGTTCCCGTGGCGGCCCGCCATCTTGTCACCCGGCTGAAGCTTGCGCTTCACCGCAACGAAGACTTTGACCATCTTAAGAACACCTGGCATCAGATCGTCACCGGATTGAACCTTCTCGACCTTCTCTTCAAAGCGTTTGTTCAGCGAGTCAACGGCATCATCGAGCTGCTTCTTCAGCGCCTCGACTTTTTTCATTGCTTTCTCGTCCTTGAGGGCGATCTGCCACCAGAGACCACGCGCCGTCTCATCGAGATGAGCTTCGGTGATCGCCTTATCCGTCTTGAAGCCTTTCGGCCCTTTGACAGCGGTTTTCCCGACCAGCAACTCCTTCAGCGAACCATAGACATAACGCTCGGCAATGCCGCGCTCATCGTCTCTATCCTTCGCCAAACGGTCGATCTCAGCGCGTTCGATCGCAATCGCACGCTCATCTTTCTCGATACCGCGGCGGCTGAAGATACGCACGCCCACGATGGTGCCTTGGTTACCCGGAGGCAAGCGCAGCGAGCTATCGCGAACATCCGAGGCCTTCTCACCGAAGATGGCGCGCAGGAGTTTCTCCTCCGGCGTCATCGGCGATTCGGACTTCGGCGTCACTTTACCCACGAGGATATCGCCAGGCTTCACTTCCGCACCGATATGCACTACTCCGATCTCATCGAGCGAACGCAGGGCTTCTTCACCCACGTTTGGGATGTCGCGAGTGATTTCTTCGGGCCCAAGCTTCGTATCGCGCGCCATGATCTCGAACTCTTCGATATGGATCGAAGTGAAGCGATCTTCCGCCACGAGACGTTCCGAAATCAGGATCGAATCCTCATAATTGTAACCATTCCACGGCATGAACGCGACCAGCACATTCTGGCCGAGCGCCAGTTCACCAAGTTCGGTGGATGGACCATCCGCAATCACATCTCCCGCCTTCACCACATCACCAACCTTCACGATTGGGCGTTGGTTAATGCAGGTGTTCTGGTTGCTGCGTTGGAATTTCTGCAAGGTAAAGATATCCACCCGCGGCGTGCCATCGGCGTTGGTCTCATCGCAACGGATCACGATACGGTTGGCCGCGACCTGATCCACCACACCATCACGGCGTGCGGAGATTGCTGCACCCGAATCACGGGCCACGATCTCTTCCATCCCGGTCCCGACCAGCGGCGCATCCGCACGTACCAGGGGCACGGCCTGGCGTTGCATGTTCGAGCCCATTAGCGCGCGGTTAGCATCATCGTTCTCAAGGAATGGAATGAGGGCCGCAGCCACGGATACAAGCTGCTTCGGAGCCACATCCATGAAGTCGATATGCTCCGGCGCTGACATCACGAAGTCACCGTTCTTGCGGCAGCTTACGAGGTCTTCGCTGAGTTTATTATCTGTCAGCACGGCATTTGCCTGCGCAATGGTGTAGCGGCCTTCTTCGATCGCCGATAGATACACCACTTCACCCAGCACCTTACCGTCTTTCACTTTACGGTATGGCGTTTCGATGAAGCCATATTTATTGATCCGCGCATAGGTCGCCATCGAGTTGATGAGACCGATGTTCGGACCCTCAGGCGTCTCGATTGGGCAGATACGGCCGTAATGCGTCGGGTGAACGTCGCGCACTTCGAAGCCCGCACGTTCACGCGTCAGGCCGCCAGGCCCAAGCGCCGACAGACGACGCTTGTGCGTAATCTCGGAAAGCGGGTTGGTCTGATCCATGAACTGTGAAAGTTGGCTCGAACCGAAGAACTCACGCACCGCAGCCACTAGGGGCTTGGCGTTGATGAGGTCGTGCGGCATCACGGTGTCGATATCGACCGAACTCATGCGCTCGGTGATCCCGCGCTCCATGCGCAACAGGCCAAGGCGGAACTGGTTCTCCATCAACTCACCTACCGAGCGAACGCGGCGGTTGCCAAGGTGATCGATATCGTCGATCTCTCCTTTGCCATCTTTCAGGTCAACCAGCGTCTTGATGGTGTTGATGATGTCTTCGTTGGTCAGAACGCCAACTTCTTCTTTATGGTTGAGGCCAAGGCGCGCATTCATTTTCACGCGGCCCACTTCCGAAAGGTCGTAACGCTCGGACTCGAAGAACATCGAGCGGAACAGCGTCTCCGCCGCTTCCGGCGTCGTCGGCTCGCCCGGGCGCATCACGCGGTAAATGTCAATCAGCGCATCGTCCTTGGTCATGTTCTTGTCGGCGACCAACGTGTTGCGGATATAGGCACCCACGTTCACATGGTCGATCGCCAGCACCGGCACATCACTCACGCCCGCTTCGTTCAGCGTCTTGATGAGGGCCGCGGTCAGCTCATCGCCCGCCTCAGCGTAAATTTCACCAGTTTTCTTGTTGATGAGGTCAGCGCCAACATACGAACCGAGGATGAAGTCCTCAGGAACGAGGATTTCTTTCAGCCCAGCTTCTTCGATTTTCTTCAGCGCACGCGGCGTCAGCTTGCTGCCATTCTCGGCAACCACTTTACCCGTTTTCGCGTCGACGAGGTCGAAGGTCAGTTTCTGGCCCTTCCACGCGCTCGCGTCAAAGTTGGCAGTCCAGCCCTTCTTGGTGTTCTTGATGCTACGCGTCGCGTAGAACGTGTTAAGGATCTGTTGGTTGTCCATGCCGAGCGCCCGCAAGATGCTCGTTGCCGGCAATTTGCGGCGGCGGTCGATGCGTACATGCACGATATCCTTCGCGTCGAACTCGAAATCGAGCCACGAACCACGGTACGGGATCACCCGCGCCGAGTAGAGATATTTACCAGAACTATGCGTCTTGCCATGGTCATGGTCGAAGAATACGCCCGGCGAACGGTGCATTTGGCTGACGATCACACGCTCTGTGCCGTTGATGGTGAAGGTACCATTCTCGGTCATCAACGGAATATCGCCCATGTACACGTCTTGTTCTTTGATGTCCTTGATCTCGCGGGCACCCGTATCGGCATCCACGATCCAGACGATCAGGCGCAGGGTAACACGCAGTGGAGCCGCGAAGTTGATACCGCGCTGGCGGCACTCATCCACGTCGTATTTCGGACGGTCGAACTCGTAGCGCACATACTCGAGCGTCGAAGTGTCAGCGAAGTCTTTGATAGGGAATACGCTCTTGAACACAGCGTGCAAGCCAGTATTCTTGCGGTCCTTGACCGGAACGAACATCTGCAGGAACTGCTCGTAGCTGTTCTTCTGGACTTCGATAAGGTTCGGCAATGAAGTTGCCGAAAGCATCGTACCGAAATTTTTGCGGATGCGCTTGCGCGAGGTGAAGGAGTGATTAAAGACGTTTGCCGATTGAGCCATGATTCCCACCGATGAATGATTTCAAAAATATCACGAATATCTTTTAGGGTGCGCGCTAAGACCGTACGCGCCGACGGCATTCATAGTTTTGGCGCTAAGCCTGATAATGCGAGAAAGGAGCCCCGCCGCTTTTTGGCGAGGCCCCTTGAATCACACTAGGCTTGGCAGCCTAAAAGTCGCACTACTTGAGTTCAACTTTAGCGCCAGCAGCTTCAAGCTGCTTCTTGAACTTGTCAGCGTCTTCTTTGCTAACGCCTTCTTTAACGTTCTTCGGAGCACCTTCAACGAGGTCCTTCGCTTCTTTCAGGCCGAGACCCGTGATCGCGCGGACTTCTTTAATGGCGTTGATTTTGTTGGCACCGCCATCGACGAGAACGACCGTGAATTCGGTTTTCTCTTCAGCAGCAGCGGCAGCTGGACCGGCAGCGGCAGCAACAGCAACAGGTGCAGCGGCTGAAACACCCCATTTTTCTTCGAGAAGTTTGCTGAGTTCAGCAGCTTCCAATACGCTGAGAGCCGACAGCTTCTCAACCAGATCATTCAAATTCGACATAACATTACCCTTCACTTATAAAAAAATTAAACTCGTTTGCCAGTTCCCTAACCCCTAGGGGCCTGGCGACTCTTCTACTATGCGCCCTTCTTGGCATACGCCCCGAAAACACGCGCCAACTGGCCAGCCGGCGCCTGAAGCACGCCTGCAATGCGAGTTGCGGGCGTTTGCAGCATCGCAATGATCTTAGCACGCAATTCATCCAGGCTTGGCAACGATGCCAGCTGTTGAATCGCCGCCTTATCAAGGACAGTGTTGCCAAATGCGCCGCCGACCAGCACCAGTTTCTCATTCTTTTTTGCGAACTCATGCAGCGACTTGGCTGCGGCCATCGGGTCGGTCGAATACGCGACCGCCGTTGGACCCTTGAAGAGCTCCGAAATTTTTTCGTATTGCGTCCCGACAAGCGCACGCTTGACGAGTAGGTTCTTCGTTACCTTAAAGCTTGCGCCAGCAGCACGAACCTTAACGCGCAAGTCGGTTATCTCAGCAACGGTCAGGCCTTTATAGTGGGCAACGAGCAGGATGCCCGTATCCTTCACCAGACCGTTCGTCTCATCGATCCATTCTTGTTTAAATGCACGTGATTTAGCCATGTCTATCTCCCTACGCCACCATGCCAAGCACTTCCGTGAGGTCGAGCGTAATGCCCGGGCCCATGGTCGAACTGATGGAGATTTTCTTGATGTAATTGCCTTTGACACCGGCTGGCTTCGCACGGTTAACTGCCGCGATGAAGCTCATCACGTTTTCAGTGATTTCCGCATCCGAGAAGCTGACTTTGCCAACACCCGCATGAATAATCCCGGCTTTCTCGACCTTGAACTCCACCTGACCGGATTTCGCAGCCTTCACTGCTTTCTCCACGTCCGGCGTCACGGTACCCAGTTTCGGGTTGGGCATCAGGCCACGCGGACCCAGGATCTTACCGATCTTACCGACGGTACCCATCATGTCCGGCGTTGCGATGCACACGTCGAAATTCATTTCACCTTTTTGGATCATCTCCGCAAGGTCATCCCCACCGACGATATCGGCACCGGCTTTCTTCGCCGCCTCAGCCTTGTCGCCTTTGGCGAACACGGCAACGCGCACGGTCTTACCGAGGCCATGTGGCATCGGCACCATCCCACGCACCATTTGGTCGGATTGCGTAGGGTCGATACCCAAATTGATCGAGACATCGACCGTCTGGTTGAATTTCGTGGCGCCTTCCTTGAGCAACGGAACTGCATCTTTCAATGCGTATGGCTTACCTTTGACAACTTTCGAAGCGGCAGCCTTCATGCGTTTACCAGCCATCTTACGCCTCCAACACTTGAATGCCCATCGACACGGCCGAGCCGGCGATCATGCGGCAGGCAGCAGCTTCGTCATGCGCGTTCATATCTTGCATTTTTTGTTTCGCAATCTCCTGGATTTGCTTCATCGTCACCTTGCCGACGATCTCTTTGCCAGTCGTGCCGGTACCCTTAGCAATGCCAGCGGCTTTCAGCAGGAAGTACGAGACCGGCGGTTGCTTCATAATGAAAGTGAACGAACGGTCTTTGTAGGCAGTGATTACGACCGGAATCGGCACGCCGGCTTCGGTTTTTTGCGTCGCAGCGTTGAACTGCTTGCAGAATTCCATGATGTTCAGGCCCGCTTGACCCAGTGCCGGGCCGATTGGTGGGGCCGGGTTGGCTTTCCCTGCAGGAATCTGCAGTTTGATATAGCCAGTAATTTCCTTAGCCATATGGCATCCTTACTGTTTTTTGGTGTGCCCAACCTCGAAAAACCCCATGTTTTTCGCGCCAGTTTGCGGCGTTCGCGAGTGCGTCAGCCTCCCAAGGGAAGCGGGACTATAGTGATGGATTTGTCTATTGCAAGCAGAAAATTTGAGGGTGACGATATAC
>JBMOIY010000064.1:0-11591 GCA_049317085.1 Rickettsiales bacterium | reverse complement strand
GCTTCCAAGCCCCCTTGCGGCATCGAAAATGGGTTGTGCGAGAAGTCGATTTTCTTGTCGTCCTCGTTCCATTCGTAATAGGGGAAATCCACCACCCAGCAGAATTTATAGACACCCTGCTCGATGAGGTTCAACTGCTCCGCAATGTTCGTGCGCACCTTGCCCGCGATATTCGCGGCCTCAAGCTTCGCACCCGACGAGAAGAACACCGCATCGCCATTCTTGAGACCAAGCCGTTCTTTCAGCGCCTGCGTTTTCTCAGCGTTCAGGAATTTCGCGATCGGCCCTTTGCCGCCGCCCTCCGCATCGAAGCCAATGTAAGCAAGACCCTTGGCACCATTTGCTTTCGCAAGTTCAATCATATTGTCAAAGAAGCTGCGTGGCTTTTCACAGCAACCCGGCGCCGGAATCGCGCGGATGACACCGCCCGATTTCATCACTGCGTTGAAGATGGAGAATTCTGAACCCGCCCAGATATCGCTCACATCCGCGATCTTCAACGGATTGCGCAAATCCGGTTTATCGCTACCATATTCCAGCATCGCCGTGTCATACGGAATCCGCACGAATGGCGCTTGGCTGACGCTCCAAACCGAGAACTCCTCGAACACGCTGACCATGACAGGTTCGATCGCCGCGAACACATCTTCCTGCGTCACGAAGCTCATCTCGATATCAAGCTGGTAGAACTCACCCGGCGAACGGTCCGCTCTTGCATCCTCGTCGCGAAAACATGGCGCGATCTGGAAATAGCGGTCAAAACCGCTGACCATGAGCAACTGCTTGAACATCTGCGGCGCCTGCGGCAGCGCATAGAATTTCCCCGGATGCACGCGCGATGGAACGAGATAATCCCGCGCCCCCTCTGGCGACGACGCCGTCAGGATTGGCGTCTGGTATTCAAGGAACCCCTGGTCCGTCATCTTGCGGCGAAGCGACGAGATGATTTTGCTACGCAACACGATATTTTTGTGCAGCTTTTCGCGGCGCAAATCGAGGAAACGATAGGTCAACCGCGTCGCCTCCGGCGCACCCGCATCCGCATTCACCTGCAATGGCAGCGGCTCCGCCACGGATTCAATATGCAACGTTGCGACCGCGATCTCGATCTCACCGGTCGGCAAATCCTTATTGATTGCTTCAGCAGCCCGCGCCACCACTTTGCCGGTGACGGTGACGACTGATTCGTTCTTCAACTTGCTCAACCCATCGAACAACCCGCTAGCACTATCCGCCACGATTTGCGTGATACCGTAATGGTCGCGCAAATCGAGGAAGGCCAGCTGCCCATGGTCGCGCACCCTGTGCACCCAACCCGAAAGGCGCACCTCTTTTCCGGCATCAGCGCCGCGAAGGTCATTGCAAGTATGGGTGCGGTAGGCGTGCATGGCAGTTATCCTTATCATTTGCAGTTGGGCGTGGTATACGAAAAGCCCATGGAAAATGCAAAAGAAATGCTGCTACAGACCGGCAAGCTACCCCTGAAAGTCACCCCTCGCGCCCGAGGAGAGGGAATCGAGGGGCTGAATGCCGCCGGTGAACTTGTTGTCAAAGTGCGCGTCGCCCCTGAAGATGGCAAAGCGAACGACGCTGTGATCACCCTCATTGCCAAGGCATTCGATATCCCAAAATCCCGATTAGAAATCATTCGCGGGACAGCTTCCCGGCACAAGGTGGTTGCCTACCGCTAGCGCGCGAACGCAAGCACCCCGTCACCAATGATCTGGATCGCGAGCGCCGCCAGCAATAGCCCCAGCAACCGCGACACCACCACACGGCCCGTGCTGCCCATAACCCGGTCGAACTGGTTGGCAAGCAGGAAGCTGAGCAAGCAACACCCGACAACAGCCGCCAGCACCGCGATCAGCGACACCTGATTCACAAAATTCTCCCCCGCCTTACTCGCCTGCAGGATGGTGGCAGTGATGGCCCCGGGGCCCGCCATCAGCGGAATGGCGAGTGGGAACACCGCGATGTTCTTCGGATGATCATGCTCGATGGCTTCGTCGGCAGCATGCGATTTGCGCGGCTCGCGCTTCTCGAACACCATCTCGAAGGCAATATAGAACAGCAGCAGCCCACCCGCAATGCGGAATGCAGGGATGGTGATGCTTAACGATTCAAGCACGATTTTCCCACCCAGTGCCGCCGCAGTGAGAATGGCGAACGCCACGATGACCGCGCGCACCGCCGTCGCCTTGCGGTCATGCAGCGTCATATGCGCGGTCAGTCCAAGGAAGATCGCGATAAGTCCCGGCGGGTCGAGCGCGACAAACATGGTGATGAACGCGTTCTTGATGAAGTCGATATCCATGCCGACTGCATACTGCAAATCCGCACAAAATCAACCCGTTTGCTTTAATACCGTCATTCCAGCGAAAGCTGGAATCCATCTATGCTGCGGTAAGGTACATTCCAGCGTTCGCTGGAATCACGAAGAGTGGCGTTAGCGGATAAATCTTGCCACAACACCCGCATTGGCGCTACTAACCGCCCCATGAAGACACGCACCATCACCACTTCCGCCGACCTTGCCCAGTTCTGCACCACTTTTGGTGACGAGCAGTTCATCACCGTCGATACCGAATTCATCAGGGAGCGCACCTATTTCCCGCAGCTCTGCCTGATGCAGGTGGCGACCTCGAAAGAAGCCGTCGCTATCGACCCTATCGGTGGGCCGGAGATGGACCTGAAACCCCTTTACGATGCCTTCGCCGATGAACGGCTGATGAAAGTCTTCCACGCCTGCAAGCAGGACATCGAGATCTTCGTCCACCATTCCGGCATGATTCCCTATCCGCTGTACGACACCCAGATCGCCGCGATGGTTTGCGGTTACGGCGACTCCATCTCTTACGAAAACCTCGTGATGGACCTCGTCGGGGCGCCGCTCGATAAAGCGTCTCGCTTCACCGATTGGGCCCGCCGCCCGCTGAGTGACCGCCAGCTTGTCTACGCACTCGATGATGTTATCCATCTGCGCGTCATCTACGAAAAACTCAAAAAGCAGATCGAAGATGACGGCCGCAGCGACTGGATCGCCGAAGAGATGAAAGACCTCGCCGACATCACCAATTACCGCGTCGACGCCAACCGCGCCTGGGTGCGCCTCAAAGTGAAAAGCCGCTCGCCGCTGGTGCTGCAGACATTGCGCGCCGCCGCCGCATGGCGCGAAGAAATGGCCGCGAAGAAAGATGTCCCACGCCAGCGCATCCTGAAAGATGATTACGTGGTGCAGGTCGCAATGCAGATGCCAAAATCGACCGAGGAACTGCTCGAAGTCCGAGGTATTCAGGGCCAGCTGTCGAGCGGCTCCATGGCCTCCCTCATCGAAGCACTGACCGCGGCCTATGCTGCGCCGAAAGAATCCTTCCCCGAACCCGAAGAACGCGAGAAGCCCATGCCCGCCTCGCAGGAAGCCTGCCTCGACCAGTTGAAATTACTACTGCGCCAGAAATGCGAGGACGAACATGTTGTCCCACGGTTGGTCGCCGACAAGGAAGAACTGGAAGCCGTGGTGCGCGGAAAAATGCCGCTCGAAAAAGCCCATTTTGGCCATGGCTGGCGCTACGAAGTGTTCGGCGCTGCCGCGAAGGATTTACTCGCTGGCAAACTCACCGCCCGCGTCCAGCCACATCGCGGCGGATTCGGATTGGTGTGGAGCGCCTAGCAACAAAATGTTTCACGTGAAACATTCTTTATTTAAATTAGCCACTTACTGGTAGTTTGAAACGGTGCTACAGTGCACCCGCAACGCGGTCCAGTGCTTCCTCGATAATGGGCAGATAGCCCGACGAGAACTCACCCCTATTCGCCATCTTCTGAATCTCATTCAACCCCGCCCAACATGTATGCAGCGCATCCACCGGCGTACGCGTGACGACATCCCCCGCCGCCCGCGCATCCAGCACCACCACGAACCAATAGATCGGATACACGCCCTTGCTGCGCGACTGGAAATACCGCACACCGATGTCTCGCACCTGCGCCTGCGCGACCTGAGCCTGAGTCACCCCCGCTTCTTCCTCGATCTCGCGTAGCAGCCCCCGCTCGAATGGCTCGAGCGTCGCCTGATGCTGCAGCCCTGTCGCCGCATCGCGCGCATCATGCCACGCATCCTCATGCAAATATTGCCGCGAACCACGCGGCATCACATAGGCCGGCACTTCACCGACACGCTTAGGGACAGGCTGCACGATGAGCACATCGCGAGTATCCGCGCGCAGCACCACTGCGCCGATTTTGAGCACAGGCAATGTTTCAGGTGATGGGAATGCGGTCAACCGAGCCTCCAAGAATTAAGGACCATACCCTACCGCACCTGCCCCCCAAACGCAAATGGGCCGGGCAATGACGCCCGGCCCATCGTTGATATGGTGGCATAGCTAGGCGCTAAGGACTTGGTGGACACCTTTTTTAACGAAGCCTTCGGCCATCGGCACATTGCCCGGCCCTTCTTTAGGCGCAACTTCCGTATTCTTATAATGTTCATGTGCACGTTGCAGGTTCACATCTACAGCTGCCTGTTGCTGCGGTGCTGCCTGCCCACTAACAAAGCCAGCCGATTCCACGGCGTATTTGAAAACACCGCTTGGCGGCGCCGCTTGTGCTATAACACGCGGCCGAGCTGCAGGAACTTCTACTGGTGCCGATTGCACAGGTGCCGCAGGCGGAGTGACCGTAGCAGGAGATGGTGCATTGAGGTCAATGACCGGCGACTGGCGTGGCCCTTGCTGGACCGGCGCTGGCTCACGCGGAGCAACGATAGAATGTTGCGATCCCCTGGTACGTGCTGCCGCCTCAAGTTGTGCAGCGATTGATCCAAGCGCAGTCGCATGCGCAGCAGCGCCATTCTGCTCTACCTGTAGTTTGAGCAATTCAAGTGCACGGGCTTGGGCACGAAGATTCTCGGGGCTTTCTTCTGGATGAATGTTGATCTTCGCACCGGACTTGACAAATTCTTCGGCAGTTGTCGTCGGCCCGCTCGATGCTGGCGCACTCGCTCTAACTGCAGCCTCCGCATTACGTTGCCTCTCTATTTCACCCATCGCACCCTTGAGTATATCCTGCGCCTTTTGTGCATCCTGCGCCTGCGTAGCATCCGCACCATTGGGCGCGGTAGCAGGTGCTGCTTGAACATGGGCAGCAGGAGCTGGTGCTGCCTGCGTATTCACCTTGGCGATCCCTTGCTGGATTTCTTTTTCCCGCTCAGCAATATTGATCTCAGGCCCACCATTCACACGGTAACTCATCTTGCTGACATCAACGCCCGCATTGCGCGCTTTTTCGATGGCAGCCATTTGGTAATTAGGCGCGACCGTTGAATCACTGACATTCATGAGCATCGTCGACACCTGCTCACGCGTCTGCACAGTCAGATTCGGATCGGTGGATTTCCACTCAATCGTTGTTTTATCGAAGTTGAGCGAACCGTGTGAAATATTTGTGGCAGCCGCGGGTGCTGCAACAGATGCCTCCTTCGGTGGCGTACCAGTTGCAGGCTGCTTCGTTGCAGGAATCTGCGTCGATACGCCCGTCCGTTTCTCCAGCTCTGCAACTTGTGCGCTAACACGGGCAGCTTGCCCATCCACGCTATACGTCACATTTTCAACAGGGATGCCCGCAGCGCGTGCCTCTTTAACGGCCTGGATTCTGTCCGAGTTGGCAGCTTTAGGATCGGCAAGCGCCTTCGTCATTTTGTAGAGCGCGCCCTCTTGTTCATGTGTGGCTGACGACATTCCCGACTTAACGACCACATCATGGGACTTCCCGGCGATTTCAATAGAGTAGCCTATGCTATGACCTTTATTGTTGGCGGCATGCGCTGCGTTCGCCGCCGCCTTTTGCGCATCAACCGTGGCTTCAGGTTGACCCCGACCCACAGCAGGCGCTTGTTTGCTGGCTGCATGCGTTTGCTGTTTCGTCGCAGCAGCGAATTTCTGCGCGGCTTCCTTATTGGTAAAATCGACTTTGCTTGGATCTTCGAACCCTGCAGCCTTCGCCGCTTTTTCAAATTTCTCTTGCGTCTCGGGACCCCATTTACCATCTTCCTTCGCACCGACCATGGCTTGGATCGCCTTGACCTGCGCCGCATCTACTTTCGGAGCCTTGGCATGGTCGAAATCCTTCCCATCCGCACCCTTGTAATGCTTCGCAGGAACATTCCCTGCATCCGGAATCGTGATCGAAGCTCCGGCGGCTACCTTCGGTGCATCTTGCGGCGTGTCCGAATGTGGCGCTGGCTTAGATTTCGGCTCATGTTTGGGCTCGTCTGGTTTCGTGGTTGAAATGTCGATCGGCCTTGATGGTGACATCCGTTTAATGACCGCATCCTGAACCTCTGGCGAGGCGTCGGTGGCTTCCAGTAAGGCGGCAGCCATTTCTTTCGGCGAAAGCGGCGTACCCGCCGGATACACTTTACCCGGTGCAACCTGCATATCCTGCTTCAACGTATAAAGCCTATCACCTCCAGCGCCATTTTCAAGGGTTGTGGCCACTTTGGCAGCCAGTTGGGCGCGCGTCTCATCGCTCTGCGCCATACCCATGCTGTAAATTGAATCAAGCGCGCTGTTGATAGCCGCTGACTCATTGCGTACTTCGTTAGCTAAGCCCGCTGCCGCGATAGCCGCACGTTGCAGGTCATGCCGTTCGATACGCTCAAACGCGTTCCCTGCTGCAAGCTGCGCAGGCGTGCGCCCTGGAAAGCCGTAATGCGCCATCAGCCTTGGCTGGGGTGCCGCATACGCGACCTGCACGGATGGCGCAGCCGTAAAGCTTTGAACCGGCAAGCCCAGACTCAACGAGGTCTCGATACCCGATTGGGCCGAAGGCGGGAAATTATTGGGCGCGCCCCTATCTGCTAGCATCGACGGGTCGTTGGCAGCTTGTTCTCGCTCCATGTAAACAACCTGCTGCATCCCCGGCTGCATACCGCCAAGCATGTTCTGGTCGATGTTAGCCACAGCACCCGTACGTAACCTTCTGCTTTGTGCGATATTAACGTTAGCTTGACCACGAAAAGCGGCAGCCTGATAGCGACTTTCGTCGGTCTGCTCAATATTGACTATTTGCCGAGTTGTAGCAACAGTGCGGGCCACTTGGACCTCAGCGCCCGTGATAGCCTTCGCTAAAGCCCCCAAGGCACCCACATCACGCCTAATCCCGTATAAATTTTGATAGAGACTACTCATCGCCGCACTCCCTTATTAATCTTTACTGATACTATATCTTAACAGTAAATTAATCGTTAACTTTTAGGAATTGTCGCAAGCCTTGCCAAGCCCATACCCAATCCTGCACCTTGAACTATAACAAATCCGTGTCAAAGAAATGTGAAGATTATGTGACAATTTTGCCAGCGCGGGGCAGATGAATTATTATAAATCAAAAGGTTATATTTGGAAATAATGCACACCAATCGTCAACCCTTAGTCAGAAGCCGTGCGTAGACTTCCATGGCGAGCCGGAGCGAAGCGAACGAGGGGGAGCGGTAGCGGGGGCGGGGGCAGAATTAAAAGCTACCCGCTTCCGCCATCACCGGGTCAGCCCCGGCAGTGATACTGGCCAGCAAACTCGTCGTGCCCGGCAGCACCTTGGCGAAATAGAACCGCGCGGTTGCCAGCTTGGCATTCATGAATTCCGGATCGCTATCCTTCAAACTCAAAGCAAGCTTAGCTTGCTTTGCCCAGATGAACGCGAACAACACGAGGCTGAACATCTTCTGGTACTCCACCGCACCCGCGCCGGCATGGTCCGGGTTCACGAACCCCATCGTACCGATCCACATCGTCGCCTGCTGGAGATATTTCAGATGCGCCTTGAGTGGTTTGGTGAATTCAGCCATGGCGGGGTCATTCCTGTTTTCCGCAATGAACGCATCCACCGGGTGGAAGAAGCGGCTGAGGTAGCGACCCGTATCGAACGGCAATTTGCGCCCGACCAGATCCATCGCCTGCACGCCATTCGTACCCTCGTAAATCATCGCGATGCGTGAATCGCGAAGATACTGGCTCGCGCCATATTCCTCGATGAATCCATAACCACCGAAACATTGCATCGCCGTCGAGGCAGTTTCAAACCCACCATCCGTCAGCGAGGATTTCAGAATCGGCGTAATCAGTTGCACGAAATCATCCGCCGCCTCGCGCACCTTCGCGTCAGGGTGGCGATGGGCGATATCCACTTCCCGCGCCGTCCAGAGCGCCAACGCGCGCGCGCCCTCGGTGAAACTCTTCATGGTATACAGCATCCGTCGTACATCCGGGTGCACGGTGATCGGGTCCGCCACCTTGTCCGGGAATTTCGGCCCACTGAGCGCGCGGCCCTGCAAGCGATCTTTCGCATAGGCCAATGCATTCTGGTATGCCGATTCAGCAACGCCCAGACCCTGCACGCCCACATACAGTCGCGCCGTGTTCATCATCGTGAACATTGCCGGCAACCCACGATGCGGCTGGCCCACCAGCCAGCCCGTCGCCCCGTCATAGTTCATCACACAAGTCGGCGAGGCATGGATACCCATCTTATGTTCGATGCTGCCACACGAGAACCCATTGCGTTCCCCAATCGAGCCATCCTCCTTCACGAGGAATTTGGGACACACGAATAGCGAGATTCCCTTGCTACCCTTCGGCGCACCCGGCAGGCGGGCCAATACTAAGTGAATAATGTTTTCGGTCTGATCCTGCTCGCCCGCCGAGATGAAGATCTTCGTGCCGGTGATGTTATAACTGCCATCCGCATTCGGCTCCGCCCGCGTTTTCAGCAAGCCAAGATCCGTCCCCGCTGTTGGCTCGGTGAGGCACATCACGCCCGACCATTTGCCCGAGATCATCTTCGGCAGGTAAATCTTTTTCAGTTCCTCCGTCGCATGCAGCAGCAGCGCATGGATGGCACCATGCGTCAGCCCCGGCGTCAACCCGAACGAAAGGTTCGAGGAACACACCATCTCCAGCATCGGCATGTTCAGGAACTCCGGCATCCCCTGCCCGCCGAATTCCTCTGGCCAGGTCAGCGTCGGCCAGCCACCCTCGACATAGGCTGCATACGCTTCCTTGAACCCTTTGGGCGTGGTCACCTTGCCATTGTCGAATTTCAGCCCCTCTTTATCGCCCACGACGTTCAGCGGGAACAGCACCTCTTCGCACAGCTTCGCCGACTCGGTGAGCAACGGCTCCACGAGATCACCCGCCGCAGTAAAGCCTTCGATATCTTGATACTTGTCGAGTTCGAGAAAATGGTTGATGAGGAATTGGTAGTCCTTAAGCGGTGCGGTGTAACTGGGCATATTAGTTCCTCAATGGTTTCGAGGTGTTGAGCATCGCCGCGATGCGGTCGCGCGTTTCGGTCGTCTTGCACAATTCCATGAACATCTCATGTTCGAGGTCGAGCAGATCCTGCTCCGTCACCTCGCGCGTGATATCGGTGTCGCCACCCGTCAGCACCCGAGCGAGCGCCAGCGATACGGTCTCGTCATGCGGTGTCGCCTTGCCGTTCTTGCGGAAGGAATCGACCGCAAGTTTCAGCGCCACATACCCGGTCTCACCCGGCAACCGAATGGTGCGCTTCTCCGGCGGCACATAATTTTGTGCAAGCTCCAGCGCCCGTGCTTTCGCATCCGCCAGCACCCTGCGACGGTTCATCGTGATACCCGATTGTGCGTTCAGAATAAGCATCTCCTGCGCTTCCGCCGCCGAACCCGCAACTTTCGCCATCGAAATATATTCGAACGCTTTGCTGATCGCCGGCATCGGCCCGCTACCCATAATCACATCCGGGCGTCTGCCCGCCGCGATGGATTTTTGTGCAGCCTCGCCTGCAGCAATATGCCGCAGCAAAATTTCCTTACACCCACCCCAACCCGGGATGACACCGATGCCCACTTCAACGAGGCCGATATAGGATTCCAGATGCGCCTGTACAGCAGTTGCGTGCAAATTCAGCTCGCACCCCCCACCCAGCGCCATGCCGGAAAGTGCGGTCACTGTTGGGAACGGCGCATATTTGATGCCCATAAAGGCATCCTGCCCCTGCTTCACCATGTCCGAGATCGCCCACCAGCTTGCTGTGTTGCAGGCCAACAGGAAGTAGCCGATATTCGCCCCGAAGCTGAAATTATCAGCATCCGATCCCACCACCAGCGCCTTGAAATTGCTGCGCACAATTTCAGGTAACTGCGCGACCATTTTCAAATTCTCAGGGTCCCATGTATTCTGCTTGGAGGTGAGTTCGAGGCATGCCACCCCATCCCCCAGATCCCACACCTGCGCCGAGGCATTTTTATGCACGGGCTTTTTGCCGGCGACCTTCAAATCTTCCAGCATCAATGAACCATCGGGGATCGGCACGATTTCATAATTTCCACCGATATTGAATTGCTGGCGCTTGCCATCCGCAACATCATACAGTTTCTTACCCAGCGATTTCGCAATGATCGGCGGCACACTCATACCCGCTTGCTGCAACGCCCCCGCAAAAATCTCTGTCCCCGATTTGCCCTGTGCAGCCAGCTTATCAATCATTTGGAACGGACCATATTTCCAGTTATACCCCATCTGCATCGCAGCATCGACGGAGTAGATATCATCCGAAATTTCTGGGATGAGGGATGCAGCATAATGCAATGTTTGTAGCATCACTGCGCTCGCATATTTCCCACCAATATCCGGGTGCGAGAACAACGCTGCGAGGCCAAGTTTTGCAGCATCCACCGATTCCAGCTTTGGCTTGATTTCTGCACGGTATTCACCGGTCTTGAGATCGATGATTTCTTTTTTCTTCTTGCCGCTCGTATCTGGCACCATGCGGGTGAACCCACCCTTGCCTTTGCGCCCGGTATACCCATCCGCAATCATTTTCTTCACCAAATCAGGCAACTGATACAATTTGCGAAACGCATCATCGGCAGGCAGCGTGTTCAGCATTTCCTGTGCGATCAGCGGCATCAAATCGATACCGATCAAATCATACAATCCGAACATACCCGTCTTCGGGAAGCCGAGCGGCTTGCCCATCACGGCATCCGCTTCCTCGACTGTGATACCGGTGCGCATCGCTTCAACGAGCCCCGCCGTCATCCAGTAAACACCGATACGGTTCGCAAGGAACCCCGGCGTATCCTTCGTGCGCACCACGCCCTTACCAAGCTTGCGATCTGCAAAATCACAGAACTCTGCAAAACGCTTCGCATCGAACTGCGGCGACGGCACCACTTCCAGCAAGCGCATGAAGCGCGGGGGGTTGAAGAAATGGGTAATGATGAAATCTTTTGCTAAATCCTCCGGCATGCCCTGTAGCAATTCATGCAGCGGAATGGTCGAGGTGTTGGAGGAAACAATGCTGCCTTTTTTGCGCACTGCTGAAATTTTCTTGTACACGTCATGCTTGATCGCCAGCTTCTCGACCACCACCTCGACGATCCAGTCGCACTCGCTGAGTTTCTGCAGGTCGTCCTCGAAATTACCCGGCGTTACTAGCTTCTTGAATTTCGCATGCGCAAAACCGGGGGTGCCGCCCTTGACCTGTTTCTCGATGGCACCTTCCGCCATTGCATTGCGCGGACCTTCTTTGGCCGGTAAATCGAGTAGCAGCAC
>JBMOIY010000063.1:0-11624 GCA_049317085.1 Rickettsiales bacterium | reverse complement strand
CTTTGAGGTAGGCGTGTTCGGGGCCGATGCCGGGATAGTCCAATCCGGCGGAAATAGAGTGAGCCTCGCTGATCTGGCCATCAGTGTCCTGCAGCAGATAGGTCCGGCAGCCATGGAGGACGCCGGGGGTGCCACGGGTGAGCGAGGCGGCGTGGAACCCGCTATCGAGGCCGTGGCCTGCGGCTTCGACGGCAACGAGTTTGACGGCCTCATCGTTGAGGAAGGGATGGAACAAACCTATTGCGTTGCTGCCGCCGCCGATGCAGGCGATGAGCATATCGGGTAGGCGGCCGAGGCGACGGAGGGATTCTTCGCGCACTTCGGTTCCGATGACGGATTGGAAATCGCGCACCATCATGGGGAAGGGGTGCGGGCCGGAGGCGGTGCCGATGAGGTAGTAGGTGTCGGCGACGTTCGTCACCCAGTCGCGCATGGCTTCGTTCATCGCGTCCTTCAGGCTGCGGCTGCCGGACTGGACGGGGATGACCTCGGCGCCGAGGAGCTTCATGCGAAAGACGTTGGGCTTTTGCCGTTCCATATCCTTCGCGCCCATGTAGACGACACATTTGAGGCCGAAGCGGGCGCAGACGGTTGCGGTGGCAACACCGTGCTGTCCGGCGCCGGTCTCGGCGATGATGCGTTTTTTACCCATACGCATGGCTAGGAGCACCTGACCGATGCAGTTATTGATTTTGTGGGCGCCGGTGTGGTTCAGTTCGTCGCGCTTGAAATAAATCTGCGCACCGCCGAGTTGTTCGGTAAGGCGCTCGGCAAAATAGAGTGGGCTGGGGCGGCCGACATAATGCTTCATCAAATCGTCGAATTGTGCGTGGAAGCTGTCGTCGTTGCGCATTGCTTCGTAGGCGCGTTCCACTTCGAGGATGAGGGGCATTAGCGTTTCCGACACATAGCGGCCGCCATAGATGCCGAAATGTCCGTGGTCGTCAGGAACTGTGTTTAGTTTGGGCATCCGCCGCGTTTAGCACAGCGGCATTGAAGGCTGCAATCTTTTCGAGCGATTTGTTGCCGGGGCTGTCTTCGATGCCGCTGCTGACATCGACGATGGGGGCGTGGGTGATGCGGATGGCGTCGGCAACGTTTTCAGGGGTGAGGCCGCCCGCGAGGAACCATGGTTTTTTGAGGGGGAGGTTCTTCAGCAAATTCCAATCGAACGGTTTACCGCTGCCGCTGGTGGCTGCGTCGAACAGTAGATGATCGCAAATTTCTTCGTGGGTGGCGGCGAGGGCGAGGTCATGCGCGCTACTCACCGAAATGGCGCTGATGACGGGGCTGCCGTAGCGGGCGCTGAGGTCGGCGATGCGCTCTGTGGTGGCGCCGTGGATTTGCCAGTAGCTGGGGATAGGGAGGGATTCGATGGTCGCATCGTCTGGGTTCACCAGCACGATGACGCGGGCGACGTTGCTTGGCACGTGGCTGAACAATGTGCGGATGGTGGCTGCATCGGCATGGCGCGGGGAAGCGATGTGATGGACGAAGCCGATATAGTTCGCGCCGGTGGCGACGGATTGGGCGATGGATTCAGGATTGGTGAGTCCGCAGTTTTTAATGCGTGTGTGCACTAGTCTTTCGGCACGACGTTGGTGACGCGCTCACGAAGTTCCTTGCCGGTACGGAAATAGATGGCATGGCGTTTGCCGACGCTGACCATGGCACCGTTCTTCGGGTTTCGGGCGGCGCGGGCTTCACGCTCACGCACCGAGAAGGCCCCAAACCCACGGAGTTCTACGCGATTACCTGCGCCGAGTGCGTTGGTGATCTCGTCGAACATCGTGTTGACCAGCACTTCGATGTCGCGCTGATAGAGATGTGGGTAGCGTTTGGCAAGGCGTTGGATCAATTCTGACTTGGTCATGGTTTCTCCCGCGATTTCATGGCGTTATTGAATAAGTGAAGGATGCCAGATGCTAACGAGTCCGTCAAGCCCTATGGCATTGCGATTAAAGATTTTTATGCCGCTCATCTGTGCCAATTCCTTCCAAACCGTGTCTGACTCTCGCTCTGGCTTGATTTCGCGAATCTCGAGCTTGGGGTTGATTTTGCGTGTTTTTTGCAGCCAATCGAGGGCTTCGTCGGTGCCGCCGATGGCATCGATGAGTTTTAGCTTCAGGGCCTGGTTGCCGGTATAGACGCGCCCGTCGGCCAGAACGCGCACTTCTTCATCGGGCATTTTGCGGCGGTCGACGATGAGGCGGACGAAATGGTCGTACGCGTCCGTCACCACTTCGCTGACGATGCGTCGCTGTTCGGGCGTGAAAGGTTCGGCGATGCCGGGGACGTCTTTCATCGGGCCGGATTTGATGGTGATGGGGGTGATGCCGAGTTTGTCGGCTAAACGGCTGACTTCCATGCTTTGCAGCAGCACACCGATGGAGCCGGTGAGGGTGCCTTCCCTAGCGAACACCTGATCGGTGCCGAGCGATGCCATGTAGCAGGCGGAGGCGCAGAGGGTGCGCATCACGCCGACGACTGGTTTCTTTTTCGAGATTTCCTTGAGTTGCAGGTACACTTCCTCGCCGCCTACGGTGGTGCCGCCGGGGGAATCGAACTGGACGATGACGGCCTTGGCGCGGGGATTTTCCAGGATATTTTTCATCATCTCGTCGCGTTTCTGGTCGTCGACCATCACGTCCTCGATGCTTATCTGCGCGATGTAATCCATGTTCATGCCAGCTTTGCCGTGTTTGCCATAACCGCTGGCGGCGAAGGTGGCGGCGGCGAAAATGACGAGGAGAGCCAGCGAGCGCCAGCTGGCGAGCTGGCGTTTGAGGCGTTTGCGGTCTATGAGCAGGTCGCTGAGGGGTTGCATGGGGGCTCCGGTGAGTGGTCTATCGCGGTGCAACATACCGATTTTGCGAGGGATTGCACGTGTAAAAGTGATGGGGGTGCTGATTTATTGTCATGAAATCTTCACAAAAGGAAGCCCGGTTTTCTGCTAGATTTGGGGTGTAGAAAATTGATACATTCGCGGGATTTAAGCATTTGTAAGCCATTGAATGCTAAAATTTAGACTGGATATTCATAGATAAGGTAATGGTATGTCTATTAATGGTATTGGCGGTAGTTCGCGTATGTACCTGACGCTCGGGATGCATGAACTGGTGGGCATTGGCAACGCTGGCCCGTCATCGGCGCCGGAGCAAGCGGCACTGAAACGGCGCATGCAGGATAAGCTCGCTGCGGATGCGCTGCCGGGCAACCGCACATCATCGGTGAGGGCACTTAATATCCGTGATGTGCAGCCCGTGGGGGCTAGCCAGGGTGGATCGATGGGGGATGGCGGGGGTCAGGGTGGCCAGCAGCATGGTGGCTATAGGGCTCAGGATTTTTCCGACGCAGCGAACGCACGGCGCAATGCTGGTATCGACCGCTCTCGCGCCGCTGCAGAAGCACGTAATACACAAATGAATGCTGAAGCTGCAGACCGCAGTGATGTGAGGGCGGCAGCAGCTAGAGAACCCACAACTAGCAGCCGTGTGGGCGGGTGGCTGAAAGGTCTGGGTGGATTCGGTGCGCGTGCGTTGGCGCCTGTTCAAATTGTATCGGCACCGCTTACGGCAGGGTTGGATGTACATGATGCTACTAAAGACATTGTTACGGTGGATAATAAATTCAAACTTAATTTGAGCGAGGAAGCGAAGGCGGAATTTGCCAGTCTTTCAGTGATTGCGAAAATCGAACAGCGTGCAACCATGGGTGGGCACCAGCAAATAGGTTTCAATAAGTTTATTGAGTGGGGGAATAAGCATCACGTCCCGGCGGAAGCGCTCATCGAACTGAACCCGACGGGTGCGGATAAAGAGACCATCTGGCGCTCATTTAATAATGCGCGGGGTAGCATGGCTGCGAATAATTTGGAGCCTCAACTTGAGCAGGCGCTGCAGCAGGCACAGCAGTTGCCGCGGCCCGAGGGTGTTTCCCTTGCGGATGCTTCGGCTTCCAGCCTTGTCGTTCCAGCCGAACATAAACGCGAGCAGGGGCCTGTGGTCGGCTAACATTACTGCTGGTCGCAAACAAAAAGGGCGCCTTGCGGGCGCCCTTTCGTTTTGTAAAGCCCGCTCACATTAAGCGGCGTCCTCTTCGTTAGGCTTGGCTTTCTTTTTAGTAGCGGGTTTCTTCGTTGCCGAAGCTTCCTGAATCGCTGCGCCGAGGATGTCGCCCAAGCTCGCGCCGGAGTCGGAAGAACCGTACTCTTCGATCGCTTTTTTGTGTTCGTCCTGCTCCAGCGTTTTGATGCTGACGCTAACTTTGGCGGTCTTCTTATCGACACTGACGACTTTGGCATCGATACGATCACCTACAGCGAAGCGCTCTGGGCGTTGATCCTGACGATCACGCGAGAGTTCGTTCTTCTTGATGTAGGTGCTCACGCCTTCGGCGATCTCGACTTCGATGCCGTCGCGCTCTACCATGGTGACCTTGCAGGTGACCACGTCGCCTTTTTTGTAGGCGGCGAGGGTTTCACCCGATGGGTTCTCGCTCAGTTGTTTGATTCCGAGGCTGATGCGCTCTTTCTCGATATCGACCACGAGAATACGGGCTTTGACCTTGTCACCCTTCTTGAAGGCTTTGATGGCTTCTTCGCCCGGCTGTTCCCAGCTTATGTCGCTGTGGTGGACGAGGCCGTCGATCTCGCCAGCGAGGCCGACGAACAGACCGAAATCGGTGATGTTACGGACTTCGCCTTCGATAATGTCGCCTTCATGGAAGTTAGCCGCGAAGCTGTTCCATGGGTTCTCGATCACTTGTTTCATGCCGAGGCTGATGCGGTGCTTGGTAGCATCCACGTCGAGAACCTGAACTTCCACTTCCTGTCCCGTTTGCACGAGTTTGGATGGGTGGACGTTCTTCTTGGTCCAGCTCATTTCGGATACATGCACGAGGCCTTCGACGCCGCTATCGAGCTCAACAAATGCACCGTAATCGGTGATGTTGGTGATCTTGCCCTTGAGGCGCGCGCCGACGGTGAATTTGTGGCTGACGCCTTCCCATGGGTTGGTGTCGAGCTGCTTCATGCCGAGGCTGATGCGCTTGGTTTCACCGTCGAATTTGGTGACGATGACGCGAACTGCATCACCGATCGCGAAAACTTCGGATGGGTGATTGATGCGCTTCCACGAAATATCGGTGACGTGGAGGAGACCATCCACACCGCCCATATCGATGAACGCGCCGTAATCGGTGATGTTCTTCACGATACCGTCGAGGATCTGGCCTTCGGCGATCTTATCGAGGAGCATGCCACGCGCTTCTGCGCGGCTCTCTTCCATGATGGCGCGGCGGCTGACCACGATGTTGCCACGGCGGCGGTCCATCTTAAGGATGAGGAACGGCTGGGTGATGTTCATCAGTGGGGTGACGTCTTTAATTGGGCGAATGTCCACTTGCGAACCGGGGAGAAACGCCACGGCGCCCTTGATGTCCACGGTGAAGCCACCTTTGACGCGGCCGAAGATAACGCCTTCGATCTTGGTCTGGTTCTTGTGGATCTCTTCGAGTTTGACCCATGCTTCTTCGCGCAGGGCTTTTTCGCGGCTCAGTTGTGCTTCGCCGTGGCGGTCTTCGATGCGCTCGATATAGATATCGTACTGGTCGCCGATTTTGATCTCTGCAGGCTGACCAGCAACGCTGAATTCTTTGAGGGGGATGCGGCCTTCGGATTTTAGGCCCACGTCGATGATGGCGAGGTCTTTCTCGATGCCAACGATGGTGCCTTTGACGACGCTGCCTTCGGAGAGTTTGCCCGCGGCGCTATTTTCGAAAAGGTCAGCGAAATTTTCGCCGGTGGTGAAATTCTGGTCCTTGAAGTCTTCCTTACGGACGGTTGCTGATTGTGCCATTCTAATATTCCTTAGGGGTAGTGGTTAGAGGTTAAAGCCACGCGCACCGCGCGCGAGGGAGCGGGATTCATAGGCCAAAAAATGGAAAAGGCAAGCAAGAAGCGTCGTTGAATTGGCAATTTTGTCTTGTTAAACCGCTGTTTTATGTGGCTGGGGAGTGCAATCTTAACGTGAATGTCATAAAACTTGCGGTTGGGGTTGCTATACCTGCGTATCAGCAATTGCCGGAGAGTAGGATGAGTAGACAAACGCTTTCTTATAAATTCGATAAAAGCGACTGTTTGCAGGTCAGCATAACAAAGAATGATAATGATGGGGTGATTGAAATACACCATAAGCGGCGCGTGTTGTTTGCTCATAACGATAAGTCCATGATTTTGAAGCCTTGCGGTGATATTTCATGCCGGGCGATTTTTTATGATCGGAATGGCAGGGTTAAAAACGCTGAAAAACGGGTAACACAAGATAAAATCTTATATAATGAATTCAATCGCTTATTCGATGAACTTAAGTTCCGAAATTCCACTAAATGGCTGAATGGCCAGTTGGAAGATGAAAGCCAGCAATGCATTGTCGATCTGATGGGGCGGGTGGAACACGATCTGCCGGTGCTGAAGGGAAGCGGGATGTTTGTAGATAGCCATGTGACGCCGCGATCGCTCAAAGGCACCTTGGATGGAATTTTTGTCTCGATTGCGATGGATAAAGGGGTGCTGAAGCTTACGACGCGTTATGATAAGTTCGGCTTGCAGTATCACAGTATTTTATCCTTGCCATCTACTGGGGCGATGACATTGCAGGTGAAAAGCGGTGGGTTCAACAAGGATGACAGCGATTTCACCATCCAGCGTGATATGCCGGAACTGTATGGCATTGTTGAGGCAATGTATGAAAAACTCTGTACCTTTGATGAGGCTCACAGGCTTAAGGGTGAATTGTCGGTCAGCAGTATCCGGCATTTATATAAATTCCTCCATCAGATGGTGATGACGCCTAGCGCGCTTGACCGGTTCAACGTGCCGATGCCTGGTCAAGGGGCGAGTCTCTGAATCATCTTATGGCATGCGCCTTGGCTTGTGCTTTCAGGCAAAATCGGGTATGGTTGCCGCTAGCGCCGGAGGGGCGGCGGTTATGATGGCAACATATTTATTGATCGGTGAAAGTGGGAATATTGCGGCGTCCATCATGATGGATGAGCAGGGGGTTATTGAGATCCGCACCTCGAAGACGCAGACGGGTAAGATGTGGGAACATGGTGCGCGGCTGAAGCCTTCGGGCAAGATGATCGCGAGTGAAGTATGCAGTGGGCCGCTCAGCGAGCCTCTGGACGCGACCATCCGCCGCGACGGGATGAAAGATATCTACGATATGTTCAAGGAAACCTACGAGAAATTATGTGACTATGATACGTCACATAAGCGGAATAGGAAATTGACGGATAAAAGTGTGCTGGAACTGGAAAAAGCGGTCATCAAGCTGGCGCGTGCGAGTGTGCTGGATATGGAAATGCCTGACTTATCCCATCTGGCGCGTAATTCTTAGTCTGGATTACAACTTCTAAACTTCATCAAAATGTCATAATATTTGCATTGGCTTTATGGTAACTGCGCTGCTTAAATACACATTTAATAGTTGTAATAGACGTAGGTTCTTCAAAACCCCAAAATCGCTCTAACTCACGTTAATCGCCGCCATTACCACATCGAACACTTCCTGCATGGTCATGTCGCTGGTGTCGATTACCACTGCATCCTCCGCTGGTTTCATGGGGGCCACGCTGCGGGTGGCGTCGCGGGCATCGCGCTCGACTAAGTCATCATAGACGGATTGGTAATCGACGGTAACGCCGTAATCCTGCAGCTCCTTATGACGCCTACGGGCGCGGGCTTCGAGGCTGGCGGTGATGAAGAATTTGTAGTCGGCGTTGGGGCAGATAACGGTGCCGATATCGCGACCATCGAGCACTGCGCCGTTTTCGCTGGCGGCGAAATTGTGTTGGTAGTCGATCAAGGTTTCGCGGACCTCGGGCATGGCGGAGACGAGGCTTGCGGCCTGGCCGATGCGCTCGCCGCGGAGTTTGGGGTTCGCCAAGTCCTGCGCGTTGATGGCGCGGGCGGCGGCGATGGCGGCGGCAACATCCTCGGGTTTTTGGTCGGCATAAATCACGCGCATGCCGACTGCGCGGTAGAGCAGGCCGGTATCGAGGTAACCCAACCCGAAATGGTAGGCGACGCGGCGGGCGAGGGAGCCTTTGCCGCTGGCGGCCGGGCCATCGATCGCGATGACCATGCGGCGCTCGGGTGTTGGGCGTTCCTGCTTGCGGGGGATGATGAAGTTGGCACCGAGCTGTTTCATCAGTTTCATGAAACTTGGGAAGCTGGTGGCGATGGCGCGTGTGTCGTCAACCACGATTGCGTTCTGGCTGACGAGGCCGAGGATGAGGAAGCTCATGGCGATGCGGTGGTCGAAATGGGTCTCGACCGTGCCGCCGCCGGGTGGGTTTCCGGCTTTGCCGTAGACGATGAGGTCGTCGCCGTCCTCGTGCGCTTCGATACCGTTGACGCGCAGGCCTTCGATGATGGCGGCGAGGCGGTCGCTTTCCTTGACGCGCAGTTCACTGAGGCCGCGCATCACGCTTTTGCCGGTGGCGCAGGCGGCGGCGACGGCCAAGATTGGGTATTCGTCGATCATGCTGGGGGCGACATGGGCGGGGACATCAACTTCGATTAGTTGCGAGGAACGGGCGGTGATGTCGCCGATCGGTTCGCCGCCGACTTCGCGGTGGTTGCTGATGGTGAGGTCCGCACCCATGCGTTTCAGCACATCAAACAGGCCGGTGCGCAGCGGGTTGAGGCAGACGTTCGTCACCGTTACTTCGGAGTTGGGCACTAATAGCGCTGCCACAATAGGGAAGGCGGCGGAAGATGGATCAGAGGGGACATTGAGGGTGCGGTCTGCCGGGGTTTGGTTGGGCTGGCCGGTGAGGGTGATGATTATTCCTTCCCCCGCCGGGCGAGGGTTAGGGTAGGGGCTCAGTTGCTGAGATACTGTCACCTGAGCCCCCCTCCCAACCTCCCCCCGGTGGGGGGAGGAGATGTTTTGCGTTTCTACGGGTATGCCAAAAAATCGCAGCATGCGCTCAGTATGGTCGCGGGTCGCTTCTTTTTCGATGATGGTCGTGGTGCCGGGGGTATTGAGGCCTGCGAGCAGGATGGCGGATTTAACCTGGGCGGAAGCGACTGGGAGAGTGTAGCTTATGGGCATGGGGGTGGCGCAGCCTTGCATGGCGAGGGGGAGGCGGCCACCCTCGCGGGCCATGAAGGTGGCGCCAATCTGTTCGAGCGGGGTGATGACGCGCAGCATCGGGCGTTTGCGTAGGGAATCATCTCCGGTGAAATGGCTGGCGAAGGGGTAGGTGCTGAGCAGGCCCATCATCAGTCTTGCGGCGGTGCCAGCGTTACCCATGTCGAGCATATCCGCTGGTTCGTGCAGGCCGCCGATGCCGCGTCCACTAACCGTCCATTCTCCCTGGGCGTGGCGGGTGATGGGGACGCCGCACTGTCGTAGTGCTTCAGCGGTGCGGAGCACGTCCTCGCCCTCCAGTAATCCGTGGATGGTGGTGGTGCCGAGGGCCTGACTCGCGAGCATCAGTGCGCGGTGGGAAATGGACTTATCCCCCGGAACGATGGTGGTGCCGCGCAGGCTTTTACTGAGCGTGGAAGTTGCAGGCTGTGGATTGTCGTTAGTGGAATGCATAAGGGCTATTGCGTTTTGTTAAAAACTCACGTTATGTGAAATGAATGGTGCTTCTAACGCAAGTAGTTAGCGGGCGCAACACAGGAACATACCTACGCCAACGGAGGCAACATGACGTCCAACAATTTAGGCAGCAAGCGTGTTTGCCCGAAATGTGACGCCAAATTCTACGATTTTGGGGTAACCGATCCCATCAAATGCCCGAAATGCGCCAAAACATGGACCGAAGGCACGAAGAAGAAGGCGGCTTCGGCCAAGAAAGAAGTCAAGCCTGTGGCTAAACCCTTGCGCAAGCCAGCGCGGGAAGATGACGATCTACTCGGCATCGCGGGTGACTTGCCTGATGTTGATGATGGCGATTCGATTGAGGAACTGGAGCCGATGGAGGATGATTCGGTTGAACTGACCTCACTTGAAGAGGTCGAGGAGCATGAGGAAGAGGATGAGAACGATCCGAATTCCGACGATGCGGAGGATGATATGTTCACCGATCTTTCGGGCGACAAAATCGTCGATGATTTCGAGGAGCATGAAGAAGAGGACGAAGACGAAGACGCTGAAGAATGGGACGACGAGGAAGAGGACGATGATGATCGTCCGAAGAAATCCCGGGGTCGCTAGTGTTCCAACTAAGGGTTAAACCATGCGCGTAGTCAGCCGGGAACCGGAAGCTCATTTAATCGAGCTGTTGCAGTTGGTGGAGGAAACTCCGCAAGGCTGGCAAGTGATCGCATTCCATTTCGCGAAGCTGCTGGAGCATTACCGCAGCGAATATCAGGTGAAAATCGCTACGAATTTGATGAATGACCTGCTGGGTGACCGTGACGGGGCGATTTATCTCTGCGAGGATTCGACTATTTTTGTCATGGTACGCAATTTCCCTCGGCAGCTGACGGAAAAGATGATCTTCCAATTGCGTTATTTGTTCATGGATGATCCGTTGTCCTACACCGTTGAGGGGGACGAGAACCCTACCTTCTCGACGACCTATGACCTTGAGAATCAGTGGCAGGACTTCATGACCATCTGCAAGCGCCGCCTCATCACGCGGGTGCGGCAGGCGCATGGAGGCATTCCGCGCGCGGCCGCGGCCGCGGTCGCGGGGGAATCGCCGACGGTGTCGCGCGGGGCGCCGGAGCTGAAGCCATTTACGGCAAGCAGTCTAGCGGCGATTGAAACGGATATGCGGGATGTGGATCTGACGGCAACGATTCGCCGTCAACCGATTTGCGCAGCATTACCGGAGACGCCGGTGCGCACGGTGTTCGATGAGATGTATATCAATATCAACCATTTGCGGCAGAGCATGGGCATCGAGGTCGATTTGCTGTCGAACCGGTGGCTATTCAAATACCTGACACAGATTCTGGATGAGCGGATGCTGGATACGATCCAGCGGAATCCGATTCGCTATCTGACGAACCCTATCAGCCTCAACCTGAACATTCGTACGTTGCTTTCGACGCGGTTTGCGGAGTTCGATGCTGCCATCAAGCCAAGCAGCAAGGTGTCGGTGGTGGTGGAGCTGCAGATCGCAGATGTGTTCGCGGATATGGAGGCGTTCCTGCTTGCCAAGGATACGGTGCAGAAATTGGGCTATAAGGTATGCCTCGATGGGGTGAGCGAGTTGAGCCTTGGGCAGATCGACCGTCAGCGGCTTGGGTTCGATCTTATCAAGCTGATCTGGAACAGTGATAGCGAACTGGATATTAATTCACCGAAGAATATGAAGCTGGCGGAAGCAGTGCGCCAATGCGGGAATAACCGGGTCATCCTGACGCGGTGCGACACCAAGGCGGCGGTGGAATATGGTCAGGCGCTCGGGATTACCTTGTTCCAGGGGCGTTACTTGGATGGGGTGGTGAACCCCAAAGCGGTTGTGAAGAACTAGATGCTGCTCTTTCTTGCAGCGCATCTCTATACCGTCATTGGAATTATCTGGATGATCGTGCTGGGTCCTGCCGTTGGCAATTATGCCTGTTCGGTGGTGTATCGCTTGCCGCGCGGGAA
>JBMOIY010000062.1:0-11663 GCA_049317085.1 Rickettsiales bacterium | reverse complement strand
GCGGATCGCCAGGATGGAGGCGTTCATTGCTGCCTTCGATCACGACGCGGTCGCAGCTCGTAATCTCACCTTTCATCTGGATATCCGGGCCAACGGTGAGGACACGCTTGCTGGTCGGGCGGTTCACGGGGGTGGCGGCAGCCGGGCGTGCGGCGTCACTTGCGGACATGGGCGAGGGCTGGGCGGGCGATGGCATGGCGCTACGGCTAGCTGCGACCATGGCAGCCTGCGGCGGCACGGGCCGGAAGGCGGGAGCGGATGGCTGGCTCGCGGGAGCCGAAGGAGTCGCGGCCGTTGGTGTTACCGGGGTCGCGGCGGTCTGGGTTGTCGGATTCGTTATCACGGTCGCTCCTTCGTTGTCGTTGATCAATTCTTCTGAGCCATCTTCCCTACGGCGAAACATGAGCACTCTCCTAAAAATCTGTTCTAGACTGGTTTGCGGGGTGGACAGCCACATTGACTGCCGGGCGCCCTAACCGTAGCCATTTCGGGGGTGAATCACCAGCAAAAAATGCGTGCTGTGCGCAAAAAAGTGACATGCGCATCTCGCGCTGCTAGAAGCCCCGTATGGCCGTGTATACGCAGTTGAGCAATGAACAGATCGCCGAGCATCTCGAGGGATGTTACATGGTGGGTGCGCTTGATTTTGCAGTCGGCATCGCGCAGGGGGTGGAGAATACGAACTACCTCATCGCGGTGAAGCCGCCGAAGGGGGCGGAGGAGAAATACATCCTGACGCTCTATGAGAAGCGGGTGAATATCGATGATTTGCCGTTCTTTTTGAATCTTCTGCAACATGTGGCGTCGCGCGGCGTGGCGTGCCCCAAACCCATCATGCGCAAGGATGGTGCGCTGGTGGGGGAGCTGGCAGGCAAGCAGGCGTCGCTCGTAAGTTTTTTGCACGGGAAGAGCCGCACCATCATCCGCAACCCGCATGCGGCATCGGTGGGCAATGTGCTGGGCCAATTGCACCTCGCTGCGCAGGATTTTACGCAAGAGCGGGCAAATGCATTGTCGCTTACGGGGTGGCAGAAACTCTATGAAAAAATCAACGGGCGGCTGGATGAAATTCAGCCTGGCCTGGAAGAATTGGTGCGCAGTGAGATGATTTATGTTGCGCAGCATTTTTCATCGCAGGGGGCTATGCCGGCTGGGGTGATCCATGCGGATCTGTTCCCGGATAATGTGTTCTTCGAGGGCGACGATGTCAGTGGCATCATTGATTTTTATTTCGCCTGCAACGATGCGCTGGCGTATGATGTTGCCATCACGCTAAACGCCTGGTGCTTCGAACCGCGCGGGGAATTCAGCCCGACCAAATCGAAGTTGCTGCTCGATGCGTATCAGAAACAGCGCCCTTTTGCTGCAGCGGAAGTTGCAGCATTTCCGGTATTGCTACGCGGGGCTGCACTACGCTTTTTGCTGACGCGTGCGCATGACTGGTTGCACCGCGAGCTGAATGCATTGGTACGGCCGCATGACCCACTCGAATATGCAGCAAAATTGCGCTTCCACCAGCAGGTAAAGGATGTCAAAGAATATGGCCTCTAGCCGCAAGAAAGTGACCATCTACACGGATGGTGCCTGCAGCGGAAACCCCGGCCCGGGCGGTTGGGCGGCGCTGCTCATTTTTGGCGAGAAGCAAAAGGAAATCAGCGGCGGAGAAAAAGAAACAACGAATAATCGTATGGAGTTAATGGCGACGATCGCGGCGCTGAAGCAGCTGAAAGAACCATGCCATGTGGCGCTGTTCACGGACAGTAAGTATGTGCTGCAAGGCTATACGGAATGGCTGCCGGGCTGGCAAAAAAAGGGATGGAAAACGGCGGATAAAAAGCTGGTAAAAAACGTTGATTTGTGGCAAGCGCTCGCAGAAATTGCTGCGCAGCATAAAATCGACTGGCAATGGGTAAAGGGGCATAGCGGCGACACACATAACGACCGTGTTGACCTGCTTGCCGTCGAGCAAGCACAGAAATTCAGGAAAGCGTAGTCACTCAAAGGAGAGAATCATGAAGCCTATTTCGTTTGCAGTATTATTGGTCACATTGGTGGCGTCGCCCGCCTTGGCTATGAAAATAACCAACCTTGATTCGGTGCCGCACCGGGTTGAACTCACGGGACGCGGGGCACCGGAGGTGCGTGTTATCGAACCGAACGCCACGGAATATTACAGTGGCGGCTCGCAAGGATTCCTCGCGTTGGTGGATGAGCCAGCACCGGCAAAAGGTAAAAAACCTGCGAAGAGCATGAAGCAGAAGGATAGTGTGGTGCATGCGGATGGGTTGCTTTCAGGCATCATCGGCAATGAGCGCACAAGTGGGATTCCGGCGGATACGGATAGTTCGTATGTCATCTGGCCGGGTGGTAATCTGCGCGTGCAAGGCCGCTTGAAAATGAACGACCGCTAGGCCATTTTCCTACCAACAAAAAAGCCGGTATTTCTTACGAGATACCAGCTTTTTTATTGTCTGTGTCAGGTATTTACTTCTCGGCTTTCTCACGAATGGCGGCCTGTGCTGCAGCCAGCCGCGCAATCGGCACGCGGTAAGGTGAGCAGCTGACATAGTTGAGACCGGTCTTCTGGCAGAAGGCGATGGAGGTAGGGTCGCCGCCATGTTCACCGCAGATACCGAGTTTGATGTTGGGGCGCGTCGCACGGCCGCGTTCGGCGGCGAGGCGGATGAGTTCGCCCACGCCGTCCTGGTCGATGGTGACGAACGGATCCTGCTCGATGACGCCCTGCTTCTTGTATTGTTCGATGAAGTTGGCGGCGTCGTCGCGTGAGATACCCAGTGTGGTCTGCGTCAGATCGTTGGTGCCGAAGCTGAAGAATTCGGCGAATTCGGCGATGTCACCTGCACGTAGCGCGGCGCGCGGCAGCTCGATCATGGTGCCGACCTGATAGACAATATCCACATTGGTCTTGGCTTTCACGTCGCCAGCGACCTTGTCGATGATCTCTTTCATCAGCTGCAGTTCTTTCTTGGTCATCACCAGCGGGATCATGATCTCGGGCAATACTTTCTTGCCTTCCTTCTGTACTTCGGCAGCGGCTTCAAAGAGGGCGCGCGATTGCATGGCGTAGATCTCGGGATAGGTGATTCATGCAACTGGCTTGCACGGTATTTCACGGCCTCGAGCGTGAGGTGCGACGCGTCCGCCACTTCCTGCATTTCGGCATCGGTGTGGGGGAGGAATTCGTGCAACGGCGGGTCAAGCAGGCGAATCGTCACCGGCAGGCCATCCATGATGCGGAAGATTTCGGCGAAATCTTTTTTCTGCATGGGCTGCAGTTTGGCGAGGGCAGTCTCACGGGCTTTCTTGGTTTCGGCGACGATCATTTCGCGCATGGCGATGATGCGTTCGGCGTCGAAGAACATGTGCTCGGTGCGGCAGAGGCCGATGCCTTCGGCGCCGAAGCCGCGCGCGGTGCGAGCATCCAGTGGGGTCTCGGCGTTGGTTCGCACTTGCAAGGTGCGTGCGGCATCCGCCCATTGCATGACGGTGGTGAAATCACCCGAGAGGTTCGGCTCCACGGTGCCGACTTCACCGAGGATGACTTCGCCGGTTGAGCCGTTGAGGGTGATGATCTGGCCCTCTTTGATCACGGTGCTGCCGGTCGAGAATTCTTTCTTCGCGTAGTTGATGCGGACTTCGCCAGCGCCAGAGACACAGCATTTTCCCATGCCGCGGGCGACGACGGCGGCATGGCTGGTCATGCCGCCACGGGCCGTCAAAATCCCCTGGGCGGCATGCATGCCGTGAATGTCCTCTGGACTCGTTTCGATGCGCACGAGGATGACTTTTTCTTTCAGGTTGGCGGCGTGTTCCGCGTCCTCGGCGGTGAATACCACTTTGCCGGAAGCAGCGCCCGGCGAAGCAGGAAGGCCACGTGCGATGACGTTCTTTTTCGCATTCGGGTCCAGTGTCGGGTGCAGCAACTGGTCGAGGCTGAGCGGATCGATACGCAGGAGTGCTTCTTCCTTGGTGATGAGTTTTTCGTTCACCATGTCGACGGCAATCTTCAGGCTGGCTTTCGCTGTGCGCTTGCCGTTACGGGTCTGCAGCATCCAGAGTTTGCGGTTCTCGACGGTGAATTCGATGTCCTGCATGTCGCGGTAATGCGATTCCAGCTTTTGGTAAATTTTCACGAGGTCGGCGAACACGTCCGGCATGACTTCTTCCATGCTCGGTAGGTCGCCGCCTTCGGTCTTGCCATGGATGGTGAGGGGTTGCGGGGTGCGGATGCCGGCGACGACGTCCTCCCCTTGGGCGTTGACGAGAAACTCGCCGTAGAATTTGTTTTCGCCGGTGCTTGGGTTGCGGGTGAAGGCGACGCCGGTGGCACAATCGTCACCCATATTGCCGAAGACCATCGACTGGATGTTGACGGCGGTGCCCCAGCTGGCTGGGATGTCGTGCAGATTGCGGTAGGTGATGGCGCGCGGGTTCATCCAGCTGTCGAACACGGCTTTGGTGGCACCCCATAGCTGCTCGTTCACATCCTGCGGGAAAGGACGCTTGATGGCGGCGGCGACTTTTTCTTTGAACTGAGCGACGAGTTCTTTCAGATCGTCGGCGCTTAAATCGGTGTCCTGCGCGAAGTCGCGTTCGTTTTTCATGAGGTCGAGGAGATCCTCGAACACGTCATGGTCGACGCCCAGCACCACGTCCGAATACATCTGGATGAAGCGGCGGTAGGAGTCATACGCGAAGCGGGCGTTGCCGGTCTTGGCGGCGAGTCCTTCGACGGTAGCGTCATTCAGGCCGAGATTAAGGATGGTGTCCATCATCCCCGGCATCGAGGCGCGTGCGCCGGAGCGGACGGAGACGAGGAGCGGGTTCTTCGCATCACCGAATTTGCGGCCGACGATTTTTTCGATGTAGGCAACGCCAGCGGCGACCTGGGTTTCGAGGGTCGCGGGGAAGTTCTTATCGGCGGCGTAGTAGGCGACGCAGACATCGGTCGGGATGGTGAAACCGGGGGGGACGGGCAGGCCGAGCGCGCACATGTCGGCGAGGTTGGCGCCCTTGCCGCCGAGTTGGTTCTTCATGGCCACCGAGCCTTCGGCTTTGCCATCGCCGAATGTGTAGACGAGTTTCTCAGCGAGATCGGATTTTTTCGCGGCGGCGGTTTTCATGGTGGCTATCCTTCAATTTTAGAGAAATCGGCGATGTGGTTGGCGGCTTCACGGACGCTGGCGAGCAAAGCAAGGCGCGCGTCGCGGTGGCCTTCTTCGTTCACCAGCAGGTCGGTGAAGAACTGGTTGATGGGGGCGGTTAGAAGTTCCAAATCTTTTGGAGTCTTTGGTGTTGCAGTCAGCGCATTGGCGACTGATTTCTCCGAAGGTTCTTTGGCACCGCTCGTATTCGCTGCAAAGATCGATTTGGATTTTTTCTCTTCCGCTGCGAGAATATTAAGGACGCGTTTGATGGCGGCGATTGTGGATTTTCCAGTGTCGTTGTCCACCCATTGGGCGAGATTTTTCGTTTGCTCGCTCAACATTGCTGGCACGAAATTATTCGTATCCATTTTAAGTCCGGCTTCAATTACATGGGCCGGGATTTGTTCATCCCGCATCAGGTTTTTCAGGCGGTCATGGAAGAATTCCACCACTTCAGCATTGCAGAATGCCGCGAGGTCAAGGTTCCAGCGATGATAATGCAAGATGCGCAGCACACCCAGTGCTGCACGGCGCAATGCCAGTGGGTCTTTGCTGCCGGTGGGTTTTTCGCCAGCAGCGAAGAGCCTCACAATAGAATCAAGTTTATCGGCGAGTGAGATGATAGCGGCAAGTTCAGATTTAGGTTCCGAGTCAGTTGCGCCCACTGGTTTGTAATGGTCGCGGATGGCGTCGGCGATTTCCTGTGTCTCGCCTTGAGCGGTGGCGTAGTAGCGGCCCATAATGCCTTGGAGTTCGGGGAACTCGCCGACCATGCCGGAGGTTAAATCTGCTTTGCAGAGCTGGGCGCCGCGGCGGACGGATTTCTCATCCGTGAAGTTCACCGCTTTAGCGATGGCGACGGCGAGGGCTTCAATGCGCTCGACCTTCTCGTTCATCATGCCGACTTTGGCGTGGAAGACGACATCGCTGAGTTTTTTGCCCCAGTGTTCGAGGTTGGTTTTGCGGTCCTGTTCCCAGTAGAATTCGCCATCGGCGAGGCGGGCGCGGACGACGCGGGCGTTGCCTTCTTTCACGCGCTTGCCGCCATCCTTCGTTTCCATGTTGGCGACGGTGATGAACTGGTCGCTCAATTTACCGCTCGCGTCATTCAGCGCGAAGTAACGCTGGTGGTTCTTCATTTCGGAGATGAGAACCTCGGGTGGCAGGTCGAGGAATTTTTTATCAAACTGGCAGAGCAGCGGCACGGGCCATTCGACAAGGCCAGTGACTTCGTCGAGCAATGCTTCGTCCTCGACGAGGGAGAGTTTGGCGCTGGCGGCGAGGGCGGTTATCTTCGTTTTGATCTCGGCGCGGCGGGCGGCATAGTCGACCATCACCTTGGCGGCGTTCAAATGTTCTTCGTAATCTTCGGCATGGGTCAGCGTGATGGGGGCGGGCTTGAGGAAGCGATGGCCTTCGGTGACGTTGCTGGCGGTGAGGTGGGCGAATTGCACCTGGATCACTTCATCATCCAGCAGGCAGGCGATGCGGTGGAGCGGGCGCACCCAGTTGAGTGGGCGCGAACCCCAGCGCATGGATTTTGGCCAACCAAATGATGTGAGTGCGCTCTCGCAAATCTCTTTCACCACTTCGGCGACTGCGCGGCCTTTGCGTTCGATGATGGCGTAGTAGTAGCCGTCGCGTTGTTCGCATTGGTCGAGGGTGAGGCCGCTCGCGCTGAGGAAACCTTTGAGGGCTTGTTCCGGCGCGCCGATTTTTGGCCCGCGTTTTTCTTCCTTTACGTCCGGCTGAATCGTGGGCAGGCCGTAGCATTGGATGGCGAGGTGGCGTGGGCTAACGAACGTCTTGTAGCTGCTTGGGGTAAGCATGTTCTTCTCGAAGCCTGCGGAAATGAGGCGCTGCAATTGCTCCGCGGCGGCGCGCTGCATGCGGCTCGGGATTTCTTCGGAGAAAAGTTCGAGCAGGAGGGTGGCCATTATTTCTTCACCACTTTCTTCGCGACGGGTTTCTTCACAACCGGCTTCTTCGCGCTCACTTGCGGGGCCCTGATCTTGCCGGGGCGGGATTTGTTTTCGATGGTGGCGATCTGGTTCCTGGCGTTCACCAGCACCACTTTCGGTTTGTGCTTCTTCGCTTCTTTTTCCTTCATGCGGGCGAAGGAGCAGATGATGACGAGGTCACCTTTTTTCACGCGGTGGGCGGCGGCGCCGTTTATGGTGATCTCGCCCGAGCCGCGTGGTTTTTTGGATTTGATAGCGTACGTCGTCAGCCGCTCGCCGTTGGTGATGTTGAGCACATCGACCTGCTCATGCTCGATGATGCCAGCGGCTTCTAGCAGCACGGGGTCGATGGTGATGGAGCCGTTGTAATCCATGTCCGCACCCGTACAGGTGGCACGGTGGATCTTGCCTTTCATCAGGGTGAGCATCATGCGGCTTCTCCTTGTGTCGCTACCCATGCTTCGCAGCAGGCTTTGGCGAGGATGCGGACGCGGCCGATGTAGGAGGCGCGTTCGGTGACGCCGATGACGCCGCGTGCATCGAGCAGGTTGAAACGGTGCGATGCTTTGATGCACTGGTCATAGGCCGGGAGCACCAACCCTTTGCTGCGTTCATTCGTGTGGGCAAGGAGTGCTTTGCATTCGGCTTCGGCTTCTTCGAACTGTTTGAAGAGCTGCTCAGTATTCGCAGCTTCGAGGTTGTAGGCGCTGAATTCGACTTCGTTCTGTTTGAAGACATCACCGTAATAGAATTGCACTTCGCCTTCCTTGGCGTCGTTCCATTTCAGGTCGTAGACGTTCTCCACCCCTTGAATGTACATGGCGAGGCGTTCGAGGCCGTAGGTCAGTTCGCCGCTGATGGGGTTGCACTCGATGCCGCCGACCTGCTGGAAATAGGTGAATTGCGTTACTTCCATGCCGTCGCACCAGACTTCCCAGCCCAAACCCCATGCGCCAAGGGTGGGGCTTTCCCAATCGTCCTCGACGAAGCGGATGTCGTGCATGTTGGAATCGACGCCGAGTTCCTTCAGCGAATCGAGGTAGAGTTGCTGGAGGTTATCGGGCGAAGGTTTCAGGATGACCTGGAACTGATAATAGTGCTGCAAGCGGTTGGGGTTCTCGCCGTAGCGGCCATCCTTCGGGCGTCGGCTGGGTTGAACATAGGCGCAGTTCCACGGCTTCGGACCGAGTGCGCGCAGGGTGGTGGCAGGATGGAACGTTCCGGCGCCAACTTCCATGTCATAGGGCTGGAGAATCACGCAGCCTTGGCGGGCCCAGTAATTCTGCAAGGTGAGGATAATATCTTGGAATGATTTCATGCGCGCGTGTGTAGCGCGCGCAAGGGCGGAACGCAAGGGAATTTGGGCAGAAATGTGGGCAGGTTAGGCGTGGCCGATGGTGGTGGAGAAGAAGGCCATGTCAATGCCGAGGGATTTACTGGCGGTTGCCCATTTCAGGTCGTTCTCAGTGTTGAACATCAGGTCCGCCGTCGCGGGGACAGAAATCCAGCTATTCTGTTCGATCTCAGCCTCAAGCTGGCCTGCGCTCCAGCCTGAATAACCAACTATAAGTGCTGCGTTTTTTGGTCCTTTTCCTTCGAGGATATCGCCGAGAATGGCGCTTGAGGAGGTGACCGCCAGTTCTGCGCTGCGGGTAAACGAGAATTCGCGGAAATAATCCGTGCTGTGGATGACGAAGCCGCGGCTGCGCTCCACCGGGCCGCCGAAGAAGACGGGGATTTCCTTGGCGCCGCTATCCTTGGGCAAATTCATGCCTTCAAGCAGGGCGCTGTAATTCACGATTTCGATCGGCTGGTTGACGATGAGGCCCATCGCCCCTTCTGCCGAGTGGTTGAAGATATAGATGACCGCCTTCTGGAAGCAGCCTGTATCGATGACCGGGGTCGCGACCAGCAACTGGCCCGCGAGGTAGCCGCGTTCGCCGGTGGCGTCGATGATGTTCGGGCATCTCATGGCCGATTCGGTGACGGTGATCTCGGCAGGCGACGCGGCGTCTGGAGTCAGCATGGGTTTTACCTTGCGAAAGAGTTTCATGGTGTGTCGCGCCCCGTTTTTTTAACAGATTACCATTTAAGGACGTGCCCCGCCAAATACAATAGTCGCCCGGAAGGTGAATATTTCTATTGATTCTGGGTGGGGGATTTGAACCGTTCGAGTTTGGGCTGCATCCAGCCCGGCAGGGTCGCGCGGTAGGTGATGTTATCCACGGTGACGGTGCCGTGATTGGCTTCCACTTCCTCGAATTTCAGCAATGCCAAACGCGGGGGCATGGTGTCGTTAGTCAGCAGGTAAAACCCGCGGCGCGCGATGTTCTTATAATGCATGCGGGCGGTGACTTCCTGACCGACATAGCAGCCTTTGGTGAAGCTGATGGCATTGAGTAAATCATAGCCCGCATCGAGCGCGACGACGGTATCGGGCTCGAAATCGCGGCCGAGTTCGGGGATGGCGAATGTAAGGGGTGTATGGTGAATGGTGAATGGTGAATAGTTCGGGAGTTCCGGGTGGCGCGGGTCGGGCAAGGGGGTGGTGCCGATGGCGATGGCAGCAGCTTCAGCCGTGATTTCCTCGATGGTTACTTTGGCGCGGAGTTTGTACATGGCGAGACGTTTTAACAGCGTGTCCTTGTAGAGGGTCGCGGTGTCGATAAGGATGCTTTTATCCTCAGCGATAAGGAGCATATCGTGAAGGATTTTTCCTTGTGGCGACAGTAGTGCGGCGAACTGTATTTTATCGGCGTTCAATTTAGTGATGTCCTGTGTCAGGATGCCTTGAAGGAAGGTGATGCGGTCATCACCAGCGATGCGAATGAGGATGCGATGGTTCATGGTCATGGCTTTGCCATATAGGGCGCGAGGGCGGATTGTAAACGGGTGGCCATGGCTTGCATGCTATATTCGCTGGCGACATGGGCTGCACCGGCTTGACCTAAGGCAGCGGCGCGGGCGTGGTCTGCAAGCAATTCTTGAATTGCATCGGCCATGGCTTCGGGGTCTTTGCGTTTGGTGATAAGGCCGGTTTTGTTGTGGGTGAGGATCTCGCTTGGGCCTTCGCTGTCGGTGCTGATGACGGGGACGCCGGCGCTCATGGCTTCGATGAGGGCGATGCCGAACGGTTCGTGCAGCGAGGGGAGGGCGAACAGGTCGATGGATTCGAAGAAGATGGAGCGGTCCGTCACCCAGCCGGGGCGGGCGATGATGTCCTCCAATTGGTAGCGGGCGATGTGGGCGTCGAGGGTTTCGGCTTCCTCGCCGTCACCGGCGAGGATGGCGCGAAATTCGATATTGCGGGTGCGCAGTACGCTCATGGCTTCGATGAAATTCTTGAAGCCTTTTTTGGCAACGAGGCGGCCCAGCGTGCCGATGACCGGAGGGCTTCGGAAATCGGGGCGTCGGGCGGTTGCGGGCAGGCGCACCATGTTGGGCATGAGGGTGATATTTTTCGCGCCATGGGTTTTCAGGTGTCTAGCCAAGTGCTGGGTGATGGCAAGGCAAGTATCCGCTTTCACGAAGCGGCGGGTGGAATAATTATGCGAGACGGCGAGGATGGGTACATCGCCCTTCAGCGCGCGCAGGGCGAGTGAAAGCGCACGGTTGCCGTGGCAGATGATGGCGGTGGCGTTGGCGAGTGTGGCAAGGATGCGCAAACGTCGCGCGGCAAAGATGTCCCACGCGCCGCGCTGGGTCAGCGTTTCGTGCGGCACACCGGCGCTTGTCAGGTGGGGTTGCACCCAGGCATCGGGCGCGACGATGGTGATGCTCGGGATATTCGCCAGTTTCAGCGCCTCGGCATAATCGAGCGCTGCCTGTTCGAGCCCACCACGTTGTTTGCCGAGCATGAGGTTGAGGACGGTCATGGTTCAAGGGCTAGCAGTTAGCGATCAGGTGTGCCAGTTAAAAGCAGGTCAGTGAATCCGGATCGGCGCGTTGACCAGTTTGAATTCCGCCGGGGTAACCAGTTCGGCATGCATCACTTTCACCGAATGGATTTTGCCATCCAGTTCGCGGTCCCAGAAGGTGAGGAATTTCTTCAGCGTCGGGAATTTCGGGGCGAGGTCGAATTCCTGCCAGACATAGGATTGGAGCAGGACGGGATGGTCGGGGAAATGGTAGAGGATCTCGGCGGTGGTGAGCCGGTAGTCGCGGAGCATGAGCTCCAGCTCATTGGTCGAACGCGTCATTCTTCCTCCATCCATACCTGGATTCACATGCGCGCGCCTGCTGGTGCGCTATGATATACATCAGCTTTAACTTAGCAGAAAATTTGGCCGAAAACCAGCGCGAAACGGTGGCCCGCTACTGGATTTTTACGATGATGATACAGTTCTTCGCATCATTGCTCGTGGTGACATAGGTAGCGGTAGCCGCCACATCGGAGGTGACGCAACTACCAACCGCCGAGTTCTTCGGTGCGACGATGGTGCCGAGCCCGGGCATGCCATCGTCGTATTTCGTATCGACCATGAAAGCCTGCTTCGGGGTGAGGATGCCTTCGTTGGGGACGCTGTTGGCGTTG
>JBMOIY010000061.1:0-11826 GCA_049317085.1 Rickettsiales bacterium | reverse complement strand
GGGTTCTTTGTCGGCGCGTTTCTTGAATTCAGTCAGCACGCGGCTGGTGACGGAGTCTCGGATTTTATCCAGCACGGGGGATTTCTGCAGCGTCTCGCGGCTGATGTTCAGCGGCAAGTCGGCAGAATCCACCACTCCGCGCAGGAAGCGCAGGTAGGGCGGCACGAGTTCGACGCCTTCATCCGTGATGTAAACGCGTTTCACGTAGAGCTTTACGCGGCGTTTGCGCTCGGGGTGGAACAGGTCGAAGGGTTTCATGCCGGGCACGAAGAGCAGGCTGGTATATTCCACTTTGCCTTCGGCCTTGTTGTGCATCACGGCCCATGGTTTTTCAGGTGAGTGAGCGACATGCTGGTAAAATTCGTGGTACTGATCGTCCGTCACTTCGGATTTGGGCCGCGTCCAGATCGCGCCGCCTTCGTTCATGGTACGGGTGACGCCTTCGCTATCGGTGAGCGCAATCGGGAAACCGATATGGTCCGAATAGGTGCTGACGATATTACCGAGCTTGTGGCGATCGAGATATTCCTTGGCATCCTTTTTTACATGCAAGGTGATGGTAGTGCCCCGGGCGCGAGGCGCGCAGGGCTTGATTTCGTAGGTACCCTCCCCGTTTGATTGCCATGCCCATGCCTGCTCTTCACCCGCTTTGCGGCTTTCGACGGTAACGTTATCGGCCACCATGAAGGCGGAGTAGAAGCCGACGCCGAACTGGCCGATGAGGTTGACGTCCTTGTTCGCATCGCCCGACAGCTGGCTCAGGAATTCCGCGGTGCCGGATTTGGCGATAGTGCCAAGATTGGCCACCAGATCGTCCTTGTTCATGCCAATGCCGGTATCAGCAATGGTAATGGTTTTGGCTTTTTCGTCGTAGCTGATGTGGATGGTGAGCTCCGGCTCGTCGCCCAGCAATTTCTGGTTCTGTTGCGATTCATAGCGCAGCTTGTCGCAGGCATCGGAGGCGTTGGAGATAAGCTCGCGCAGGAAGATGTCGCGGTTGGTGTAAAGCGCGTGAATCATCAGCTGCAGGACGCGCGCGGTTTCAGCGGCGAAGGTTTTGGTTTCTGGTTTGTCGATGGTCTCGGTCATGGTCGTTGTCCCTTGGCATTATTTTTTTATTGTCACCCCGTCGTATGACGGGGTGACAATGATATAGGATAGTGTGATTACTCTTCAAGTCCGCTTAGCGCTGGTAAGCCTTGAAGCGTAGCCAGTGGTCGGCCAGTACGCAGGCCATCATTGCCTCGCCCACGGGGACGGCGCGGATGCCTACACAGGGGTCGTGGCGGCCTTTGGTGACGATGTCGGTATTCTCGCCGGATTTGGTTACCGTTTCGACGGGCGTGAGGATGGAGCTGGTAGGCTTCACGGCGAAGCGCACGACGACCGGTTGGCCAGAGCTGATACCACCGAGGATGCCACCTGCATGGTTGCTCTGAAACTCTACGCCACCTGCCCCCTGACGCATGCGGTCGGCGTTCTGTTCGCCGCGCAAACTGGCGGCGGCGAAGCCTTCGCCGATCTCAACTGCTTTCACCGCATTGATGCTCATCATGGCGCGGGCCAAATCGGAATCCAGTTTGTCGTAGATGGGTTCGCCGAGGCCAGCGGGCACGCCGTTTGCCACTATTTCGATAATCGCACCGAGAGAAGAACCATCCTTGCGGGCAGTATCGAGCTTGGATTCCCAGCGGACAGTCGCTTCCCAGTCCGGGCACCAGAATGGGTTATTGCCTATGGTTGAGAGGTCCATGTTCTCCCGATCGATGGCGTCGTCGCCCATCTGCACCATGTAGCCTTGAACAGTGATTCCTGCGCTCGCCAAGATTTTGTTCGCAATGGCACCTGCGGCAACGCGCATGGCGGTCTCGCGCGCGGAACTGCGGCCACCGCCACGATGGTCGCGGATGCCGTATTTCATCTGATAGGTGTAATCGGCATGGCCTGGGCGGAATTTCTCGGCGATGTCGCCATAGTCCTTCGATTTCTGATCCTCGTTCTGGATGATGAGGGAGATGGGGGTGCCGGTCGTTTTGCCCTCGAACACACCACTCAGGATTTTTACTTCGTCGGCCTCGCGACGCTGAGTGGTGAATTTGTTCTGGCCGGGTTTACGCTTGTCGAGGAAGGGCTGGATGTCGGCTTCGCTTAAGGGAATCAGCGACGGGCAGCCATCCACCACGCAGCCGATGGCCTCGCCGTGAGACTCGCCCCAAGTGGTGAAGCGGAAGATGGTGCCGAAGGAGTTGGATGCCATGGGAATGCCTTGTTGGGGTGCCTTATGGTTATGCCATCCCGTTGTTTTTCATGCAAGAATGAAAGCACGAGATTGTTATAAAATCTTCACATTCAGGAACATGGGTTGCTGTTAGGTTCTGCACAATAACTTATGGAGAGAATGATGACTGAAAATCTTTTGACTATTGCGAGCGGGACTAGGGAACAGCTTGGGAGTATCGCGGATAATAAAGGACAAAAGCTTACTGCAAATGATACGTACATATGTTCCAGTACACCCAAAGACGTAACCAACAACTGCATCCAGAATGGTCAGTTAGTAACAACACAGACCAAAAATACCAAATTAGATGCAGCATTTAGTGGCGCTATGAGCAGCAGTATTATCAATACAACGCTTGCCCATGGCAATGACGCAGCAAGCATCCTAAATATGTATACTCTCAGCCGTGATAAATATAAATTTCCACCGCTTACATTCCCTGTAGAGGGTGTCGAATCGGTCATGGATGTGTTGTACAAAACCCAGGCGGCCCAGATAGTCCGCAAGCAAGGTAGCCAAGTGAATTCGAAATAGCTTACGCCAGCGCGATATCCGGTGCGTCGATGGCTTTCATGCCGACGACATGATAACCGCTATCGACATGCAGGTTCTCACCGGTGGTGCCCTGCCCTAAGTCGCTCAGCAGGAAAAGGCCTGCACCGCCAACATCTTCGATGGTGGTGTTGCGCTTGAGTGGGCTGTTGAGTTCGTTCCATTTCAGGATGTAGCGGAAATCGCTGATGCCCATGGCGGCGAGCGTTTTGATCGGGCCGGCGGAGATGGAGTTCACGCGGATATTCTGTGCGCCGAGGTCAACGGCGAGGTATTTTACACTGGTTTCTAGCGCCGCTTTGGCGATGCCCATGACATTGTAGTTCGGGGTCACGCGTTCGGCACCCAGGTAGGTCAGCGTCAGCATCGAGCCGCCATTCTTCATCATCGCGGCGGCGCGCTTGGCGACGGCGGTGAAAGAATAGACGCTGATGTTCATGGTCATCAGGAAGTTATTCAGGGTCGTATCGACGTAACGGCCTTCGAGTTCTTTTTTGTCCGAGAAGCCGATGGCGTGCACGATGAAATCGATGCTGCCCCATTCTTTTTCGAGGGTCGCGAACACGGCATCAACGCTGTCCATGTTCGTCACATCACACGGCAGTATAAGTTTGCCGCCGACAGATTCAGCAAGTGGCCGCACGCGGCGCTCGAGCGCTTCACCCTGGAAGGTGAAGGCGATCTCGGCGCCTTGTGCGGCCAGATACTGGGTGATGCCCCAAGCGATCGACTTGTCGTTGGCGACCCCCATGATTAGGCCACGCTTGCCTTTCATCAGGGTTCCCGTCGGGATGGTCGGTTCGGACGAATCGTTACTTGAAGACATGCGACACTCGATACTTAAGTTAGGTTACTGCGAAACGATCTGCCAGCTGCCATCAGGTTGGCGGCACGCGGTGCCGTAACCGTTCTGCGTTTTGCCACCGACGGTGATTTTGTTCTGGAACTCGCGGCAGTACTGGCCGTCCGTGTTCTTGTAGGGGGCAGCCGGGATGAACACACCCGAGTTACCCGAATCCGGGTTGCTCCATGGCAATGCACGGCCCGTAGTGCCGCTCTCAAGCCCGCGCTGGGCAGTCTGGTTGTAGTATTGCATGTCCGCACGGTCGAGCGAGGCGCCGACCGAGTTACCAATGCCTGCACCGAGGAGGGCGCCGAGTGCACCGGTCACGATGCGGCCATTGCCCTTACCGAACTGGGCACCTGCTACCGCACCGCCGACCGCACCAAGGCCGGTGCCGACATCCTGTTTGCTAAAGCCACCGCCGCCGGTGACGCCACCGCGCTGCGCGTTATAGGCGTTCTGTTGGCCGTCGCACGCGGCGAGCAGCAGGACCGTTGCTGAAACAGCTGCGATCGATTTAATGGTTGTTTTCATAGGTACTCTCCTAGTTTCTATTAATTGTTGTGTTGGCGTGGTTTATTCCACAAGGCTGATTAATCTTCAAGTAATTCTAAAGACATAATCATCACGTGTTATTACAGCCTATATCAAAAAGCGATGATGTGAACCTGATGCACCCTTTAAAGCGGCTCTCAGCATCACAATCACGAACAAAATTCCCCCGATAATGGCCAATAAACCGCCCATGCCGAAGATGCCCAGGGCTATCTTAATATCCGGTGCGAGGTTATCGAAGCCTCCGGCAGTTTTGCGCAGGATACCGTAGCCCCCGCAGTACGCCAGCCCGCCGACATGCATGGTCTGGCCCACTCCATAGACGATGGGTTGCCAGAACACGAGGCGTGTGTGGGCAACGGACGCGTAACCAAAGCGCGGTAGCATCACGTAAGCGACGCCCATCAATGCCTGGGTGATGCCAACGATCATGCCGTGGTAATGGGCGGGGATGGTAACGTTCTGGCCCGAGATCATGAGGCCCAGCACCCCGCCGGCGAAGAAGAGGAACAGGGAGACGATGAGGGCGGAGCCGTAGGCGCGGATGTCGTGGGTGATTTTTGTTTTCAATAGCTTAAAGATGATAAGGGCAGCCATCAGCGTCGCGCCGACGCCGCCCCATTCGATCATAATGCGGGTCTGGTGGTTGTTGAATTCAGCAGAATCGGTCTCGATGGCGAACCCGGCGAGGCTCGCGAGTGCACCCAGGATAGTGATGGCGTAGATGGCGAGCGCAGCTTTCGGTTTAGGCAGGTTGCTGCCGAGGGCTTGCAACAGCAGCAACCATGAAGCCATCACCAGCAGGGTGAATGCGAACTGCATGATATGGCCACCGGCCCAGAAGAGTTTTTCGTAATGGTCCACCAGTTCCAACCCCTCTGGCAGCACTCGCGCACCGAGATAGTAACCGAACAGGCCGAGCATCACGGTAAGTGCGGCGGCAAGCCATGCACCACCGATAGGGCCTTGGGCTTTCCAGAAACGTGGGCGGCTATAGGTCACCATGAGTGGTATCAGCGTCACCAACAATCCAGCGAATAGCAGGCCTAGTGATGTCAGGAACATCGTGTTATGCAGCACGGGGATATAATTGCTCTTCACCGGCACCCACGCATCGAGCGGCGAGAAGGCCATCAGTAAGGTCGCGATGGCGGTGCACCAGAAACCTGCCTTGCCCCAATAGGGCCAGCGAGCGGAATGTTTTTCCATCAGCAGCGCCGCGCCCATGCAGATCATGGAGAAGAACCAGATGAGCACAGAGAGGTCGACATGCACGACAAGCGCGACATCGAACAATTGCTGGAAGATGGGCAGATTCTTCAGTTGCGGCGTGCGACCGATGACAGGGACCAGTGAGTAAAGCCCCGCCGCTGCGATGCTGGTGACGCCTAGCCAGAGCCAATGTTCTGCGAGTGTGCGGGTGCGTTTCATACCGCGCACCATAGCGATGGGCGCCTAGGGTTCAAGCCCAAATTATGTTCACTTGCTCGCACATCCGCGCTGCGCTAAAGCATGCGGCATGGATATGATGCAGCCGCTTCCAAAACACCAACGCGCCGTTACCAACTGGCTTCTGGTATGCCTTGTGCTGGTGGTGATGATGGTCGCGGTCGGCGGCGTAACGCGGCTGACGGAATCGGGGCTTTCCATTGTGGAATGGAAACTTGTTTCCGGCACGTTGCCACCGATGTCGGACGCGGCATGGCAGGCGGAGTTCGATGCGTACAAACACACCCCACAATTCAAGAAGGTGAATAGCGGGTTCACGGTCGATAATTTCAAAGGCATTTTCTGGCTGGAATATATCCATCGCCTGCTGGGCCGTATCATTGGGATGGTGATTATCCTACCCTTCCTTTACTTCGCGGCACGGCGACAGCTGCCGAAGCGACTGCTTTGGCGCGGGTTTGGTATTGCTATGCTCGTGGCTGCTCAAGGTACCGTTGGCTGGGTAATGGTGGCGAGTGGGTTGCATGATGAGCCGCGTGTCGCGCCGTTAAAGCTTGGACTGCATCTGCTGCTTGCCTTTATGCTGTTCTGTCTGTTGCTGTGGACGCGGTGGCAGGTGCAAGGGCATGCGCGACGGGCAGCCACTAAACTCATTTCGCGCGGCGCGCGGGTTGTATTTGTCCTCCTGCTTCTGCAAATCTTTCTTGGGGCACTGGTGGCGGGTTTACGGGCAGGATTGACCTACAACACTTACCCGCTGATGAATGGGCAGTTCATTCCTGACGGCATGCACCTGTTGTCACCCTGGTGGCTGAACCATCTCGAAAGCTCGCTTACCGTGCAGTTCCAGCACCGGATGGGAGCGCTGGCATTGGTCGGCGCGTCGTTGGCGCTGATTTTTAGTGGGTGGAAGCGTGACCCTGCCCTACGGCCGCTGTTCAAGACCATCCTTGGCTTATTGCTGCTGCAATTCTGTCTTGGTGTGGCTGCGCTGCTGAGCGTGGTTAATCTGTGGCTGGCGAGCGCGCATCAGCTAGTGGCGCTGGCGTTGCTCGCCCATTTCCTGAAGCTGGTTTATCTGGCACCACTTGATGGAAATCAACGCGCTGAAGGAAATACTCCCTAAATTCCGCTTTATGAACTGAAATAGCTTGCTCAGGGGGGCAGGTTTCAATAGAACGCGAAAAACAGGGACGTATGCAACACTCAGCACCCACCAACTACGATGCCGTTTTTGCCGACGCGATCAACGAAATTCGCGCCGAGGGCCGCTACCGCGTTTTCACCGAGCTGGAGCGCCTCGCCGGGCAATTCCCCCGCGCACATTCGACCCGTACAGGCCGCGACGTCACCGTCTGGTGCGCGAATGATTATCTCGGCATGGGGCAACACCCTGATGTGCTGAATGCCATGAAAGCTGCCATTGACGGCATGGGTGCGGGTGCGGGCGGCACGCGCAATATCTCGGGCAATCATAATAAAATCACCTCACTGGAAAGCACCCTCGCTGAACTGCATGGCAAGGAAGCGGCGCTGGTGTTCACGTCGGGTTATGTTGCCAACGAAGCAGCGTTAAGTACACTGGGTGCTATGCTTGCAGATTGCGTGATGTTCTCGGATTCCGATAACCATGCATCGATGATCCATGGCATTCGCCAAAGCAATGCCGAGAAGAAAATTTTCCGCCATAATGATGTCGACCACTTGGCGAAACTGCTCTCGGCGACGCATCACCGCCGCCCGAAAGTAATCGCGTTCGAGTCGGTCTATTCGATGGATGGGGATGTCGGTAAAATCAAAGAAATCTGCGCCCTTGCCCGCCAGTATAATGCGCTGACCTATCTCGATGAGGTGCACGCGGTCGGGATGTATGGCCCACGCGGCGCGGGCATTGCCGAACGCGAAGGTTTGATGGGCGAAGTAGATGTCATCCAGGGCACGCTGGCGAAAGCCTATGGCGTCATTGGCGGTTACATCGCCAGCCGTGCGGTGATTGTCGATACGGTGCGTTCCTGTGCGCCGGGGTTCATTTTCACCACCACGCAACCGCCTGCCATTGCAGCGGGGGCGGAGGCGAGCATCCGTTACCTCATGCACTCCACTTTCGAGCGTGAGTTGCAGCAGGAGAATGCGGCGACGATGAAACGCATGCTGTCACAGTCTGGCATTCCGGTGCTGGCCAATGAAACACATATCGTGCCGATCATGGTGGGTGACCCGGTGAAATGCAAACAGGCCTGCGATATACTTCTCGAAGAATACGACATGTATGTGCAGCCGATCAATTACCCGACCGTGCGCAAGGGTACGGAGCGCCTGCGGGTTACGCCTAGCCCGTTCCACACTGCTGACATGATGGTGCAGTTCTGCGATGCGATCGTCGAGATCTTCACCCGCCTTGGTATCAGTTATTGCCCGGCGCTTGCTTCCTCAGCCAATCTGCGGCTGGTGGCTTAGTCTTAACTTATTCACATTGTCATTAAATATCATCCAACCGTCATACGGTTGTCATCATTGGGCCTTATAGTTATTGGGCAAGTGCTGAAGGATAAGAAAATCGGGCAGCCCGATATTCAGATAACGCCTACTAGTCAGCATTTGACCTATAGTCATAAAAAAGCCCGGCATCACTGCCGGGGGTATAGTGATAGGCGGCAGAGTTCCGATTTCTGACCACACCTGTCAACCTAAACCGTAGAACGGCCACTACCGATGATCTCGATAGTGGCCGTTTCTGTATATTAATGATTAAATCAACTATGCGAGTAGCGGGATACTCGCTAAATTAGCAAACTATGATGATACGTCCCGCCACCTTTAACGATGCCGATGCCATAGCTGCAGTTCATATCGCAAGCTGGCATGAAACATATGGTGGCATTGTTCCTGATTCTTACCTGCAAAAACTTGACGTTAAAGAAAGAAAGTTAATGTGGGAGAAAGCCTTAGAAAAAGGGCAGCTAGTGTATGTGGCCGAAGTCGATGGCAAAGTGGTAGGTTTTGCCAATGGCGGCAATAACCGCGATAATGATGATACCTACCCTGGAGAACTCTATGCCATTTATTTGCTAAAGGCTTTTCATCAGCGCGGCTTAGGCAAAAAACTTTTTGAGCAGGTTGTCTCGCAGCTTTCGTCTGATTGCTTGCTCCCTTTCGTAACCTATGTTTTAGCCGACAACCCGACACTAGGTTTTTATATGCATAGCGGTGCTAGAATTATTGGCGAGCATATGGAAGATTTTGGCGAGGGGAAGTTGAGAGAGCTACGACTTGCATGGGGTTAATATAAGGCATGGGCAATCCATTGGCTAAAATACTTGAAAATAAAACAGTAAGGCTACTTCCTCTATCGGATGAGCACGAAGATGTTTTTATCAAATTAGCCAATATCCGTGAGATAAATCAGCGCGTAAACAAGCCCTTCCCTTATACAGAAAAACATTTTTCCGAGCATCTCGCAAATATAGCCAAAGCCACCAACCATTTTGTTTGGATGATTGAGCAAGATGGCATGCTGATGGGCGTTATCAATAGTGCCGCAGGTCGCCACCCGAAGCTATTTCAGGGTGGTTATTGGGTACACCCTGATGCATGGGGGCAGGGATGCGCCACTACGGCACTACTACTTGTAAAAGATTTCCTTCTTAACGAATGTGGCGCAGAGCGCATTCAAGCAGTGGTAGAACCACATAATACCGCATCCATTCGTGTACTGGAGAAATGTGGCTATTCTCGGGAAGGATTGCTGAAGAAGTTTTATCCTTCAATAAGCGGGGCATTAATTGATGTTTTTATGTATGCGGTAGTGAAGTCCGCACATTAGGAAATCAGGCTGTTAAATCGCGGCCTGTTCGCTTACCTAAAGCATCCGTCCATAATTCGCCATTCCCCGTGCGCGGTTTCAGGTCAACTTCAAGAATGCCAGAAATGATGTCGGTTAAATAATGACGTAAGATTTGTGGCCCCATGCGAACATCAATGTAATTTGCTCTGATTGGTTCTCCTCGCAGCACTGCAATTTCGTTTTCGAGTGCGACGGCAGGATCTTCGACCATTCCCACAAATTTCTTGCCACCCCTTTGATGGCTCATATAGGTATCAGCAATTCCTTGCTGCAGGGACATGGGGAGTGCGTCCACAATAGCATGCACATGCGGTATTGCCGTATCGTAATCCTCTGCTTTTCTTGCTAAATCAGCATGTGTTTCAATGGCAACTTCAGAATTTTCAAAATCTATGAATTCGGGCAATTTCTTTAATCCCGTCAATTTTTTCAGTCCTAGCTTCGTAAGCACAGGTTCAGGCATTTTAGGTTCCATTTTGCTAACCACCTCCGCGAAGCTCATGGGCTTTTGTTCTTCTAGTGGTTGTTTTTTAGGAGGCTGAATAGCTTTTTTCTTGGTAGCATTTTGGGCAGCCCATTTAGGCTGTCCCGCATGGACATAAAAAGGGCAGCGCATCTTTTGTATTTTGTGAAATATGGCGAATTGTCGCACGGCAATTTTCAATTTTCTTTTGAATAAGCCATTTTGAAAATTCAAATCCCTCGCTGCTATTCCGAATTTCTATCTGATGTTTTACCAAATCAGGTGCAGCGGCATAATAGGCACCACCCACGCTTGCAATTTCGCCCCGCCAGCTAATTTGCACTAACGGCACTTGTTGTTGCGATAGCCATTCAAGGGCATCAAACGTAATGCTACCATCACCATCCAATATCACAATGCGTGATGGCAATTGTCGATCTTGGGGGAAGAAGCGATATTGTTCTGCTTTTTGCGGATAGTGAGTAAACCCACATTTTATCAGCAATGTGTCACGATCTATATGCAGCCTAATGCCATGCCCACTCAATACAAGAGGCCTATGAATCACTCGCCGCTTTTTGGCTTTATATTGTGGTATAGGATTTAGCTTACCTAGCCAATATTCCCCAAGTTCTGCCCATGTTGCATCATCGTCACCTGCGATACTAGTTGCATTCAGCATATCGCTAATCGCAATTTTTCTCAATTGAGGCTTGATGTAATGCATCGTATTTGGCTCTCAAATACGCCGTTTTGGGGTCTTCGCTGTTATCGTTATACATCGCATAGCGCTGCGACATGCCGTAAGCCATAACGCCAGCATTCAGAATCGCCCCTAAATCCGACGAACTGGATGATTGCTCAAATTGTGCCGAAATGTAGGCCATTTCCTTAGCTATTTGCTTACAATTGTACTTCTTGAATTCCAGCGGCGACACATACACCTGTTGGTCTGGCTGTTGCTCAGTACAGGCCACCAATAATGATGCGGTGGCGGCAAGTATAACGAGGCGTTTCATAAAGGCTCCTTGTGGGTTGGGGTTGTTATTCTTTGGTGCTGCTAATTGGCATGACGCCCATGCTGCGAAGCTGTTCAATATCGAGGACGGAATAGCCCTTTTTCTTGAGATTCAGCGCGGTCACCATTTCATTATATTGCTTGGTTGCGATGCTTGAGGCGTTGGCAAGCGAGGTGTAGGATGCACTGGCGTAGAAGCCATCGGCGGTTTTAAATTTCCATGCCTTTTGGAAGGGGTTTAAGCGGACGCCACCCACCGCCGTAGTTTCGATATAGGTAATGTTTTGGTGGTTTTTCTTCGCGCATGATTCAGCGTCATTATAAACACCTAAGAACATGTGGCCGGGCTTCGATACCAGTATAGGACACATACCTATTTTATAGAAAACCGAGGCAAGTAACACTGCGCCATCCACACAGTTAGCTTGCGAGTTATCATAGCTTTCATCGGGCAAGCGCACATGCTGGCTATAGATATTTTCCGTGATGCCGGATGGGGTGGTGATATTGGAATATTTTATGCCCTTACGCTGTAGTGCGTTCCACACGGCAAACAGTTGCCTACCGAAATCCTGCTTATTGCCGTTATAGCCTACAAAGCTAGGCACTGCGTTGTGTTCCAGAGCATCCTGCAATATGTCTTCGATAATGGGCGCATTCTCATTCACGAAAGCACCAAACAGAAAGCTAGTGTCATAATCTTTGCCATCCTTGACGATAGCAAACGGCACATCATTGACCGTTCTAACGCTCATTTTCTCGGTGATACCAAAGCAACTAAATAGCATGACATATATGTAGCGTTATGCTATGGCAATCC
>JBMOIY010000060.1:0-12022 GCA_049317085.1 Rickettsiales bacterium | reverse complement strand
TTTGCCGTGCACCTGGCTGAAATAGGTTTGTTTGAAGCGTTCATGGTCGCCCCAGATGCTGCGCGCCTGGCCGGGCCAGGAATCAGCAATGCAGAGCATGCCTTCCGCCACGCCTTCGAGCAGCTTGCCTTTGGCGTCGTAGATAACTGGCTGGATGCCAAAGAATGGCGCGCTGCAGGAGCCGGGTTTCAGCGTGGTGGCACCCGGCAGCGGGGTCATGATGTGGCCGCCAGTCTCGGTCTGCCAATAGGTGTCGACGATGGGGCAGCGACCCTCGCCCACCACGTTGTAAAACCACAGCCATGCTTCGGGGTTGATAGGCTCGCCCACGCTGCCGAGGATTTTGAGGGATTTTCGCGACGTGGTTTTTACAAATTTATTGCCCTGTGCCATTAGCGCGCGCACAGCGGTCGGGGCGGTGTAGAATTTGGTGACGTTGTGCGTGTCCACCACCTGCCAGAAGCGGCTCGCATCGGGGTAATTGGGCACGCCTTCGAACATCAGCGTGGTCGCGCCGCAGGCGAGCGGGCCGTAGACAATATAGCTGTGGCCGGTGATCCAGCCCACATCGGCGGTGCACCAGTAGATGTCGTCGGGCTGGAGATCGAACACGTATTTCGTCGTGGTCGCGGCATAGACCATGTAGCCGCCCGTCGTGTGCAGCAGGCCCTTGGGTTTGCCGGTGGAGCCGGAGGTATAGAGAATGAAGAGCGGGTCTTCGGCATCCACAGGCGTCGCCTTATTTTCGGAAGATTGCCGGGGCACGATATCGTGCCACCACAGATCACGGCTTTGTTTCATGTCCCCGTTGGAGTCGTGGGTCTGGTAGACGAGAACATGGCGCACGTTGAGGCCCTCGATGGCCTTATCGACAGTCGCTTTCAGCGGAATCACTTTGCCGCCACGACGGCCTATGTTAGCGGTGATGATGAAATCGCTCGCGCAATCCTCAACGCGGTTGCGGATGGAATCCGCCGAGAAGCCCGCAAAGATGACGGAATGGATGGCGCCGAGGCGCGCGCAGGCGAGCATTGCATAGGCGGCTTCCGGCACCATGGGCATGTAAATAGTGACCCGGTCGCCTTTTTTGACGCCGAGTGACGCGAGTGCATTGGCAACTTTGCAGACTTCTTTCAGCAGCTCGGCATACGAGATATGACGCGTGTCGCCCGGGGTATCGCCTTCCCATAGAATCGCGGTTTTTTTGGGCTGAGATTTGGCGTAGCGATCGAGGCAGCTTTCGGTAATATTGAGTGTACCGCCTTCGAACCATTGGATGCTGATATCGCCCGTGAAGCTGGTGTTTTTTACCTTTTGCCACGGTTTCTGCCAGACGAATTCCTTGGCGATATCGCCCCAGAATGTATCGGGGTCAGTGATGGATTGGGCGTACATTTCTTTATAGCGTGCGGCATCCGCGTGGGCGGTGTTGGCGATGGCTTCGGGCGGTGCGAATTTGTCGGTCATGGAGCGACCTTACTCTCATCGTCATTCCAGCGAAAGCTGGATTCCATTTTTCTAGCTTTCACTGGAACTGGGGAAACGCTATAGGGAGCACCAACCCAAGAGAATCGCCTATGCCCCGCTACAAACTCACGCTTGAATATGACGGCACGCCTTATTGCGGGTGGCAGAAGCAGACCGAGGCGCCGAGTGTGCAGGCGGTGCTGGAGGCAGCACTTGGCGAATTCATGAATGTCGGCGCACCGATTGACACGCAATGCGCGGGGCGCACGGATTCGGGCGTGCATGCGCGCGGGCAAGTGGTGCATGTGGATCTTGCCGAGGAGCGCGTGCCGCATAACATTATCCTTGGGCTTAATGCATTGATGGTGCCGCACCCGGTTGCAGTGGTTTCGGCAGAGCTGGTGTCGGATGATTTTTCGGCGCGGTTCGGGGCGAAGAAGCGCCATTACATCTACCGCATCGTCAACCGCCCGGGGCGGCTGGCGCTGGATGAATCGCGGGCGTGGCATGTGCATAAACCGCTCGACCTTGCGGCGATGAATGCGGCGGCGCAGCTGCTCATCGGCACGCATGATTTTACGACGTTTCGCGCCGGGGAGTGCCAGTCGACAAGCCCGGTGAAGACGCTGGATACACTTGAAGTCATCGCCCGGAAAAATAATCCCGAGCAGGTGATGGTGCGTACCAACGCGCGTTCGTTCCTGCATCATCAGGTGCGCAATATGGTGGGCACGTTGCAGTATGTGGGTATCGGGAAATGGAGCATGGAACAAGTGGCGGAAGCGCTAGCCGCGAAGGACCGCCGCGCTGGTGGGCCAATGGCGCCGAGCCATGGGTTGTATTTGATGAAGGTGGATTATTGATTTCAATAGGCTTTGTCCTATTGGATTTCATTAATATTAGAATCCAAAACCATTCTTAATATGTTTTAGCTTATTGATAGTTCATTCCGCAATGGAGCTACACATGGCTGATGACAAACTTTATGCTGCCACCATCATTGGTGTGCATAATTATAAAGGAGCGAATGACTATCTGGTCGAGTAAGCAGTGATTGGAAAGCCAGTCTAGGCTGCCGTGCCGATGACGCCAGATGACCATGCGATCTTCAATTGCCTGAGTGAAAAAAAGCTTACAAAAACGAACAGGCGCAAAGCATTCGAGAAAGCCGCCGAGAGCGACCCGCGACTGAACGCGCACGTCAACAAGCTCAAGCGTTATGGTGAGGATGCCAACATGCCAAGCGGGAGCGAGGTTTCTGCGCAATGGAGCACAAATTGCAAGGCTTTGAGTAAAGATAAGCCAAAAACTCGTGGCGTTAGTAACAGCGTTTAGTTGCTAGCGAAATACCGCTCCAGCATGCGCTCATAAATCTTCGCTAGCCCTTCCAGCGTTTTCACTTCCACGCGTTCATCGACCATGTGCGAGGTACGGCCTGTCGTACCGAATTCGATGACGGGGCAGTAATCCTTGATGAACCGCGCATCCGACGTGCCGCCGGTGGTGCTGAGGGCGGGGGTCATGCCCGTTACATCTTTCACGGATTCGACGACGATGCTGGCGAGTGTGTCATCGCGTGTGATGAACGCTTCGCCGCTGATGCGGGCGGTGAGTGTGTGCGGGCCGAACGGAGCGATATGTTTGCGCACCCAAGCTTCGATGCTGGCGCCTGTGTGCAGGTTGTTGAAGCGCACGTTGAAGGTGGCGCGAGCGTCGGCGGGTATCAGGTTGGTGGTCGGGTTGCCGACATCGATGGTGGTAACTTCGAGATTGCTCGGCGGGAAGAATTCGTTGCCGCTGTCGAGCGCCTCCGCCTTCAATGCGTGCAGCATGTTGACGAGGCGAGTAATGGGGTTGTCGGCCAGCGCGGGGTATGCGACATGACCTTGTTTGCCGGTCACCTCAAGGCTGAAACCGACACTACCGCGGCGACCTATTTTTGCCATTTCGCCCAGCACGGTAGGGTTGGTGGGTTCGCCGACGATGCAGACATCGAGCCTCTCGCCTTTGGCTTTCAGCGCCTCCAGCATTTTGCGGGTGCCGTTGATGGCTACGCCTTCTTCGTCCTGCGTGATGAGGAAGGAGATGGAGCCATGGAACTCCTTCCCCCCTTGCGGGGGAAGGTTGGGATGGGGGGGCCTCGACAGATGAGTTTTACCTTCACCGTCCCCCCACCTAGCCTCCCCCGCGAGAGGGGAGGAATTGAGGAACTTGCGCACCGCAATCATAAACGCCGCTATCGCCCCCTTCATATCCTCCGCACCGCGGCCGATGAGTTCACCGTCGATCACTTCCGGCGCGAATGGGGGCACTTTCCATGCGGATTCATCGCCGACGGGAACAACATCCGTGTGGCCCGCGAAGCAAAAGTTTTTGCCGCTGGTGCCGTAACGTAAATAGAGATTCTCCACAGGTGCTGTCCCCTCCTGCTCGAACAGCATGCGGGTCGCGACGAAGCCATGGGTCACGAGGAAGGCTTCGATAATGTCGAACACGCCCGCCGTCACGGGCGTCACGCTCGGGCAGCGGATGAGGGCTTTGGCTAGTTCAACGACGTCGGACATAAATTTACTCTATTCAATGATGCGGCGCAGGTCTGATAAATGGCTGATTTCGTGGGTGGGTGCAAGCTCGGCGGGGCTGGGCAGCTGCAGCGGGTTATACCAGCAGCTATCGACCCCGAAATTGCGGGCGCCGAGAATGTCGGCCTCGAGGCGGTCACCGATAACAATGCTTGAAGCTTTGTTAAAGCGCTTCGGCAAGGTTCTGGCATGCTCGAAAAAGCGTACATCCGGTTTTGCGAAGCCACAGGATTCAGAATCGCAGATGAAGCTAATATAGGGCGCGATGGCGGAGTTCCTGATGCGTTGCGACTGCACGGCATGGATGCCGTTGGTGACGATGCCAAGCTCGCCTTTGCCACTCAGCCATTCGCAAATTTCGGCGGCGTGGTCGATGAGGACGACCGTCTGTGGCAGACGATCGACATAGCGCAAACTGGCTGTCGCGGGGTCCAGATCAATTTTATGCGCGGCGAATAGGAGGCGGAAACGCTCGACCTTCAAATGCTCCTTGGTGACGAGCCCTTGCTCGAATTGTTTCCACAATCCCTCGTTCTCGCGCTGGTAGAATGCATAGAACTCCGGGTCATCCGCACCCACACCAAGGTCTGCCATGGTGTGGGTGAAGGCGCTGCGCTCGGTTGCGCCCCAGTCGAGCAGCGTGTCATCGAGATCGAAAAAGAAGATGTCATAGGGCATATTTACGCCCTCAGCAGCTCATTGATCGAGGTTTTGCTGCGGGTCTTTTCATCGACGCGTTTTACGATCACGGCGCAGGCGAGGCTTGGATCATTCGGGTTCTTACTCGGCATGGAGCCAGGAACCACGACTGAATATGCAGGCACACGGCCCATGAAGACTTCGCCGGTGGCGCGGTCGACGATTTTGGTCGAAGCACCGAGGAATACGCCCATGGAGAGTACTGCCCCCTCTTCCACGATTACGCCTTCGGCGACTTCGCTGCGTGCGCCGATGAAGCAGTTATCCTCGATAATGACGGGGTTCGCCTGCAATGGCTCCAGCACGCCGCCGATGCCGACACCGCCCGAGATATGGCAGTTCACGCCGATCTGGGCGCAAGAGCCGATGGTGACCCAGGTATCCACCATGGTGCCTTTGCCGACATGGGCGCCGATATTGATGAAGCTCGGCATCAGTACCACGCCGGTGTCGATGAAGCTGCCAGCACGTACAAAGCAGCCAGGCACGGCGCGGAAACCGGCCTCCTTAAACTTCGCCTCGTCCCACCCGCGGAATTTGAGAGGCACTTTGTCGTACCAGCTAGCTGGCACGCCGCCTTGTTGCGGGCCGTCGATCATGGCGTTGTCGTTCAGGCGGAAGCTGAGGAGGATGGCTTGTTTCACCCATTGGTTCACGGCCCAGTCGCGTCCTTTTTTCTCGGCGACACGGAGTTTACCGGAATCGAGCGAAGCCAGCACGTTATCAACTGCGTCGCGCACCTCGCCTTTGGTCGTGGTGCTGATGTTAGCGCGGTCGTCCCAGGCGGCGGTGATGATGGATTCGAGGTTCATGGTCACTCCCATTTTTTGAATGGGCGAGGCTTAGAACCGCAAGACTTGCTTGGCAACCAAAACCTCACTATATAACAGGCGAAAGCGAGAAACCCTATGTTCATCCAGACCGAATCGACGCCGAACCCTAATACCATGAAGTTCTTGCCCGGGCAGGATGTGCTGGGTGATAAGACGGCGTTCTTCACCGATGCAGAGAATGCAAAAACCTCGCCGCTCGCGAGCGCCCTGTTCGTGTTGAAGGATATTCGTGCGGTGTTTTTCGGCAGTGATTTCATCACGGCGACGAAGACGGAAAGCTCAAGCTGGGATGTGTTGAAACCACAGATCCTGACGACGGTGATGGAGCATTACCAAAGCGGACTGCCGTTGATGGGTGAGGCGAAAGCGTCAACGGATGCCGCGGTGAGCGATTACTCAGCCGACGAGCAGGAAATCGTCGACCAGATCAAGGAAATGATCGAAATTCGTGTTCGCCCGGCCGTGGCGCAGGATGGCGGAGATATCGTGTTCCATAGTTTCAAGGATGGGATTGTGAAGCTTGAGATGCACGGCGCATGCTCAGGTTGCCCCAGTTCAACCGCGACGCTGAAGAACGGCATCGAGAACATGCTGAAGCATTATATTCCGGAAGTGATCGCGGTCGAGCCGGCCTAGTTAGGCCTGGATATCCAGCAGATACTTATTCATTTTATCCTGAATTTGCAGCACCTTGATATTGGCCTGCGCGCTGTAGGTAGCCACTTGGGCACCCACGATCTCTTCTTCCAGCGATACGTTCGGGCGCTCCGTCAAGTTGCCTTCTTCGTCGAATGTTGGCACGGTCGCCGGGCGCTTGTCGACCACGCGCGTGGTGACGCCGCCAGACGCATTGGCCGATTGCTCGACCTCTTTTGCCTTAAAGCCGTCCGTCTGCGCGTTGGCAATATTATCCGCCGCGACCTGCAACCGCTTTTCGTTGGCATAAAGCCCCGAAAGCGCCGTTGCGCTTACATCCACCATCATTCGCTCCTTCTTGAGCCCAGTACAGGCTTCTTGGTACTTCAGTCTTTACTCTAGCCGAAAAATCTTAAGAAAGCACGAAGAATCCACCTCAAGACCTCATTCTGTCTCTAAAATTTTACGGATTTGAACGGCACATTAGCGCTTCTGGATACCCCGGGGAATGGTGTCACTCAACGGAGTTCCAGCTTTTGTCTTGGCTCCAGGGGTTTTGGGTGCCTTGCCGTCGAACACGCCAAATATGCCACGCAGGAAGCCCGGGGTGAGGCCAGATAGCGGATTTACCATTACATCCGGGTCGGCATAACTGCCGCGTACGCTAAAATTGAAGCCGATGAGACCCTCCCCCTCACCTCCCGCCAACAGACCAATGACGGGAATTTTTCCCACTATGGAATTGAGGGCGTAGGCAGGCACGAGCACACCTTTCAGGTTCAGTTTGGAAGTGTTCGTATCCACCGTCCCTGCAATAGTGATGCCGATGGCAGCACCGTTGGCCATGCCTTTATCGATGCTCATCAGCCCCCCTTGCGAGGCGATGTTGGCGGAAAGTTTCTCGAAATCGATACCGCTACCGGTGAGGGCATTGGCGACACCCGTGAGCGATGCGATGGAGAGAATGCGGCCGAGGACTTGCGAATTCTGCAGGGTGAAATCGTTGATGATGAGTCGCGCGTCCAATTGCGGTGGGGTTTTCTTATCGTCGTAGTCGCCTTCCATACTCAGCTTGCCACGGGTCATGCGGTCGGTGATGTCGAAGGCCTTGAGTGTGGCTCCCGCATCGTTGGCGGTCATCGCGAAGTGGCGTTGGCCACCCTCATAGCCGATGGTAGCCTTGAGGTTCGAGTTACCGGCCATGGCAGTGAAATTCGCAGATTCACAGCGTGCGGCAGAACAAATCATGTTGCCTTTGACATCGGTGAAGGGCACCCCATCCGCCAACAGAAACTCCCCAAGGTCGATGTTCAGTTTCATCGCGGGGAAGTTGGCAAGCAGGCTGTTCTCAGCACCGCCATAGGCGACGCTGGCATCGAGACGCTTGCCGGTGATACTGATATCGGGCACAGCACCCCCTGAATAGCTCAGCGCAAAGTCATTACGGCCGGCGGGTACTTTGCTGCCTTCCGTTGCTGCCCGGCCTTTCACGCTGAGAGACAGCGGCTTACCAGTCGGTTGGCTGAGTTTAATGTCGTTGATGCCACTTTCGCCAAGGATGATCGAACTCACAATGTCGATCCCAGCATTGCTGGCATTCAATGTGCCGCTGACGCTGCTCGCATTGTAGCCACCATACACATTATCCTGCGCGAGGTTAGTTATCTTTGTCTGGATATCATAATCCACCGCTTCAAGATGGATCTCATTAGGGTCGGAATTCGGGTTGTTGGAGAAGGCATTGAATTTGAGTTTCATATTTGCATCAACAGTGCCTTTAATAGTCTTTGTATTGAGGCCGAATTTATCGTCGAACGGGAAATGTTTGAGGTTGAGCATAGTCACTGCGTCTGCAGCTGGTGCCGTGAGGTCAATGGTCGCTTCCATCGGGTTGCTTGGTGTATTCAGTTCAGGGCACCAGAGGATAGCGTGATTAATTTTTGTGCCTGTCATCAAGTTACCTCCGCTGCCTTCGACTTTTACGGTGGTACCGGTGAAATGCGCGATACCATTCATTTTTTCGACGAGCGGGAAGCCCGGGAGATATTCGAAGGTGATTTCACGCGCATCGGCGGTCGCATCGACGGATTTGTCAGAAAGGAAGTCACCCGCGAGGTCCGTCGGTGTAATGTTGAGTTTTAGCGTGCCTTTGGCAGCGTAGCCAGATTTTAGTTTATTGGTGATCCATGTGCGCGAATCCGGCGCCATGACGAGCGGCCAGTATTTGTATACCTTCGTGATATCGAGGCGGCCAGTCTCACCATTGGCGGTCGCATACCAGCCATCTTCTGCTTTTTTCAGCTTGGCACTGGCAGCAATGGTAGTATCCTCGAGTGTCAGTTCCACCTTGGGAAGATTTATTTCTTTTTTCGACCAATCCCCCGCGATATTGATGCTGCTCATGCCTAATTTCAGTGGCTCGGCGAAAAGCTTCGGCGCGGTGAAGAGCGCTTTTCTGGTAGAGAGTTTGGCGCTGAACTGGTGCACGGAGAGGTCATCCGCAATGCCCATGGCGATAGTGCCGTCAATCGGCCCTTCGCCGCTCATCGCATCCGGGCACGTGCCGAACAGGCATACGAGGCGAGCCGGGAAGTTCGCGAACTGCACTGCGAGCACATGATCCTTCACTTTCTTTACTGTGCGCAACCCAGCAGTGAGTTTTACCGGTACGTCATCCACCGTGAAGGGCATCGAGAGTTCAGCATCATACGAACGCCGGTGGCGGCTCAGGCGGAAATCGAACGGTGTACTGATGATTTTCGTTGCAGTGTTGGCGTCGGTGAAGGTCAGTGTTGCATTGTCGATGCTGAAATCATGGAATGGCAGGCGCGGCGGGGTGAATGGCGCATCCGTTTCCTCGGAAGCAAAGAAAGCGAGCAATTCGGAGAGTGCAATTCGTGATTCAGCACCGTCGATACCGAGTTCCACCACATTCTCTGCATTGCGGGTGATGAACAGGCGCGGTTCACGCAATGTCACTGTGTGCAGCAAGTGACGAGTGGGAAGGAAGCCGATGGGATCGACGGTGGTATAGATATCGGGCATGCGCATAAAGATGCTGCCATCGCGCTTGGCAAAGGTGACGCTGGTGATGTGCAGCTTACCAAGCTCGGCGGCGTTTCTCCAATCAATGGTCACATCGCCGATACTGATGACGTAGGGCGCCGCAGGGTCGTTCACAGCATCGGTAATAAAGGGTTTGGCAAAGCTGAGCGATCGCTCACCTGCATGTAGCCAGAAGCCAAGCGCCAGGATGGCGAGCGTGCCGAGCAGCACAAAGCGCTTAATTACCAGCCAGAGATGCTTCAGATACTTGACCATACTACCTGTTTGCTGAACAATGCGGCCATGCAGACGAATGACTCACGCGTTACTATCACCAGCCGATTGCCACTGGCAAGCCGTGAAACGGAAGCGGCGGGCTGTTTAGAGCAATTGGTAAAGAATCCATCATTAGCGGCTGCGCTTGCGCATATCCCTTACAGAGAACTTATCGAAGCAACGGCTGGAAATGCGCCTTATCTGGCGCGGTTGATGCAAAAGTATCCCGACCAGCTTGTCGATATTTTCGAGCATGATTTTGATGGTGCATGGGTAAAACTCGTTACCGAGATGCAGGCGCTTGATGTGGTGGCGCTCACCCAAACTGCTTTCATGCATCATTTGCGGCAGTTCAAAGCGCGAGCGGCATTGCTTATCGCACTGGCGGATATCGCTGAAGCATGGCCACTGGCGCAGGTGACTCGTGCACTGTCCGAATTCGCGGGTGACGCCGTCACCTTATCGCTACGCTACCTGCTTCACAAAGCGGCACAACGTGGGGAATATAAAATTATGGAAGCTGCCGAGCCGGAGTTCGGCAGTGGCATCATCATCCTCGGCATGGGCAAGCTCGGCGCGTTCGCCCTAAATTACTCCAGCGATATCGACCTTATAGTATTGTTTGATAAAGCTGCCCTGCCTTACTCCGGTGCGCGTAATGCCCAGGTGTTCATGAACAAGATCGCGGCGGATTTGACAACATTGCTGCAGGAGCGAACCTCGGAAGGCTATGTATTCCGCACCGACCTGAGATTGCGGCCCGACCCGATGTCGACCCCGCTGGCGGTCACAACAGCGGCGGCGATGAGTTATTACGAAACGGTGGGCCAAAACTGGGAGCGCGCAGCGATGATCAAGGCGCGACCGATTGCGGGGGATATGGTCGCCTCCGAAGCATATATGCGTGAGCTGGTGCCGTTCATCTGGCGCAAAACTCTAGATTTCGCGACGATCGCGGATATTCATTCCATCAAACGCCAGATGAATGTGAAGGCGGGCAAAACGCTGGAGCTGCCCGGTCACAATATCAAAATAGGTATGGGCGGAATACGAGAGATCGAATTCTACGTGCAGACACAACAGCTCGTCTGGGGAGGCCGCATCCCAGAATTGCGGGTGAAAGGCACGCTTGCTGGGCTAGATATGCTGGTGAAATACGAACTCACTACACCCGAAGTGCGCGATACACTGACAGCTGCATACCAATGGTTACGCACGGTGGAGCATCGCTTGCAGATGCGTAATGATGAGCAGACGCATACGTTGCCGATGGATGACGATGGTTTGCGTGAATTAAGTTTGTTTGCCGGCTATCCCTCCACCGCTGCGTTTGAAAAGAAATGCTTGTCGGTACTAAAAGACGTGCATGCTATCTATACAGATTCGATGATGGATTCGGCGCCGCTCGCGGTGGATGGCAACCTTGTATTCACCGGTGTCGAGGCTGACCCGGAAACGCTTAAAACGCTTGCTGGACTTGGGTATACAGAGACACAACGTATTTCGGATATTATTCAGGGCTGGCATCGCGGCAACCGGCGGTCGACCCGCAGTAAGCGCTCGCGGCAAGTGTTGACCGAGCTGGTACCTGCATTGTTGACCGCGCTCGGCAAAACAGCAAACCCCGATGCGGCCTTCTTCCATTTCGATGATTTCATCGACCGTCTGCCTTCGGGCGCGCAGATATTCTCTCTGTTCCTTTCGCGACCGGAGATGTTGCGTTTGCTGGCAGATATCCTTGGCTCTGCGCCTGCTCTCGGCGATACACTGAGTAATAATCCGTCGCTGCTGGATGGTGTTCTGGAAGCAGATTTCTTCCTCGGTTTACCATCGAAGGATGAATTAGAGCAACTGGTCACCGAGCGGTTGCGTTTCGCGCATGCGTTCGAGCAGAAGATGCTTTATTTGCGTACGTTCAATAACGAAAAGCGCTTCCAGGCAGGTGTGCATCTGCTCAAGCGCCTTGCTACACCGAAGCGTGTCGGCGCATTCCTGTCGGATATTGCAGAGATTATTCTCCAATGTACCATGGCAGAAGTGACGGCGGAATATGCAGCAAATACGCTGGGGTTCACCTCGGTGCCGTTTGCGGTGTTGGCACTGGGCAAGCTTGGTGGGCGGGAGATGACGTTCGGGTCGGACCTCGACATCGTCCTCATTTACGATAACAGTAACGAAGCAGGCATGGACGCGCGAACGCATCTCACGCGTATCAGCCAACGGTTCCTGAGTGCGTTGACGCTGTTAACGCGCGAGGGGCGACTCTATGAGGTGGATACCCGCCTCAGGCCCGGTGGTAGCGATGGTCCTCTGGCGGTTAGCCTCACCGCGTTCGAGGGGTATTTCACTACGAATGCGTGGACTTATGAATTCATGGCGCTCACCCGCGCACGCGTCGTGGCAACCAATTGCCCGGAATTCGTGCTGCGCATTGATTCGGTGGTGCGGCGTAGCATTCTAAAATTGCGTGACCCAGCAGTATTG
>JBMOIY010000059.1:0-12202 GCA_049317085.1 Rickettsiales bacterium | reverse complement strand
CACGAATTCCGCACCCCCATCGCCATCATCTCGGGCGCGACCCAACTCCTCGCTGCCAAAGCGCCAGAACTTTACCAAGGGGCAGGGGCGGCTCAGTTCAAGAAGATCGACGACTCGCTCGCACGCCTTATCGGACTGCTCGACAATGTGCTGCGCCTGAGCATGGTGGAGGAGGGCAAAGAAGTGTTCTCGCCCGCCATGTTCGATATATGCGACGCCATCCTCCTGGTCGCCGAATGCTTCGATGCCGCCCGGCTTGAACACGCCATCGGCGACAAACCCATGCATTATTACGGCGACCAGCGCCTCGTTGAATATGCGCTACACAACGTCATCAGCAACGGCATTAAATATTCTCCGGCAACAAGCAAAGTGCTTATCACCCTCAACCCGCTGCCTTCGGGCATAGAGATCTTCGTTAAAGATAAAGGCCCAGGCATGTCCGCCGATACAATTGCGCGCATTGGTGAGAAATTCTACCGCGACAGCAAAACTTCTTACATAGAAGGCACGGGACTTGGCATTCACCTCGCCAAACGCTTCATCGAATACCATAGCGGTGAGTTGAGCTTTGAAAGCAACGACGGCGATGGCACTACCGTTCGTCTATATTTCCCATATTCAGCAGCGATGGTGGAAACCAATTAGAAAAAATGGTCGGGGCGAGAGGATTCGAACCTCCGGCCTCCTGCTCCCGAAGCAGGCGCGCTACCAGGCTGCGCTACGCCCCGACATGGCGGGCTGGTGGGTACCGCTTTTAGCCAGCACGAACTGCGACGTCAAGCGCTTGGCAAGAGGGTCGAGATAAGTTAAAAATTTCGGAATGTGGCAAAGCCCGTAGTCGCTCTTCGTGCTATGCCGGGCACTGCTTCGTCCAAATTGCAGTTCCTCGTGGATGAGCGAGGCAAAGCCCGCAGAGCGAAGCGTGGTCGGGGAGACAGGATTTGAACCTGCGACCCTCTGGTCCCAAACCAGATGCGCTACCAGACTGCGCTACTCCCCGACGTCGGCCGCCCTTATCGCCCCCCCTGCCGCAAAAAGCAAGCGCCGTGTTGACGTGAATGCAAAATACCATTAACTGCTCAGCCCATGAGCGATTTTACACAGTTTTCAGGCTGCTACACAGCACTTATCACACCATTCAATGGCACGGGGGTCGATACATCCGCATTTGAATCCCTCGTCGAATGGCAGATCGAGGAAGGCATCCATGGCCTCGTCCCCTGCGGCACCACCGGGGAATCACCGACGCTGACACCCGTCGAGCATGGCGATGTCATCGCTCGCGCGGTAAAAATCGCCAAAGGCCGCGTCAAGGTCATGGCGGGCACCGGTAGCAACTCAACACAAGAAGCCATCGACTATACCAGACACGCCGAGAAAGTCGGCGCCGATGCCGCCCTCGTCGTCGCACCGTATTATAATAAGCCAACGCAGGAAGGCCTCTACCAGCATTTCAAAGCGGTGGCGGAAGCGACCAGCCTGCCCATCTTCATCTATAACATTCCCGGACGCTCCGTGGTGAATATGACGGACGCTACCATCACGCGCCTAGCCGAGATCAAGAACATCGCCGGTCTCAAGGATGCAACGGGCGATCTCGCCCGCATTGCTACCCTGCGCCACCTCGTCGGCGACCGCCTCGTGCAGTTCTCGGGCGAGGACATGACTGCCGTCGGCTTCAACGCCATGGGCGGGCGAGGGGTCATCTCGGTGGCTTCCAACATCGTCCCGAAACTCAGCTCTGAAGTGCAGAATCTGAGCCTCGCCGGAAAGCACGAAGAAGCCCGCAAACTCCACGCCACGATGGTGCCGCTCATTCAGTCGATGTTCATTGAAACCAACCCGATGCCCGTCAAATTCGCCGCCAGCTTACTAAAAAAATCGAGTACCGACATGCGCCTGCCTTTAGTTCAATGCACGAGCAACACGCAGAATACCGTGCGAAGCGCAATGGCAGCATTGAAACTTATCTAATCTCCCCTTATACCGTCATTCCCGCGAATGCAGGATTTGGATAGGAATAGAAGTGGCCGAAAAGAAACCAGCCCCGAACAAACGTGAACTCGCGAAGAAATCTGTCGCGGTCAACCGTCGCGCGCGATTTGAATATGCTATCGAGGAAGTGTTCGAGGCAGGCATCGTGCTGGTCGGCACCGAAGTCAAATCGCTCCGCCTCGGCCGCGCCAATATCGCCGATTCCTACGCCAGCCATAAACAAGGCGAGATATGGCTATGGAACGCCCATATCCCCGAATACAGCCACGGCAACCGTAATAACCACGAACCCATTAGGGGCCGCAAATTGCTGCTGAACGGGCGTCAAATTAAAAAACTGATCGGCGAGTTGAAAGTGCGTGGCACCACGCTCATCCCCCTCGAGCTCTACTTCAACAATCGCGGCTTCGCCAAGATCGCCATTGCCGTCGCCCGGGGAAAGAAACAGCATGAAAAACGGGAGGTTATCAAGGCCCGCGACTGGAAACGCGAGCAGGGACGCCTGATGAAAAAATAGCCGAACTTAAGGGGATATTAACCCCGGCATGCGATGCTGTGACGGTAAGAATCTCAGGGTAACACGATGGTATGGACAAAAAGAATAAAAGAACCCGCGCTCCCTAAGGACGTGAACACACTCGAGTATTCTGTCCGCACCCTCATTGCTGCTGATCTGTTCAATCAGCATCTCCGCCAATTCAAGTCATTTTTCGATATTCTCGTCATCGGCTCCAGCCGTTGGCAGGAAATGGACAACCAAATACCCGCCATCCACAAAAAACTGCGCGAGCACCGTATCAACGAAGGTGAAGAATTGAAGCGGATACTTGAGTCCGAAATGCGCTTAGGTGAAACACGCCCAGGTTTGGAAAAAAAATTCGAGGATGGCTACTACGCAATGCTGCGTAAAACCGGAACCTCGCGCGACCTTTTATCAAAAAAGGAAGTGGATACGTTGTTCAACCACATGTATCTCGAAGAGATTGCCAAATCCTATTACCATCAATGTTTCCTATCCGACAGCTCCGCCAATTGGGAAGCCAACTATCGCCACCAACTGGTGCATGAAGTGGGCATGCTGTTCGGTGGGAACGAAGCCATCGGCCGCGATCGCCACGCAGAATTCGATCATAAATTCAAAGAACTGAACATAGTTTGCAAAAGCAAACAAGAGCTGAACCGCTATGCAAGCGAATGGCTGGCGACTCACCGCGACTTGGTCGACCCGCTATTGCAATCAGGCCAACGCCTAAACGACAACGAACAGGAGAGGCAGCAAGCCATGGAAAAACTGGCCATGCTGACGGTCGTTCACACGCTCGGCGGAGGGCACATGGGTTCAGCAACCTATGATTATCAGGCAGCCTTGATGAATGCCCGTGATACCGCGCGTGAAATGGTTGGGCGGGAAGACGCCAAACGCATTGAAGCCTGGTTGCGCCACTATGTCGTCGACACCGTTCCCCAAACATGGAAGCGCGGCGACCCGCAACCATCGATCGTCCGCTAACGAATCCCACTTGCCAACCCAAACGTTAACGAATAGTAACCCCTCGACATTAAAAGGCCCGATACTATGTGGAACCCAATGCAGAAAATGCTGAACGGCGGCGAGGTGGTGATGGCACCCCCGGCCATCCCGCTGCGTAAGGCACTGCCTGCACTCGAGGATATTGCCGTCGGCAAGCTATTACGCTTCTCTGCCAGCTGCCCACTCCAGCCGCTCACCGCGAGTGATGCGAGCGTGCTTGCCATCCGCCAATACCGCTTCGGCAACGATGTGATGAAAAGCTACCAGCTGCAGGTCGGCAGCGCGAAACATTACTACCTCACCATCGCCGAGGACGAGCAAGGCCACTATCTTGGCATTTCCCGCATGCTGAATGATGGTGAGCAGGAAAGCTGGTTCGGCCGCGACGCGCTCGGCTTCTTCACCGAACCCAGCAGCGCCAAATCCATCCGCTGCAAGGTTGACCTGATGATCGACGGCGAATGGGCCGCCGCCCGCTACGTCAAAACCGTCGATTGGGTGGAAGGCAGCATCGCCCCGAGCGAGACACCGCGCCTCGTGCACAGCATCCAATACAGCCTGCTGGTCAACGAATCTGGCGACAAAGCGCTTGAGATCGAACACGAGAATACCAGCGGTGAGAACCGCTTCTTCATCACAGTCTACCGCCCGATTGAAGATATCATCAGCGTCGATTCCCCGCGCCCGGCGGAGCCAACACCAAAGCCCGAACCCACCATTATCAAAAACATCGCCGCCAATGATGATGTGCCGCTCTTCAAAGAGCCCATGCTGAATAGCCCGGCAACCATCATCCAACAACAACCAGCACCACAGCCTCAGCCCAAACAGCGCCATGATTTCCGCCGGTTGGATGAAGCGCTGCCGCAGATCCATATTGAACGCACGCCGCCAGCATTGAACGAGCCGGATGAGAATGCGATGGATCTCCCATCCTTCCTACTCAACCGCGACGCTAATTACCTTTCACTCGATTCGGTGATTCCACCGGAGCCAGAGCGCGTCCGCGTCGGCCTCAACGCCGCCCGTGGCATCATCGAAGTCGCACTGCGTAAAAATGTCCGTGTCCGCGATGTGCTGCGCGACATGCTTGGCCTTGAATCCACGATGTCGGACGAAGTGATTTTTGAGCTACCGCTGAGCGATGCCGATTACCGCACCCTCGCCATGCGCTACAAGCTCCGCCCCGACCACCGCGTCGAAATCCGCTCACGATTAGAGGAAGAGCTCCAGCAGAAGCTGACCGGGATCAGCAAAATTTAAAATTATTGTCATTCCCCGAATTTGCGTTTGCAAATTATAGGGTAGTCCACACGCAGCTGCAACGCACTATGGATTGCATTAGAATCGCAAGAGCGATTCGGGCAATGACCTACGTCATTTACCATGGCCCTAACCACCAAATCCCGCTAAACATCCACCATGCCTAACCTTTTCACTATCCCCGCCGGAGAACCCATCGCGCGTTTAGCAGCCGCGCACATTCTCGTGCGTCACACGCCGGATGAGCTGGCCCACGCCATCCTTTTCGTGCCGAACCGCCGCAGCAGTATCGTCCTACGCGACGCCTTCGCCAAAGAACTGGCGGGCAGGGCGAGCCTGCTACCACGCATCCTCCCCCTTGCAGATATCGGCAACGAACTCCTGACCCTCCTCGGCGACCGCGCATTCGCCCTGCTCGACACCATCCCACCCGCCATGCCACTCGCCCAGCAGCGCTACATGCTCACCCAGCAAGTCGCCATTTTCGAGCGCAAGCACCGCGTCCATGTCACGCTCGACTACGCCCTCACCATGGCCGAAGCGCTGATGGAACTACAGGAAGCCGCCGCCCGAGCCGGCACGCCCATCACCATCGAAAAACTGCAGGAACTCCGCATGGGCTTTGCCGAACACTGGCAGGACGCCCATGATTTCCTCGCCATCCTCGCAACCTCCTGGCCCGCCATCGAACGCGAACTCGGCACTATCACCCCCACCACCCGCGAACTAATGCTGCTCGACGCCCTAGCCAACGAATGGACTACCGCGCCACCCGAGTTCCCCGTCTACGCCATCGGCTCCACCGCCAGCCAGCACAGCACCGCCCGCCTGCTCAAAGCAATCGCCGATGCACCGAACGGCCAGGTCATCCTCCCCGGCATCGACCCCACGATGGACGAGGCGGAATGGACCGCCATCACCTGCGGACACCCGCTCTACCACCTTAAACATTTTCTGAACCTCTGGCCACTGACGCCAGCTGAAATTACACCGCTTGCGACCACAACCCGAAGACTCTGGCTGGAAGCACTCGCCCCCGCCGAGTTCATCCCCGCATGGCCATCACGCGAACTGCCAGCCCACCAATCCCTCAAATTAATCCCATGCGCCCAGCCGGAAGAAGAACTGCGCGTCATCAGCCTGTTGATTCGCGAAGCCATCGAAAATCCGAACGCCCATGTCGCGCTCATCACGCCGGATGAAAGCCTGCTCGCCCAAGCCGCCAGCCACATGAAGCGCTACGACATCTCCGTCGACCGCCTCAACGCCGGCACCCTCGCCACCACCCGTACCGGCAGCGCATGGACAGCTCTCATCGCCGCCATTGCCGAACCGGAACGCCAACTGCCATTGCGCAGCTTGCTGCACCACCCCTTGCTCGCCATTGATGCAGAGTTGCTGAAAGGCTTGGAGAAGGGCTGGCACGGCCTCAACCGCAGCTATGCAGGTCAGTTGCCCCGCCATGATGCCGACCTCAACAAACATACCCAATACGCCGCACTCAGCGCATGGGTAAAATCCATCGCCCAGCTTTCCAACGAACGTTTAAGCGCTAGCGCATGGGTCGACACCTGCCGAACATTGCTCGCCCAATGGGTGCCCGAAAGCGGGCAGGGGCATGAAGCGGTGGAGATGGAACTCGCCGCCCTCAGTTTCGCCGACAGTTTTGGCGCCATGCCCATCGAAGATTTCACCGCACTACTCACCGATAGCCTCAGCACTCCATGGCGCGATGCAGGCATCAACACCCACCCGCGCATCCATTTTCTCACCCCCGTTGAAGCACGCCTCCAGCATTTCGACCGCACCATCCTCGCCAACATGGTGGATGAACTCTGGCCCGGCAACATTGCGCCCAACCCGTGGCTCAACCTCGCCGCGCAAAAAGCCCTCCATCTGCCCGAACCCGCCGAGCGCACAAGCCTGTTGGCGCACGACGTGCTGATGCTCGCAAGCAGCGGCGAAGTTTTTATCACCTACCCCGAGCGCGCTGGCGGCAGCCCCACCACACGCTCCCGCTTCATCGAACGCGTGGCCACACTTCTCGCCAGCCATAACATTAATGAAGCCGACATCACTGCCGACAATTATCGCGACTGGGCGCAAGCGCTCTACACCAGCCAGAACTACACCCCAGAACAACCCGTACGACCCATGCCCAGCAGCGTGCAACGCCCACGCCGCTTGCCAGTCACTCAAATTGAAAAACTCTTCAGCGACCCGTTCACCATCTACGCCCGCCATGTGCTGGGTTTAAAACGCCTCGATGAGATCGACATGAGCCCCGAAGCCAGCGATTTCGGCAACCTCACACACAAAGCCATCGAGCGCTTGAGCGTGCATTGGACGGAACAGATGCGCCCCGCCACGGAAAGTGAACTCGCCGACATCACCCAGCGCTCCTTACGCGAACTTAGCGAACGCCCGAACATCGACCTGTTCTGGCGCGCCCGGCTGATGAATGGCCTGCATTACGTCAACCATCTCGAAGCCACCCGCCGTGAACACTTACGCGACGTAAAATACGAGCAGGAGGTTGAACAGCCCATCAGCCTGCCTAGCGGCGAGATCATTACACTCCATGGCCGCATTGACCGTATTGAAACAGAAGAAGACAGCCTGGCCACTATCATCGACCACAAGACCGGCACCGCCCCCACCGAAAAAGAAATCCTCGACGGCCGCGCCCCACAACTTCTCGCCTACGCGATGCTACTACAACGCGCCGGACATGATGTCGCGGCCGTCGAATACTGGTCGCTCCCGCGCTTAGGCACCACTGGAAACTTCACCCACGTCGAAATCAACGAAACCATCACTACCGACTTCGAAGCCAAACTCGCCAAAGCACTGGCACAGATGCTGGAAGAGGGCACACCGTTCCTCGCGAGGCCAACAGGTGGTGAAGATCGATTTGGTAATGATTATAATGGGATTAGCCGTTACGACGAATGGGCAGGATAGAAACACCAATCAGCCACGCCCAATGACTTCAGGATAGGGCGCTTCGCGATACGGGCGATATTCCCGCTTACCTGCTGCCTGCGCGGCATCTGATAACAAGTCGTTTAGCATTTTTCCTGCCGCAGCCTTCATATCAAGCCGTCGCACATGATCCGCCGTGCCATCGGCCTTCACTATATGAAATGGATCAAGATGTGGGTTCGCTGCATAGACGGTCTGCTCGAAATGATCTTGTGCCAACCGCACTTGCTGGCGTTCTTCCAAATCCCGGTCGAGTGGCCGCTCCACCACAACTTTCGCGTATGCATCCTGCTGCATGACAAACTCACGGGCCGCATCGCGCATCGCGTCGCTGATAGTCATGCGAACGAAATTTTTATTGGGTTGACTGGGGTTGCTGTCGAGAATGTCATCAAGGCTCATGTGGCTCTCCATATTTTGCATAAGATGCATATCTAGCAGAAGAAGTAAGACAATAGCGTGAAGTTTTATGGCAAAACAAATTGGGTTTCGAGTCAGTTTTACTCCGGTGATTGGTTCCGTTTTAAAATTCCACTGCAACCGCTACATGCCACCTTTAAAAGCATATTGTCATAATACAGTAACATGACTTTAAAGTTATTAATCGATACATTGCCACGCTAACCAATAGAGGAGGTATCGATATGGAAAAATGGCGTGAAAATCCTTGGGATCGGCAGTCTTCCGAGTCTGCACGGCAATATGAAGAACGTATGGAAGAGTGGAATCTGACGGGCGGAGGTCGCCGGCCCGATGAAACTGCACAGCAATATGAAGAACGTCTTGCCGAAATGCGCTTAACCGGCGGTCAACGTTCCGACGAAGGCGCCTATGAATACGAGACTCGTCTACAGAATGCTAAAAATGCTCGTAATATGACGCGCAGACCGGATGAAAGCTGGAGGGATTATGAACTCCGTCGTAATCTGGCGCAGTATGGACAAGATGAGTCATATGGACGTTATCCGGATTTGGATTAGACTCGGGCTTTTTCTGCGCAAAGCCTCCAACTCTCCGTTAATCCAAATCTTGCTGAGTTGGCGGAGGGGATGAGATTCGAACTCACGATACAGTTTCCCGTATACACACTTTCCAGGCGTGCTCCTTAAACCACTCGGACACCCCTCCGCACTGGGAAGAAGCGTTCTATAATCGGCGCGGCGGCAAAAGACACGTAATTTTTGAAGACCTTTAGTTTAGTCGCCGTAATTGAGAGCGAAACGCATCTTAACCTCTCCCATCGGGAGAGGTTAAGGCAGGAATATTACTTGGCCTTGGGCTTACTGTCCGTATCGAGCCGTGCCTGAACATGCGTGTGGTAGACCATCCGCTGCACCCACGGTGCCAGCAGCAGCCCAGTGGTGGATACCAGCGCGAGGCCACTATAGAGCGCATAGATGGAGGCAAAAATTTTCACATCGTCATTGCTGAGCGGCGCCACCGGGCCCATCCCGCCAAGAATCATCGAGGCCTCGAGCAACGCATCCACCCAGGGTAAATGCCCAAGCGCATGATAGCCCAATACCCCGATAGCCAGAGACACACTGACAATCCAAAGCACCGTCAGCAGCGAACAGCGCACCTTGCTCCAATGCGTAGCGGGGTGGACGAAATGCGCAGGTGGCGTTGGCTTGGTCATTCCATTTCAGTAGCACACCGCCCGCAAAACACAAGTGACAGGCCACATGCGCAATGGTAACATCCTGAAAAATACATAAGGTCTGTATGCAGAGTTTCAACGAGATCAACCGCCATATCGTGCCTCACGACCCCGAGGGCAACCCGCTCTCATTCTCCGAGCACGCGGTCTGGATCGACCTGCTCAACCCCACGAAAGAAGAAGAAAAAGCGGTCGAAGAATTCTTGCAGATGGAAATCCCCACCCGCGAGGAAATGAGCGAGATCGAAGTATCCAATCGCCTCTACAGCGAACACGGCGCCCATTACATGACCACCACCATGGTCACCAAGGTCGACACCGGCGCACCCGAGACCCACGCCGTCACCTTCATGCTGACAGATCATGTCCTTGTCACCATCCGCTATGTCGATTCAACGTCCTTCCGCCGCTTCATGGCAACGGTACCCAAGCCCCCAGCTGGCGACCATGACGGGGTGATGCTTTTCCTCGGCCTCATCGAATCCATCGTCAACCGCATGGCCGATATCCTGGAGCGCCTCGACCGCGACATCGACCGCATTACGAAAGACGTTTTCCGCACCCGTAGCGGCACCACAAATAAAACGCCCATCGACTATCAACATGTTCTCGAACGCATCGGCCGCTGCGGGGATCTCTCCTCAAAGACCCACGAGAGCCTGGTCACCTTCAGTCGCGTCGCCGCCTACGCTAATCACCACAAAAAAGCCAGCCTGCCGGAGCATCAGATGCAGCTCGATGCCATTCGCAAGGACATCACGGGCCTTATCGACCATGGCTCCTACCTCACCGGCCGCGTTAATTTTCTACTAGATGCAACGCTCGGCATGATCTCCATTGAACAGAACAGTGTGTTTCGCATCCTTTCGATCGCTTCGCTCATCTTCTTACCGCCGACGCTAGTCGCCGGAATTTACGGAATGAATTTCGAGCTGATGCCTGAACTGAAATGGCAATACGGCTACCCATTCGCCATATTGCTGATGCTAATTGCCGCCATACTGCCTTATACCTATCTCAAACGCCGAGGCGTTCTGTAATAACCTGAAGGAGTATTGAAATGGTGAAGTTCATAATAATGTTATGCCTGATTATCGGTGCCTATCAATGGGTGCAAATGCACCCGGAATCAGGCTTTTCGCGATGGGTAGACAACAGTATCCAGCGCGCCGAACTGCAGTTCAATGAAAGCAAGCAAATGGCCAAACGAGAAGCCGATAAGATCAGCGATAAAATCAAGAAGCATTAGTTCGGCTTGCTCCCATACAGCGCATTCGCGCGCGCAGTAAATGCGCCGACCATCTTCTCGCAGGCCCGACCAAACATACCGCCAAGCATTTTATCAAGTAGCCGGGACTTAAATTCGAAATCGAGGTCGAGATGTATCTCGCACCCAGCCCCATGCGGTACGAAACGCCAGTGATTATCGAGATGCTTGAATGGCCCCGTCACCAATACCACGTCGATACGCCCTTCAGTGTCCTCATCCGGCGCAACCGGCGTCCCCGGGATGTATACCGCTCCGTCAAATGGCTGAAACTGATGACAAGCTCGCCCAGGAATGAGCCTTCCTCCCTTGCCACAATCCGTGCGCCGCGACACCAGGGCAGAAATTCCGGATAGTTCTCAATATCCACCACCAGCGCAAAAAGTTGCTCAGGCGAATAGGGTAGGATGCGGGTTTCCGTATAGCGATGCATACAATCTTCATAGAATTGTCACACAAATATGCAATGGCGGAGAATAGGGTGGCATGCAATGAACCATGAGGCCATTATGCAACCTACTATTCAACCCGCGACCGCCATCAATAATCTGCAAGAAGCCCTACAGCATAATGATTGGGACAGTACGGACATAAGCAGGGCCAAAGCCACCGCCCGCGACAATCTGGACTATTATTTAGAAGTCAGCCGCAGCGCACTTAAATCCAACGCCATCGGCATCCACGTCGATAGAAAGAATGTTAATGACGCGCGCAAAGGATTATTCCGCGCACTTGAGACCGCCGCCAGCATTGACCACACATTGGCTACGCACGTAAAAATGGTCATTGACCTCCTCACACCCGCACGAGGGCGCTGATGACAAACACACTTACCCCCTGACCCTAAAAGACGGCAGCATCCTCGACCGCCAGACCTTTGGCGGCGCCGTCGCCTTCCTGCGCAAGCACCTTATGAAACTCATCGCCACCGCTAAGAAACTCTAGCACAGCGGCCCGGAAGAGGCCATCCGCGACCTGCGCAAAGCCAACCAGAGTGCCGAGATCACCCGCGCCCAGCTCGCTGGCCAACTGAATGTGGACCCGACAAGCATCTCGCATCTGCTATCGAACGGCCGCGGCTTCAACGGCCGCTTGCCGGTGCGCATGGCCAAAACCCTCGGCTATGAATCCCTGAAGGATCTGGGGACCAAAGTGAACTCGTCCTAGTTCGAGCCACCACAGCGCTTCGCCGTCGCCAGTATCGATGCCATCAGCGCCCACGCCGCCAAACCGCCAAAAGTGGTAGTGGCCACCACCGATCGTGGTAAAAGCCTAACAATTACTGGTTGTCATTCGCCGCTTTGCTAGCCTGCACCGCCGCCAGCTTTTCGTTCCGCGCATCGCGCATCTTCGCGAAATCCGCATCCGCATGATAGCTGGAACGGGTGAGGGGGCTGCTCGACACCATCAGAAAGCCCTTGGTATAGGCCACGCGCTCCAGGTAACGGAATTCGTCCGGCGTTACATAACGATCCACGCTCGCATGCGCCGGAGTCGG
>JBMOIY010000058.1:0-12309 GCA_049317085.1 Rickettsiales bacterium | reverse complement strand
GATTTCTTCCGGCTGGCCGAGGCGGCCGACGGGGATTTTTTCGATGATTTTATCGAGCACGTTCTGGGGGACGGCTTTTACCATGTCCGTTTCGATGTAGCCGGGGGCGATGGTGTTGACGGTGATGCCTTTGTTCGCGGATTCGCGGGCGAGGGCTTTGGTAAAGCCGATGACACCTGCCTTGGCGGCGGAATAGTTAGCCTGGCCAACCTGGCCGACCTGACCATTGATGGAGCTGATGTTGATGATGCGGCCAAAGCCGCGGGCGCGCATGTTCTCGATGACGACCCGACTCATGTTGAAGAGAGAGGTGAGGTTGGTCTCGATGACGGCGTGCCAGCTTTCGGCGCCCATTTTGTGGAGGAAGCCGTCGCGCGTAATGCCGGCGTTGTTGACAAGGATGTCGATGGGGCCAATCTCGGCCTCGATGCGTTTGACGGCTTGCGAGCATTGGTCGAAATCCGCGACATCGAACCGCATGACCTCGATGCCGGTCTCCTTGCGGAAGGCCTGGGCGGCTTCCTCGTTGCCGTGGTAGCCGGCGACGACTTTGCAGCCCGCCTTTTTCAGGTCGATGGCGATGGAGGAGCCGATGCCGCGTGTGCCGCCGGTGACAAGTGCAGTACGATTCTTGAGACCCATTCTAATATCCTTTTACCTTTTTTATGACGTTTCATTCTTTAGCTGCCACCCCGGGGTTTATCCGAGGGCTCTGGCCTAACAACGCACGTATGTTGTGGTGGCTGGGCTAGATCCCGACACAAGGCCGGGATGACAATTCTTATGCAGCCTCCACGCACATGGCGATGCCCATGCCGCCGCCGATACAGAGGGTGGCGAGGCCTTTCTTAGCGTTGCGGGCTTTCATTTCGTATAAAAGGCCCGTCAGGATACGGGCTCCGCTCGCACCGATGGGGTGGCCAATGGCAATGGCGCCTCCGTTAACGTTCACTTTTGATTCATCCCAACCCATGCCGCGATTCACGGAGATGGCCTGGCTGGCGAAGGCTTCGTTGGCTTCGATGAGGTCAAGGTCCTGATGTTTCCAGCCTGCTTTTTCGAGGGCTTTCTTCGAGGCAGGGATGGGGCCAGTGCCCATGATGCTTGGGTCCACGCCCGCCGTCGCCCATGATTTGATGGTGGCGAGGGGTTTTAGGCCACGTTTTTCGGCTTCGGCTCGGCTCATCAGCATCACGGCGGCGGCGCCGTCATTGAGGCCGGAGGCATTGCCAGCGGTGACGGAACCATCCGGCTTGAAGGCGGGGCGGAGTTTGCTCAGTACGTCGAAGGTAGAATCGGCGCGGATGAATTCATCCTTATCGACCACCACATCACCTTTTTTGTTCTTGATGGTGATGGGGATGATCTGCGCGGCGAATTTGCCGTCCGTTTGGGCTTTGGCAGCTTTGGCTTGCGAAGCGGCGGCGAACTTATCCTGATCTTCACGGGTGATATGGAACTGGGTCGCGATGTTCTCGGCGGTGATGCCCATATGGTAGTTGTTGAAGGCGTCCCACAGGCCATCTTTAATCATCGTGTCTTCCATGGTGCCGTTACCCATTTTGGTGCCGGTGCGTAGTTGCATGGCGTGCGGGGCGAGGCTCATGGATTCCTGACCGCCAGCGATGACAATGGTGCTGTCACCAGCCTTGATGGATTTCATGCCCTCAGCCACAGCGCGCAGGCCCGAGCCGCAAACCTGGTTAATGGTCATGGCGGTAGATTCCTGCGACAGGCCTGCGTTAATGGCGGCTTGACGCGCGGGGTTCTGGCCGGTGGCGGCTGTCAGCACTTGGCCCATGATGAGTTCATCGACATCACTCGCTGCGACCTTGGTGCGGGCGAGGAGGGCCTTGATAACCTCACCCCCTAGTTGTGCGCCCGTGAGGGTGCTGAGGCCCCCGCTGAAATTGCCTACAGCGGTGCGGACTGCGTCGACGATGACGATATCATTCTTGTCGGACATGGTGTTCTCCCTGTTTTAATGTGGTGCTTATGTAGGCTGTAGTCTCATGGTTGTCTAGGCGCTTAGTGTGCAATGCGGCACGTGATGCATAGCGACAGTTTTTTGGCATTAAAATAAATCGCGAACATTGTTAATTAAATATTAAGCTTAGTCTTGTATGCTGATGCTACATCTTACGAGAGTTCTTCATGGCTGAAGAAAATAAGCAGAGCAATTACGATAAGTTGACACCAGGGGAGAAGCTGGAAGTCGACTAACTTGCCATTCAACAATTGCATCGGTCTATAGGCGAAGGAAATGAATTCGCATATCGAAATCCAGATATATATCAGGCGAATCGTAGAGCAGAGCTTGCAGATGAGGCATTGCTTAAGCGCAATACCGGAGAAGTCATTCTGGATGCTGCCGGAATCAAGCGTGCACGACTTAACGGCATTGAGGTTTCGCAATCCGTCGGTATGCCCATGGCAATTTTGGAAGAAGTGGGATTAAACGCCGATCATGCGTGTAGCGTAACGATACAGCATGTGGATGAGAATAAGTCGATTTCTGCTGCGGATAATGGGTTTATCGTGGCTCCGGAAGGTAGTGGGCTCAGTTGTCAAATGTCCATGGCGATCAGTACGGCTGTTGCTCGTGTACTTAAAGATGGAAAGGTGGATGTGCAGGAAGTGAAAATCTTGCAAGAAATACTTGATACAGCTCCGTCGCCTACTAGAAGTAGCAAGATATGTGCGCCAACAAAATCTATCTAGTCACCGTCGCTTAAAATTTTGCATCCAGCCACTTTACCACGGGCTCCCACATTTCCTTGCGTGCGTTTTTGCCGACGACCATGCTTACATGGCCGCATTCGGGCATGACGACGTCGCATTTCTTAATCAATTTGGTTAGTGGTAGGGCGCAGCCTTTGGGCACGATGGCGTCTTTCGTAGGGATGACTGCTAAGGTGGGGCAGGTGATGAGTTCCGGCTCGATCCAACGCCTTCCGATTTTCCATTGGTGGTTGGCGAGGATGTTGCCTTGGGGCCAATCGACGAAGCATTCCTCGGCGATTTTGTTGGCTAAGGGCACGCCGTCGTTCACCCATTGCTCGACGGCGAGGAAGTGGGTTTTCTCCCTCTCGGTGAGGAAGGGGTAGCGGCTGAATTTTTCCTGCACGCGCCAAGGGTCGATGAGGTGGAAGATGGTTTGTGTCACTACGGGCTGGACGGGATATTGGGTGTTGATCCATTGTCGGAGGGTGACATGGGTCGGCGGGGCCAATAAAATTGTTGGGGTATCCGGCGCGGAGAAATCCCATGGGGTGGCCAGCAGGATGAGTGCATCGACCTCGCGGGTGGCGAGCTGGGCGATAGCGGTGGCGAAGATGCCGCCCATACAATAGCCGAGTAGGGAGATGGGCCCGTCATGCTGCTCGCGGAGCGCATGCAGGGCGTCGAGGGCGTAGAAGCTGATGTAATCAGCCATGGCGAAGTCGCATTCGTCCGGGTTCGGGGTACCCCAATCGAGGATCAGGGGGCGGTAGCCGCGGGATTTCAGGAATTCGACGAAGCTGACTTCTGGGTAGAGGTCGAGAATCGTGGATGTGTTAATTAAGGAGGGGATGCAGAGGATGGCGGTGGCGTCCGTCATCTCGGGGGCGAGATCGAACAGTCTGGCGCTTCCGCATTCCCAGAGTATGTCGTATTCTTTCTCGGGGCGTTCGTAGTCGCTCGCAAGGTAGGCCTGCACGCCTTGCAGAAAGCCGGTGCTGCGGTTCACGGCCTCACTGCTGAGGGAGGTGATGAAGTCCGGGTTGAAGAAGTCCTTGAAAAAGTCAGTGAAGGCCTCATTGCCAGTTTCCGTCATTCCAGCGAAAGCTGGAATCCAGGGCACATCGGGAAAGGTGGATTCCAGCTTTCGCTGGAATGACGATTCACTTTTTTGGCTTTTTGTTTCTTGTTGGCTTGGATTTAGCCACGGGTTTGCGTTTAACCATGGTTCGCTTAGTTGCTGCCACAGGTTTTGCAGTTGCTCGTTTGCCTGTTCGAGCGGGCTTTTCGGCCGCATCCATTCGGGCAGAAAGCTTGCGAAGCTGCTGCTCCACGGCGTGTAGGCGCTTGGCAAGATCCCAGACTGCATCATGGCGAGCATCAGGTGCATGGGCAGGGCGTCGGGCATTCGCATCATGGGGTTTGGCTCCGAATTGTTGCATGGCCTCGAGAATCGAGCGGATGGCATCAGGGTTGGTCATCTGGCGGGTCATCTGTTCCTGCCACTGTCGCAAAAACTCCGCAGCGCGTTGCTGATAATCACGGTTTGAGGGCATATGGCTCCTTATACTTGCCAAAAGCGGCGAATTGATGCTACGTCAACCTCAAGCTAAAGGAAAGCGTAACAAGCACGAGGACCCTATGAGCAAGAAAACCGCCACCAGCGAACCCATCGTCATCAAGAAATATGCGAACCGCCGTCTCTATAACACGGACACGTCGAGCTATGTGACGCTGGAAGACCTTTGCACGATGGTGAAGGACGGAGCGGACTTCATTGTGTATGACGCGAAATCGGGTGAGGACCTGACGCGCCAGATTCTGACGCAGGTGATTTTCGAGCAAGAATCGCATGGGGAGCATCTGCTGCCGACGAACTTCCTGCGTTCGATCATCGGGTTCTACGATAATTCGCTTAAGGATTTCGTGCCGCACTATCTTGAGAGCACGATGAAGACCTTCACTGGCAACCAAGAGAAAATGCGTGAGATGATGGGTATGGGCAGCCTTGGGAGCTTTGGCCAGGTCGCAGCACAGCTGGAAGAAATCGGGAAGCAAAACATGGAAATGTTCACGAAGGCGTTCTCGATGTTCACACCGTTCACCACGCCCGATGCGGCGCCGACGACGACCAAGAAAAAATAACGGGACGTTATCAGATACGAAAAGCCCGCCAGTTGGCGGGCTTTTTTTATTGGTAAATTAATATTATACTTGGCGACCTTTGCTGATGCTACTGATGACGCCTGCCATCGCACCGATACCTGCAGCGGGAACGCTTAAGGTGCCTAGCATCATAACACTTGCCGCGGCACCAACACCCGCGCCTAGTGCGCTTTCTTTTACGATGCTACCAGCATTACCGAAGGTAGAGAGAATCTGCGACGCAGCAGATTTTACTTCTGGAGAGCAGTTGGAGACCAGATCAATTGTACCACCTTTAGCACCGCAGAAACCGAACTCACTCTGTTTGGTCACAAATTCTGCGACTTGTTGGAGCTCTTTGTCATGGTTTATCTGGTTAGTCATAACGAATCCCTGAACGGTATTTTTTTCCCTACCCTCAAGCTATCACAGAAATGTTACAGAATAATGACAATGACAGCGATTCTTTATGAAAGTTTTGTGACGGAAGCGTAGGAAAAATTATCTAAAAATTTAGGTAATTAGCGGTTGTGGATGGCGGCTTCCAAGTTGGCGCGATCGGCGTTCAGGGATTCGGAGAATGAGGTGCCGGGTGCGCTGTTGCGGCGGGCGGCTTCACGCTGGACGAAGCTGTCGTCATTGGCGGCTTTGGTGCCGAAACGGCTGACCAGGTTGCTGGATTGGCGTTGGCCGGATTCTGCGGCTATGTGCCGCGTAGTCTCAGTGGCGGTGTGCATGGCGCCGTGGCTGGCATGATGTTGTGCGTTCTGGGCGATGTAGGGGTCTGGTGCATCGAGCTGCGACATCGGGATATCCCTCATTGCAGGAAGGGCAACGGTGGCCGCAGCACCTGCGGCTGCGACGCCGCCGACGACCTGCGCGATGGGGACGCCACTGGTGACTTGCGCGGTGGTGAGAGCGCCGGTGAGTGCGGAACTGGATGCGAGGCCCGTCCAGACGCTGCTTATGTAGGTGGAGAATGCGGCCCATTGGGTGCTAAGCCAACTGGCGGCGGTGGTGATTCCATCATAAGCGGTGCCGGCAAGTGCGCTGGTGGTAGCTTCGCCTGCGGCGGCAGTGCCGATGGCGCCCCATGCCGCGCCCAGCGCCCATGCGCCGACAGCTCCGGCGACGACTACGGCGGAGACGATCGCAACGCCTTTAATGACTCCGCCCCAGTTTACCGATGTGTTTCTAGCCATAACCATACCTATTCGTTCATGCTAAATTTAGCATAGTGGCTGGTTAAGGTGTGTGACAGTTGCGTGAAGATTCGCAAAAGCATGCTAAGCTTTGCTAGTTTTTAGCGTTTCGCGCCTGATGAGGTCCTTGCCCTCAAACTCCCGTCGCTTTGCGTCTCGCCCTTACGAGCTACGTAGCGCATAGAAATGGGCTATTTATTTTAGTGGTGCTTGAGGCTGCGTTCGGTGACGTTTTCGCCGTAGGCCATGCTGTCAAGACGGTGGACACGCTGGTAGATGGCGTGGGAGCGCTCGGACAGATGTTTGAGGTAATAGGGCATGTTATCGAGGATTCCCGGGTTGTGGATGAGGCAAGTCTCAGCGCCATCCAGACGATAGGAATCGGAGGCTTTTTCTTCCTCGATGCGGCCAGCGTAGACGGCGCGGCGGACCATGAGCCATGCCATCACGCTCGTCAGGCGCATGGTGACGCGGGTCATTTCGTTGCTGTAGGGCAGGCGGAGTTCTTCGGCCATCACAGCCTGGTCCTCGGCGCCGCGCGACTGGAAATAGTGGTGCGCGTCGAAGAGAAGGCTCAAGGTTTCGTTGAACACGCCGGGTAAAAAGAGTAACTGGTTATCCGGTGCTGCTTGGCGAGCGACTGGGTGCATGTGAGGCCTCTAGCTGTTAAATCATGTCCGGTTTGCCCGAATCTAAGGCTCAGCCTAGCATGCGAGTGGTAAATATAAAGTTAATGGGGTGGATTTAGTTGGTTGGATTTTATCAATATTTGACGTGCGATTCCGTGTATTTTGCTGGTGCTTTCTAAGTGGTTGATGCTTTAATTTCTGTATATTTATTCAACATTGGTTAGTGCATTGAATGAATTCATAAAATCAGAATGGTTAATGGCTAATGCGGGCAGTGGAAAAACCACGGCGCTGACGGCGCGGGTGGTGCGGCTATTGCTGCTCGGGGTTCCGGCGGAACGCATCGTGTGCATCACGTACACAAAATCGGCGGCGAGCGAGATGCGCTTGCGGGTGCTTTCGCGACTTAGGAATTTACTTTTGGCGGATGATGCGGGGTGTCGTGACGCCATTGAGAAATTAGAAATCACGACGACGGATGCAATGGTGGCGCATGCGCGCGGGTTGTTTGCGGCGGTATTGGATAGCCCGAGCGGTGGGTTGCAGCTCACCACCATCCATGGATTTTGCCAGAGTATTCTGCGGCGGTTTCCGCTCGAGGCAAAGATCGCGCCGCATTTCACGGTGCTGGAGGATGCGGCAGCGGAGGATGTGCTGCGGCGGTCGAAACAGGCGCTGTTGCTCGGGCATTCGGTGGACCCGTTGCTGTCGCAAGCACTGGATTTGATCGGTGCGCGGGGTGGTGAGCATCGGTTCGAGACGCTTGCGGGCGACATCATCAAGGGGCGGCGGTTCTGGAAGCGTTTATGGCATTTGCAATCTCCTGAAGTGCTGCGCGAGCGGATTTACGGACTGCATGATGTTGCGCCCGAGGTGACGCATACGATGTTGGCTCTGGCGTTTGCGGAGTCACTCGGAGCGGCTGATGAGGCAGTGATGCGTAGTCACTTGCCGCAATTGCTGGCACATAAGACCCAGAGTTATCGCCTGTTCGGCGAAAAGCTGGCGGCTTGGCTTGAGCTGGATGTGACCGCGCGTATTGAGAAGCTGGATGAAGCGTTGGATGTTTTCCTGACGCAGAAGGGAACATTGCGGGCACGGCTGCTCAACGAGAAAGAACACCCGATCGGCACGCCATTGCGCGATGCGGTGGAGCGGGTGGCTGAGCAGGCAGTGCGGTTCGCGCAGCGCAGTGCGGGGCTGGCCTGTGCAGAGGAAAGCTTTGCGTTGGCGGTGCTGGCGAAAACATTGCTGATGCATTATGAGGCGGCGAAGGCGGCGGCGCATGCGCTGGATTATGATGACCTCATCGACCATACGCTAGCGCTGTGTTCAAACCCGGAGACGATCGGCTGGGTCATGACGAAGCTCGATCACCGTATCGACCACCTGCTGATCGACGAGGCGCAGGACAATAGTGACGATCTCTGGCAACTGGCACATATCCTTGTAGAGGAACTGATGGCGAGCACTGGCGGGATGGGCAGTGCCGGTCAGCCGCGTAGCTTGCTGGTGGTGGGGGATGAGAAGCAATCCATCTATAGTTTCCAGGGTGCGGTGCCGGAACAGTTCAACCGCTATCGTGGTAAATTCATGGCGTTGCTGGAAGGCGGCGTCGCGCCGTTGCATGAGGGGGCGCTCGAAAAATCCTACCGCTCGACGCGCAAGGTGCTGGAAGTGGTGGATGCGGTGTGCGCGCAGGAAGCAATGACGAGGGCGCTGAGTACACAGGGTATCATCACCAAGCATCAACTGGTGCGGGCGGATGTGCGGGATGTGGGGCAGGTGGTGCTGTATCCGCCGCTGGTCCAGCCGGAGCGCGAGAAAATGGAGCCGATGGTGATGCCGGTGGAGTATCAGCAGGACGTCAACGCGGCACAGAGCCGCGCGGAGCAAATAGCTGATGTGATTGCGCATTGGTTATTCGTTGAGAAACGGGTGCTGCCTAGCAAAGGGCGGGCGCTGCATGCGGGGGATATTCTGATTCTCGTTAACAGGCGCGCGCCGCTGGTACAGCCATTAATTCGGGCATTACAACGTCAGAAAATTGCGGTGGCGGGCATCGATCGGCTCACGCTTTCGGGGCATCTGGCGGTTTCGGATTTGCTGGCGTTGATGCAGTGGTGTGGGAATATCGCGGATGATCTTGCGCTGGCTCAGGTGTTGCGCTCGCCGTTGGTGGGGTTATCCGATGAGGGGCTGCGGGCGCTGGCGTATGGGCGGCCGGGCACGCTCTGGGCGCAGGTGAGCGATGCGTGGCTGGCACAGGTGCTAGGGTGGCGTGAGCTGGCGCCGTATGATTTTTTGACGCAGGTGCTGGAAGTTTCCGGGCGGCGGAAGGAATTCGCCAAGCGCTTCGGGGCGGAGGTGCATGAGGTGTTGGATGAGTTGAAGGCGCAGGCGGCGGCCATGCCTGCCGGGAGGTCGAGTACGCTCGCGGAGTTCCATAACTGGATCAGCGGCAGCATGCGGCAGATCAAGCGTGAGCAGCAGACGAGCGAGGGGCACGAAGTGCGCATCATGACGGTGCATGGGGCGAAGGGGCTGGAGGCGCCGGTGGTGATTCTCGCGGACACGGTGAATGTGCCCAACACGGGTAAGGATCGGTTATTCAGCGCGGTGAGTGATGCCGGGCAGGCGCTGCCAGTGGTGAGTTTTTCGACGACGTTGTGTGCGCCAGTGCGTTTGGAAGAAGCAAAATCCGAGAAACTGGGCAAGTTGATGGCGGAGTATTACCGCCTGCTCTATGTGGCACTGACACGGGCGCGCGATGAGCTGCATGTGTTCGGCACGGCGAGTGCGAAGGGCGTGGTGAAGGAGGATTCGTGGTACGCGGTGGTCGCGGCGGCGATGCGCGGGCTTGGTGCAGAAGAGTGCAATGGGATGCTGGTGCTGCGGGATGCGACTAGCGAGATAGCAATAGATTCGACGGCGAAAAGTAGTGAGGCGCTGGTGTTGCCTCAGTGGGCGGAGGCGGTCATTACGCAGACGGAGGTGACGGTCACATCGTTCGCGCCGTCGCGTGTGGAGCAGAAGGTTACGACGCCCTATGCTGGTGTGGCAGCGCGCGGGGCGCGGGAGCGGGGCGTGCGCATTCACCGGGTGCTAGAGTTGCTGCATGCCAAGAGTGATGCGGCGGTGATCGCGCGGTTGGTGGCGCATGTGGGGCCGGATTGGTCGGCAGCGGAACAGCAAACGGTGGTGGAGATAGTGGTGAAACTGCATGCCCAGGAGCGCTGGCTGTGGGCGGAGCCGCACTGGGCGGAAGCGAATGTGGCGGGTGTTATGAGCCATGAGGGCATAGAGTTTCCGGTCAGTGGGCAGATGGATATGCTGGTGCGGACGGCGGATGCGATGGTGATCGTGGATTACAAAACCGGCGCTCAGGTGCCGGTGAGCGGGGCGGATGTGTCGCTCGGATACCTTCTTCAATTGAAAATTTATCAGGCGTTAGTTAGGCAGATTTACCCGGGAATGACGGTACGTTGTGCTATCCTTTGGACTCACACGGCGCAATTGATGTGGCTAGACTGGGAGGTGGAACAAGCGGCATTTCCGGACAAGAATGGATTGTTGAAAACGACCTTAGCTGCTTGACGCGCGCGGGTTGCAGGCCTATTTAACGCTTAACAAACCCTCGAGAAAGTGAGTCTACCATGGCAACAAAACATATCACGGACGATGAATTTGATGGTGCTATTGCATCAAGCACACCGGTATTGGTGGATTTCTGGGCGGAATGGTGCGGACCGTGCAAGCAGATCGGGCCGATTCTTGATGAGATCGCTAATGAGATGAGCGGCAAGCTGACGGTTGCCAAAGTGAATATCGACAATAATCCGGAATCGCCTCAGAAATATGGCGTTCGGGGGATTCCAACCATGATCCTTTTCAAGGACGGCAAGGCTGTTGCTACCAAAGTCGGTTCCATTCCCAAAAGCCAGTTGGTGGAGTGGTTGAATACGCATGTTGCGTAATTTCAAGGCCGTCGATTTGCACTAGAACAGGTCTTATGTCGTCCATTGGGGAACTCTGCCAGCAATTCCATTTCGAGTTCGCTCTGACACCTATCATGGGTGCGGAGATAGAGTGCTATGTTATGTTGGCTGATGAAACGCCCGCCGCGATCGACAAATTCTGGGAGCCGGTGGAGAAGGCGTTCCATCATGATGGGTTGTCCATCTTGCGTATCGAGAAAGAGCGGGGGGTGAACCAGTATGAGATCGTCACCAATGTGATGCTGCCACAGGATCTAGCATACACGCTCGCGAAGGTGCGGCAGACGATCGAGAAATATGCGGCGCGTATGCATGTGGAGGTGAGTTTTGCAGCGAAGCCGTTTGCGGACCAGCCCTCAAGCGGGATTCATTTGCACCTGCATTTGGCGGATGCGCAGGGCGTAAATGTGTTCCATAAAACTGACGATTGGGCGAGCAGTGCCCTGCTGTATAGCCTTGGTGGGTTGCTGAAGAAATTACCATCGGACATGCCGATCTTTTTCCCGAATTTTGAGGATTACGCGCGGTTGCGGGATGAGGACCATGTGCCGAAAATTTTCGGTTGGGGGGTAAATAACCGTTATTGCGCGCTGAGGATTCCGGCGACGTCGGACCAGTATGACAAGCGCATCGAACACCGGGTGCCGTGCGCGAATGCTGATGCGTCGGCAACGATTGCGGCGATGTTAGGGGGTGTGTTGCTCGGGTTGCGCGAGAAGATCATTCCGCCGGAACAGCAATATGGTAAATGGGGGAATGGGGCGACGTTCCAGCAATTAGCGGCGGCACCCGTCAGCGAGCGTACGTATATAGGCGCTGAAGGCTGAGACATCCGACTTTTTTTCATGAATGAACTGTACGATGGCGGAGCCGACGACGACGCCGTCCGCACCGGTTGCGGCCATGGATTTAACATCCACCGGGGTTTTGACGCCAAAGCCGACGCAGACGGGTAAGCTGGTGGCTTTGCGGATGCTTACGATGCTGTCTGCGACATCTGTCGCAGCGGCGCTACCTGCGCCGGTGATGCCGGTGATGCTTACATAGTATAGGTAGCCGTTCGCGCCTTTGGTGAGGAGCGGCAGACGCGCACCTAGCGAAGTTGGGGCGATGAGGCGTACCAAGGCGATGTTATTTTTAGTGAGGACGGGTTCGAGCTCGCTGGATTCTTCGGGGGGAAGATCAACGATGATGATGCCGTCGATACCTGCGGCGGCGGCGGCGGCGGCGAATTTATCGTAGCCGTAGACGTAGAGCGGGTTGAGGTAGCCCATTAATACGAGCGGTGTTTGATGTTTGGCGCGGAACTGGCTCGCCAGCTTCAGTAGTTTCTCTACTGTCGTGCCTGCTTCGAGCGCACGCAGGCCTGCAGCCTGGATGGTTGGGCCATCTGCCATGGGGTCGGAGAAGGGGATGCCGAGCTCGATGATGTCTGCACCGCTTGCAGGCAACGCGTCGAGCAGTTTGGCGCAGGTGTCGAGGGATGGGTCGCCGCCCATGATGAAGGGGATGAAGGCGGCGCGATTTTCGGCTTTGCAGCGGGTGAAGGTTTTGTCGATGCGGCTCATAGCGTAACCCCGAGCGCTTCGGCGACGGTGAAGATATCCTTATCGC
>JBMOIY010000057.1:0-12554 GCA_049317085.1 Rickettsiales bacterium | reverse complement strand
CGCAGGCGCAGAGGTTCGTAGATGCTGCCCTGCACGATGCCGAACAGGCCGTAGCCATCGCGCTGCACGAATGCGTCCTTACTGCGCCCAGCCCAGCGCATCGACATTTCCATTGAGCTACGCGCGATATCTTCCGTCGCCGGGAACGGGGTGCATTCATCAAGTACCATGGTGATGGTGCTGCCGAGGAGGTGCTGGATCTCCATCGAGCGCTCGGGCGACAGCTCGTGGCTGCTGCCATCGATATGCGATTGGAAGGTGACAGCCTTTTCGGTCATCTTGCGCAAATGCGACAGCGACATGACCTGGAACCCACCGGAATCGGTGAGTATGGGTTTGTCCCAGTTCATGAACTTATGCAGGCCGCCCAAGCGGGCGATACGCTCTGCTGTCGGGCGCAGCATGAGGTGATACGTGTTGCCGAGCAGGATGTCGGCGCCCGTTGCTGCCACGGCTTCAGGGTGCATGGCTTTCACGGTTGCGGCAGTGCCGACGGGCATGAACGCAGGCGTGCGGATGTCGCCGTGCTTGGTGGCTAGCGTGCCGGTGCGGGCGTTGCCGGAGGTTGCATGGATGGTGAAGGTGAGGGTCATGGTTGGCCACGTTCTAGCAACGATGTGTCACCATAGGAATAGAAACGATAGTTATGTTCAATGGCATAGGCGTAGGCGGCCTGCATGCGATCGAGGCCAGCAAAGGCGCTGACGAGCATAAACAGCGTGGATTTTGGCAAATGAAAATTGGTCATCAGCCAATCCACCAGTTTGAACTGGTAGCCGGGTGTGATGAAGATGCCGGTGTCGCCGATATAGGGTGTGAGGGAACCATCCGCATTCGCGATGGATTCGAGAATGCGTAAAGATGTTGTGCCAACGGCGACAACTTTGCCACCAGCGGCGCGTGCTGTATTAATTGTATTACAAGCCTCGGCGCTTATTTCGATCTGCTCGCGGTGCATCACATGCTCGTCGGTGTCCTCGACCTTCACAGGCTGGAAGGTTCCGGCGCCGACATGCAGGGTGACGAAAGCGCTATGGATGCCCCTGCCCTTCAGCGCCGCCATCAGTTCCGGCGTGAAATGCAGGCCTGCTGTCGGTGCGGCGACGGAGCCGTCATGCTTCGCATAGATAGTCTGGTAGTTGTGCTGGTCTTCTTCGGTATCGGCGCGGGTGATGTAGGGCGGCAACGGCACATGGCCGTGCTGGTGGAGTTTTTCCATCAGTGATTCGGCGCTATAGGGGAATTGAATCAGAACCTGCATGCCATCCTCGCTGCGGCCCATCACGGTCGCGGCGAAGTCCTCCCCGAAATTGAGTACCATGCCTTTTTTCAGTTTCTTCGCGGGGCGGGCGAAGGCCTGCCATGCCATGGTGCCATCGAGCGGTTGGTGGAGCAGCACTTCGACCTTCCGGTCGTCACCAATATCTGCGAACAGGCGGGCGGGGATGACACGCGAATCGTTGAACACCAGCACATCGCCGGGGTTTAGCAGTTCAGGCAACTCGCGGACAATGCGGTCGGACAGCGTTTGTGATACGTGCAACAGCTTGGAGCTATCGCGCGGGTTGGCAGGCGCGTGGGCGATGCGGCCTTCGGGTAGTTCGAAATCAAACAGGTCAACACGCACTTATGCCGCGTCGGCCTTCACGTCCGCCGCCACTTTGACGCTGAGCATTTTGTCGGGGTTCGCTGGCGGCTCGCCTTTGGCGATCTTGTCGACATGGCCCATGCCGTCGATGACGACGCCCCAGGCGGTGTATTGCCCATCGAGGAAGCCGGCATTCTTGAAGCAGATGAAGAATTGCGAATTGGCGCTGTCGACATTCTGCGAGCGCGCCATGGAGCACACGCCGCGGTCATGCGGGGTACGGTTGAACTCGGCCTTGAGGTTCGGCTTGTCGCTGCCGCTCATTCCGGTGCCTGTCGGGTCGCCCGTTTGCGCCATGAAGCCATCGATGACTCGGTGGAAGATGATGCCATCATAGAACCCTTCGCGCGCAAGTTCCTTGATACGGGCGACATGCTTGGGCGCCCAGTCCGGGCGAAGCTGGATGGTGACGGTACCGTCCTTCAGCTCCATCAGCAGTTTATTCTCCGGCGATGACAGATCAACCAGCTCGGTTTTTTTATCTTTCTTGGCCATGGTTAGCACTCCTTAGTGGGTAGCCGGTGCAGCAGCAGGAGCTGCGGCCGGTGCTGGCATGCTGAGTGGTGCCTTGGCAGAAGGTGCTGCCGGGGCGGCGGCTTTGTTCACATCGGTCGCGACTTTCAGGCTGATGATCTTGTCCGGGTTGGTGACGGTGCCGCTACCTTCCGCGCCTTTTTTGATGTTGTTGACGAACTGCATGCCCTCAATAACCTGGCCGAAGGCGGTGTATTGGTTATCAAGGAATGGCGCGGGTTTGAAGCAGATGAAGAACTGTGAGTTCGCGCTATCCGGCGAGCCTGCGCGTGCCATCGACAACGTGCCGGTGACATGCTTGGTGCTGTTGAATTCAGCTTTCAGGTCAGGCAGTTTGCTGCCGCCGGTGCCGGTGCCCGTTGGGTCGCCCGTTTGTGCCATAAACCCGTCGATCACGCGGTGGAAGACGATGCCATCATAGAAGCCCTCGCGGGTGAGTTGCTTGATGCGCGCGACATGGTTGGGCGCTGCTTTGGGGTCCAACTGGATGACCACGGTGCCGTCCTTCAGTTGCAGCAGCAGGGTGTTCTCGGGGTCCTTGATCTCGGCGGCGTTGGCGGAAACGCTGGCGAGCATCGCAAGGCCAGCAAGCAGGGAACGAATGCGCATGGGTAACTCCTTTGGTTTGGATGGGGCGGGTTTAGCCGGGAATATGCGACAGGGCAACTGGAAAGCGCGGCGAGAATTGTCATGAAATCTTCATACAGCTCGCTGTTGCAGTCAGTGTAACAACGTCAGTTAAAGTAGCCATTAGGAGCAGATATTTATGCATATCCATCAACGCAAATTACTTGCCCTGGCAAGGATTGCCGGGCTGCAAGGACGCAGACAGGCTGCTCCAACCTCTGTAGAACTGAATGCCCTTGGTATGCGCATCAACGCACTTGCGGATGATTTCCGAGCCGAGGATATGCATGCAGAATGTTTACTGGATCGATGTATCCGGCTTGGCTACAATGATCTGCTTGCAGGGTTGCATCATGAAAATACCATCAACGACTTACCTGCGACATGGGAAGAGCTGGGTGAACGTTTTCATTCCAAGTAGTAAAGAATACCGTCGAAATGCGGATGCTGCATGCGAACCCTGGGGTCTTGAATCAGCCGCATATCATAGCGCTTACAGAAAAGGCGGTGCAAGCCATTACTGATACGGTGCATGCATTCGTTCAGGAGCACCTTAAGTCGACCAACCAAGGTCCTAAGCTCTAGCCGCGCGGCATCATATATTCGCGTTTGATCATTTCGGCCACGTCGCTCGAGACGAACTTCGTCACGTCGCCACCAAGGCGGGCGATCTGTTTGACGAAGCGGCTCGAGATGAAGTGGGTCGCGTCGCTGGCGGTGAGGAACACGGTCTCGATGTTCGGGGCGATCTTGTTGTTTACGCTTGCCATCTGGAATTCATATTCAAAGTCAGAGACCGCGCGTAAACCCCTGATTAACAGGGTTGCGCCCTCCTCTTTGGCGAAGTTCACCAGCAGGCCTGAGAAGGGCTTGACGACGATACGTTTAGTGTCTTCTCCCAGTTGCTCGATGTCCTTTTGCACCATGGCGGCGCGGGTCTTCACGTCGAATAAGGGCTCCTTCGCAGAATCAAGCGCGACACCGATGACGAGCTTGCCGACGACGTGTAAGGCACGGCGAATGATATCCATATGCCCGAAGGTGATGGGGTCGAACGTACCGGGATAGATGGCGGTGCGCATGCTATTCGCTCGCCGCCGCAGTTGCTTCCGGCGCGTCGCCTTCTGCCGCTTCACCGCCTTCTTCTAGCAACTCACCCTTGATGCGCACGGCGGAGATCACCTGCTCCTTGCCTTCGGTGCGGAAGGTGATGACGCCTTGGCTGGTGCGACCGCAGACGCGGATGTCCTCGACCGGCGTGCGGATGAGCGTGCCTTTGTTGGTCATCAGCATTATCTGGTCACCACTCTCGACCGGGAAGCTGGCCACAATGTTGCCGTTCTTCTTGCTGAGACCCATGGCGGTGACGCCCGAACCGCCACGCCCGGTGACGCGGTACTCGAACGCGCTGGTGCGTTTGCCGTAGCCGTTCTCGGTGATGGTGAGGAGCATTTCCTCGGCGGCCGACATCTCCGCGATCTTGTCTTCGGTCAGCGTCACATCCGACAGATCCAGCGGTTCTTCATCCGCATCCTCAAGCCCTGCGGCCCGGCGGCGGGCGCTGGCGACCTTGCGGTATTGCTCGCGCTCTTCCGCGGTAGCGCGGATGCCGTGCAAGATGGAGATGGAGACCACCTTATCCTTCTCGGCGAGTTTGATGCCACGCACACCGTCGCTGGTGCGCGATTTGAACACGCGCACCGCATCGACCGGGAAGCGCATCGCTTTGCCTTCGTAGCTTGACAACAGTACGTGGTCTTCTTCGTTGCAGGTTTTGACGCCGACGAGTTTATCGCCTTCATCCAAACGAATCGCGATCTTGCCGTTGCTCTGCACCGATTTGAAATCGGAGAGATCGTTGCGGCGCACGTTGCCTTGGGCGGTGGCGAAGAAGATGTTGAGTTTGTCCCAATCCGCCTCGTTCTCGGGCAACGGCATGAAGGTCTCGATGGTCTCCCCGGATTTGAGCGGGAAAATGTTCACCAGCGCTTTGCCGCGTGCTTGTGGCGTTGATAATGGGAGGCGGTAGACTTTGAGTTTGTAGACCTGACCCGTGGAGCTGAAGAACAATACCGGCGTGTGGGTACTGGTGACGAACAGTTCGGTGGTTGCGTCTTCATCACGCAAATCAATCCCACTGCGGCCTTTGCCGCCGCGTTTCTGGGCGCGGTAGGTGGCAAGTGGCACGCGCTTGATGTAGCCGCCTTGGGTGACCATCACGACCATTTCCTCGCGGGCGATGAGGTCTTCGATATCGATCTCGGATTCGGAATCCTGAATCTCCGTGCGGCGGGGCACGGCGAATTGGGTGCGCACTTCAACGAGTTCTTCGCGCATCAGCGCATAGAGCTTCTCGCGGCTGCCAAGGATGGAGAGGTAGTCTTTGATCTCGGTCGCGAGTTCGCCGAGTTCACCGTCGATCTTCTCACGCTCGAGGCCGGTCAGGCGCGCGAGGCGGAGTTCGAGGATGGCTTTCGCCTGTGCCTCGGTGAACTTGATGCGATCACCAACCAGGACGTTGCCGGAATCCTCGACGAGGTTCAGAAGTGCTGCCACATCCGCGGCTTTCCAGTCGCGGCGCATCAGTTCTTCTTTGGCGATGACGGGGTCTGCGGAGTTGCGAATCACCGCAATCACTTCGTCGATGTTCGCGACGGCGATGGCCAGACCAATCAACACATGCGCGCGGTCGCGGGCTTTGTTGAGCTTGAACTGAGTGCGGCGGGTGATGACTTCTTCGCGGAAAGCGATGAAGGCGGTCAATACTTTGCGCAGGTCGAGCAGTTCGGGGCGGCCACCGTTGAGCGCGAGCATGTTGACGCCGAAGCTGGTCTGCAGCGGGGTATAGCTGTAGAGCTGGTTGAGTACCACTTCGCCCATCGCATCCTTCTTGATCTCGATAACGACGCGGACGCCGGATTTGTCGGACTCGTCGCGCAGGTCGCTTATGCCTTCGATCTTTTTCTCTTTCACTAACTCTGCGATGCGCTCAACGAGGCGGGCTTTGTTAACCTGATACGGCACTTCATGGATGATGATGGCTTCGCGGCCTTTCTTATCCACTTCGATTTCGCATTTGCCGCGCATGACGACGGAGCCGCGGCCCGTATGCATCGCGCTGTGGCTGCCGGTGCGGCCGAGGATGATACCACCAGTAGGGAAGTCCGGTGCTGGGCAAACCGTCATCAGTTCTTCGATGGTGCTGTCGGGTTTGTCGATGAGCATGCAGGTCGCATCCACCACTTCGCCCAGGTTATGCGGCGGGATGTTGGTGGCCATACCGACGGCGATGCCGCTGCCGCCATTCACCAGCAGGTTCGGGAAGCGCGCCGGAAGAACTGTTGGTTCTTTTTCCGCGCCGTCATAGTTCTCCTGATAATCCACCGTGTCGAATTCGATATCGTTGAGCAAAGCATGGGCTGCTTTGCTAAGGCGGGATTCGGTGTAGCGCATCGCGGCAGCGTTATCGCCATCCATCGAACCGAAATTCCCCTGCCCGTCGACGAGCATCAGGCTCATGCTGAACGGCTGCGCCATGCGCACGAGGGCGTCGTAGATTGCACTGTCGCCGTGTGGGTGGTATTTACCCATCACGTCACCCACGATACGCGCCGATTTTTTATAGGGCTTGTTGTATTCAACGCCGAGTTCCAGCATGCCGAACAGGATGCGGCGGTGGACGGGCTTCAGGCCGTCGCGCACATCGGGAATCGCGCGGCTCACGATCACGCTCATCGCGTAGTCGAGATAGGATTTGCGCATTTCCTCTTCGATGGAGATGGGGAGGATTTCGGCGATGTTGCTGCTCATGGACTTGCCCTTTGGTTTTGTAATCGAGCAGTTGTAGTCGATGGGTAGCCAGAAACCAGCTACGACGCGCAGTTATCCACAGGTTGGGGTGGGTTTTAGGGGGTGGTTAGGCGCCGAGGGTCCAGCCCTCTTGCTCGCGTTGTTGCTGGTTGGGCAACGTAGCGGCGATGCTGAGTGGGTTCTGCGGCTGGGTCTGGTTCATCTGGCGCAATTCATCGGAGATGGTAACGCCCGCCAGTAAGCCTGCGAGCGGATTAACGGTTGTGGCCACTGCGGCAACAGCGGCCCCGCCGAAGACACCCTGCTGAATGGCGGCCATATCCTCTTTTTTCTGCTCTTCGGCTTTCGCTTCGATCTTTTCGGGCGTAGTGCCTTGCTGGGCGGCGACTTGCGCGTAGATGGCGGCCTTGGCTTCCTGCGTCAGAGTCGGGTCATCGAAACGAACTTCGCTCAACGGTTTGCCGTTGGTAACAGCTTGTGAGGCAGCCTGAGCAAAGGATGCTGCAGCAGCTTGCGCGGCCAGCAATACTTCCATATCAGCGCCTGCACCGGCGGATGCGCTTACAGCCGTAGCGACAGTCGGGTCGTAGCCACCCATCTGGAGCGTGGCTTCGTTGAAGCTCTGCTGGTTGATGGTGGCTTGCTGCGCTGCTAGTTGTTCACCATGAATGCGGGCCGCAATGGTCTGGTTATCGAACCCGCCGAGGGTAGCCGATTCAAGAATTTTGGACTGGGTTTCTTCCGGCTGGTTCTTCAACCAGTCGAGCAAGCCGCCGATTTGTTCTTGGGAGTATGTTGCTGCTGTGTTCATACATTTTTACCCTACTTCAAATTGTACGGTAAAAGTATTAATAAATTGTTACAGTTTTATGACAATTGTATCTATTTAGCAGTTCCCTGATGCCGCAATCTCAGCCTTAAAGCATTGAGTTTTATGAATCCTTCCGCGTCGCGTTGGTTGTAGACCGAATCCGCCTCGAAGGTCACATGGGCCATCGAGTAGAGGCTGGTTGGCGATTTTCTGCCGACAACGGAGACCGAACCCTTATACAACTTAAGGCGGACGATGCCTGAGACGTTCTCCTGCGACTTGTCGATGAGGCTTTGCAGCATCTCGCGTTCGGGGCTGAACCAGTAGCCAAAATAGACCAGTTCGGCGTAGCGTGGCATCAGCTCTTCTTTCAAATGCATCGCGCCGCGGTCGAGGGTGATGGATTCGATGCCGCGATGGGCGGTGTGGAGGATGGTGCCGCCCGGGGTTTCATATACACCGCGCGATTTCATACCGACATAACGGTTCTCGACGAGGTCGAGCCGCCCAACGCCGTGGCGGCCGCCCATGCGGTTCAGTTCGGCGAGCAATTTGGCTGGCGAGAGTTTCTGGCCGTTGACGGCGACTGCGTCACCTTTGCTGAATTCCACTTCGATATATTCCGGATTCTCGGGCGCGACTTCGGGGTTCACGGTGAGGCGGAACATCGAGGTATCGGGCTCGACCCATGGGTCCTCCAGCGCTTTACCTTCGTAGCTGATATGCAGCAGGTTCGCGTCCATCGAATACGGCGCTTCGCCCATCTTGTCTTTAGCAACGGGAATCTGGTGCTGCTGCGCGTACTCTATCATCTGCGTGCGGGAGTTAAGTTTCCACTCGCGCCATGGGGCGATGACGTGGATGTCGGGCTGCAGCGCATAATACGACAACTCGAAACGCACCTGGTCGTTACCTTTGCCCGTTGCGCCGTGGCAGACTGCATCCGCGCCGGTCTCGCGGGCGATCTCGATCTGGCGCTTCGCAATCAGCGGGCGGGCGATGGAGGTGCCGAGTAGGTAGACGCCTTCGTAGAGCGCGTTGGCGCGGAACATGGGGAAGACATAATCGCGCACGAATTCTTCACGCAGGTCGTCGATGAATATCTGCTTCACGCCCATCAGCTCCGCCTTGGCGCGGGCCGGTTCCAGCTCCTCCCCCTGCCCGATATCGGCGGTAAAAGTGACAACTTCGCAGTTATAAGTCTCCTTCAGCCATTTCAGGATGATGGACGTATCAAGCCCGCCGGAATAGGCGAGGACAACTTTTTTAATGGGTTTGGTCATGGTGGCTCCCTGTGCTTGGGCACCCCAATACGACACCTCTCCCCTGCCCGCAAGAATTATTGAAATGGGTCGCAAAACCACTTGCATCACCCAGTGGTTTTGCACATAACGCACTGCAACATCACCCGCCTTAAGGATACGACCATGGATATCAGCAAAATCGCCATCGGCCAGAACGCACCGGATGATGTGAATGTCATCATCGAAGTGCCAATGGGTTCAGAGCCAATTAAGTATGAGTTGGACAAAGAATCCGGCGCGATCTTCGTCGACCGTTTCCTGCATACGGCGATGACGTATCCCTGCAATTACGGGTTCATACCGCATACGTTATCCGATGATGGCGATCCCGTCGATGTACTAGTGGTTGGCCGTCGCCCGCTGATGCCGGGCTGTGTTGTGGGTGCGCGGCCCATCGGTGTGCTTTTGATGGAAGATGATAAAGGGCAGGACGAGAAGATCCTCTGCGTACCGGCGCGGCGGCTTCACCCATTCTGGGACGAGGTAGAGGAATATACTGACCTGCCGAGCGTTCTCATCGAGCAGATCCAGCATTTCTTCGAGCATTACAAAGACCTCGAAAAGGGCAAATGGGTGAAGGTGCATGGCTGGAGCGACAAGGCAAAAGCGCGTGAGCTGATCCTTGCTGGCATCAAGAATGCGAAAAAATAACGGGGCTGCACCAGATAACTAGGTTAGCTTTTTATCAAACCATTGTTTTAGCTGCTTTAATTGTCTTTTCGGGTTGGGATTATTAAAACGCCACTCGCATTCCTTCAAAAATAGTCCAACGTTCTGCCTCGTTATACCGTTATATTTGCGCATGTGCCGCTTCGCCTGGTTCCAGAAATTCTCGATACCGTTGATATGATTTTTCTTGTCGGCAAACAGCTTGGAATGCTTGATGCGATAATGCTTGAACTCGCTCACATCGAGCACGTTGTATGCACGCCAGTAATCAGAATAGACAATGCTATCGGGAATCACTTTAACGCTCGATAATGGGCATCAGCGTCGCACTCGATGCGTCTGGGATAATCTTGGTATACACACGGCCACCGCGCTTTAGCAGGCCAAACACCGGCACCTTCCCTGCCGCGCCTACGGCTGCTGGGGCAATCGTGCTCGCTACCTCCACCAATGGCCGCTCCGCCGAGCGTCCCCGCTGCCATTTTACCGATCGTGCGGGTCTTGCTGTCTGTCACCTGTGTCGCCACACCGGTGCCGATGATGGCACCCGTCACCGCGCCGCCGGGTTCAAGCGCCGCGCCGCCTAGACCGCCCAGTGTGCCACTGACTACCAGCCCTGCTAAGGACATGACCCTGCCAGCTTTCATTGCCGTATGGTGCGCCTGCTGCTCGCAGTTCTGTTGGTCATTTTGTGTATAGCGTAGGCCAGCGCGTACCCAACTGCAGGTTTGTTAAGCTTTTGTGACGTGGCGGGATTCACGCGCGAAACCACAGCGCTGTATGCGCCAAATAGGTCGGCAAATTAGTAGCCTAGGCTTTGTGGTGGCTTTTGGGTGGACGCTGGTTGTTCTGGTGTCCTGCTTGGGCTCAGCCATCCCAGTCCTTTTGCGTCTAGCTCCCCACTGTCGATTTCCTTATGTGCCAGTTGGCAAAGGCCATAACCAGCAATAGCGCCGCCACCCGCGCCGAGAACGCCACCAACGGCAGTGCCAACCACGGTGCCGAGCACCGTACCGCCAACGACACTTGCGCCACCAGCAAATGCGCCGCCGACGAGAGCACCACCTGCCATGCCTGTCCCCACATCCTTATCTAACGCTCTGGCGCCGATGCCACCAACCGCGCCGCCAATAATTGCACCGCCGGTTACTGGCAGGATTGCTACGACACCTCCGACTGCAGCGCCACCAGCCGCACCGCGAGTAGCCCCGCGCACCGCGCCGACAGCAGCCCCGACTTTTGCGAAGTTCAATGCGGTCTCAATGCAATCGGGTTTGTAACGGGTGTTATTATCGCTCATCGGGCGCTCCGCAGTGGTTTTAATGTTGATGATGCCATAATTTTCGCTGCATCCCAACGAACAAAGTGTGAATCTTTTGTGACATATATTGCAGCGCAGCATTAGTTTTGCTTGCAACTTCAAGGTAAATGCTCCTTAAAGCGTGCCATCCATCACGTTTTACGAGGGTTAATACCATGGAAGTGCAGAAGATTCAGTCCATCGCAATGGGCGATATTCATACCATCATTCTCGCCTGCGGGGCGCTTGCCATTGTTTATGGTTTGCTGACCATTCGCTCCATTCTGTCGCAAAGCAAAGGTAACGCCGCGATGATCGAGATTGCAGATGCCATTCAGGTGGGCGCGAAAGCGTACCTCAACCGCCAATACACCACCATCGCCATGGTGGGCGTGGTCATCTTCGGCTTCCTTGCGTGGCAGCTGGGCACACTGGTCGCGGTGGGCTTTGCCATCGGCGCGGTGATGTCAGGTGTCGCGGGTTATATCGGCATGATGATCTCGGTGCGTGCAAACGTGCGTACGGCAGAGGCTGCGCGCTCGGGTATGCAAAAGGCCCTCACCATCGCGTTCCGCTCGGGTGCGGTGACCGGCATGTTTGTGGTCGGCCTTGGCCTGCTCGGCACTGCGGGTTACTATTTCTACCTGCAGAGCATTCAAACCGAAGCACGCCAGATTCTGGAAGCACTCGTGGCTCTCTCCTTCGGCGCATCGCTGATTTCGATCTTTGCGCGTCTGGGTGGCGGTATTTTCACTAAAGGTGCGGATGTGGGCGCTGACCTTGTCGGTAAAGTCGAAGCCGGCATCCCTGAGGATGATGCGCGGAACCCAGCGGTGATCGCCGATAACGTGGGCGACAATGTGGGTGATTGCGCAGGTATGGCCGCTGACTTATTCGAGACTTACGTAGTGACCATTGTCGCCACCATGCTGCTCGCGGCGATCTACTTCACAGGCGCAACGCAGGAAATGTTCATGGTGTTTCCGCTTGCCCTTGGCGGCGTGTGCATCGTGGCTTCGGTCATCAGCACCTTCTTCGTGCGCCTCGACGCTAGTGGCAACATCATGCGTGCATTGTATAAGGGTCTCGTCGTCAGCGCCTTGCTTTCGGCTGGTCTCATCTACAAGCTCATCGATAAGCTGGTTGGTTTTGAGACTGTGTACAATGTGGGCGGCACCGCTGCGCGCGTTGTCAAAGGTAAAGTGGTCGAGGCTGCCTCGGGCGGCATCAGCTTCACTGGCATGGAAATCTTCTACTGCTCGATGGTCGGCCTTGCGGTCACCGGCGCGCTGGTATGGATCACGGAATACTATACCTCGACGGTGTATCGCCCCGTGAAGTCCATCGCGCAGGCATCCAGCACCGGCCATGGCACGAACGTCATCCAGGGCCTCGCGGTCTCGATGGAAGCGTGCGGCATGCCGATCATCGTCATCTGCGGTGGTATCCTTGTACCGTACCTGCTCTGCGGCCTTTTCGGGGTTGCGATTGCGGCGACGACCATGCTGGCGCTTGCCGGTGTCGTGGTCGCGCTCGATGCGTATGGCCCGGTCACGGATAATGCCGGTGGTATCGCCGAAATGGCCGGCCTGCCGAAAGATGTCCGCGTGACGACCGATGCGCTCGATGCGGTCGGCAACACCACCAAAGCAGTGACCAAGGGCTATGCCATCGGTTCGGCGGCGCTTGCGTCGCTGGTGCTGTTCACGGCCTATGTGCAGGACATCAAACACTACTTCCCTGGACTCAACGTGCAGTTCAACCTTGCTGATCCGTATGTACTAGTTGGCCTGTTCATCGGTGGCCTGCTCCCGTACTTCTTCGGCGGCATGGCGATGATGGCGGTCGGTC
>JBMOIY010000056.1:0-12676 GCA_049317085.1 Rickettsiales bacterium | reverse complement strand
ACTAAATCAGGATTCAGTGAAAAGCGATTATCGTTTTCACGTGGAGAGACTGGCGTGCTATCATTTTCGCTCATCACGCCCTCCCTAGTTTTTGGGGCGCTGTCGCGCGGGTGAACGCCTCGCCCCCGCTACCGCTCCCCCTCGTTCGCTTCGCTCCGGCTCGCCATGGAAGGCCACGCACGGCATAAATCAATGCAGGTATCACTAGCTGGCTGGTGCGACCAAGAAGACTCGAACTTCCACGGGTCGCCCCGCTACCACCTCAAGGTAGTGCGTCTACCAATTCCGCCATGGTCGCACACCAGCCAGCTAGGAAGGGCGGGATACCAAATGTTCGCGGGTGGTGCAATAGCTAAACGCGTTAAATGCCTTGGCCGTGCTGTTTTGAGGCGAAGGCGGCGGCAAGGTGGTCGAATGCGTCGCGGCCCGGCAGGTTGATTGCGAAGCGGTTGCCAAGGTCTGCGACGCTGCGCAGCGTGACGCCGTTCGGGAATTTGACGAAACATTGCGAGATATTCTTCAATGCATCGGGGTTATTCATATCGACTGGTTTGTCGCGCTCATCCACGGCTTGCATGGTTGCGGTCATGCCGTAATGGGTTTCGAGTAGTTTGACGATGGCAAGAAAGGTGCTGCTTTCCACACCAGCGCTGCGCAGAGCATATTCCTCAGGGATAGCGTAGCGTTCGACAATGTAGCCGCTGTAGAGGCCCGGTTCGGCCTTGCCTTCCTCCGGACTCAGTATGGTCGAGGTTGACCAGCTGCCTTGATACTCATCCACCAGCTTGTGGGTATAGGCGAGCAGTTTGCCGAGGAATTTCTTGGCTACACGCTGCTCGATAGTGGCAATGTGGGATGCAGGATCCATCTGTCCATTAGCAACTAAAACAACTAAGATTCAATAAATATCGGGATGGCTTTATGCTTTCGTGCAGACGTACATCTTGTATATAGGCGCGATGGAATGGAAGACTACAACGCAACTGGTTGCTTATCCCGATGCGCTTGCGACGATGGCGGTGCGGGTGGAGGCGATGCAGAAGGGCGAGGCACCGGAGCTGGGCTGGCTGGTGGAGCACCCGCCGCTTTACACTCTTGGCACTAGCGCGCAGGCGGCGGATGTGCTGGGCAGCGCTATTCCTTGCTTTGAGACCGGGCGCGGGGGGCAGGTGACGTATCACGGCCCCGGCCAGCGCGTGGTGTATATTTTACGCGACCTGAAACGCCATGCGGGGGCGGCGGGGCCGGATTTGCGGGCCTATGTGAAAGACTTGGAGAACTGGCTCATCCTTACGCTCGCCGCATTCGGCATCGATGGGTTTATTCGTGAGGGGCGCGTAGGGGTGTGGGTCAATACACCAACGGGTGAGGCGAAGATCGCAGCGCTCGGGGTGCGGGTGCAGAAATGGGTGACGAGCCATGGTGTGGCGCTGAATGTGCACCCCGACCTGTCGCATTATGCGGGCATCGTGCCGTGCGGCATCCGCGAATTTGGGGTGACATCGCTCGCCGCACTGGGTGTGGGGGCGACGATGGATGAGGTAGATGTGGTGTTGAAGGAAACGTTCAGCGAAATTTTTGGCTAAATCGTTTCGCGCGAGGTGAAGCTGGTCGCGGTCTCGCCATCGCATGGTTTGGAATCAATGCTTGTCACACGCGCGGATAGCGGCCCTTCATGGCATTCGGCGACAAGCTGTTCCACTTTCAGCGTCTCGCCCATCACCACCGCTTCTACCGTGCCGTCGCGGCGGTTGCGTACCCAGCCGTTAAGGCCATACTGGCGGGCGCGGCTTGCCATCCAGGCGCGGTAGCCGACACCTTGCACGCGGCCATGGATGATGAGGTAGAGGGAGAGTTTGGTCATTCGTACCTGCCTTGTTTATGCGGCTTGTGCTGAAAGCATTGCGAGAAAATGACCGTGATCAGTACGATTTAGCTTTTCAGCGCATCGAACAGGCAATAGCCTAAAAAAACAACGCCAATAATCGCAGGAATTTTTCATGTCATCACTTCCTCTTACCACCCATACCCAAGGCGCACTTACGCAGGAACTCATTGCCAAGGGCAAGCAGTATTACGTGCCCAACTACAAGCCGCGCGACATGATCCTAGACCGTGGTTTGGGCGCGACTGTGTGGGATCTCGATGGCAAGGATTACATTGATCTCGGTGCTGGCATCGCAGTGTGCAGCCTTGGGCATCAGGACCCGGATTTGCTAGCCGCTCTCGATGCGCAGTCGCGCAAGATATGGCATACGAGCAATATTTTTTATACCGAGCCGCCGATCCGCTTGGCCGAGAAACTGGTCGAAGTCTCCGGCTTTGCGACCAAGGCATTCTTCAGTAATTCCGGTGCAGAGGCGAACGAGGCGGCTATCAAGCTGGTGCGCAAATATGCGGCGGATCAAGGCAAGCCGCCGGAAAAACGCAATATCATCAGCTTCAACGGTTCGTTCCACGGGCGCACGCTTGCGACCGTAACACTCACCGCGCAGCCGAAATACCATATTGGTTTTGAGCCAATGCCCGCAGGCTTCATCTATTGCGAGACATTCAACGATGAAGCCGCCATCGACGCGCTGGTGGATGAGAATACCTGTGCGATTTTTGTCGAGCCGGTGCAGGGTGAAGGCGGTGTCATGCCTGCGAAACCGGGTTTCCTGAAGCATCTGCGCGCGTTGTGCGACAAGGTCGGCGCGCTGCTGGTGATCGATGAGATCCAAGCTGGCCTGGGCCGCACGGGCAGTCTGTTCGCTTACACGCAGGATGGGGTGGTGCCCGATGTGGTGACACTCGCCAAAGCACTCGGTGGTGGCTTGCCGATCGGGGCGATGCTGGTCGGGCCGAAAGCAGCCGATGTGCTGCAGTTCGGTACGCATGGAACGACGTTCGGCGGTAATCCGGTAATGGCAGCGGTGGCGGTGGCGTCCGTGACCAAGCTGGCAAGCCCGGCGGTGGTTGGCAATGTCGTGGATAAGGCCGCAAAATTGCGCGCAGGGTTGACGGCAATGAATGAAACGCTGGGCCTGTTCAAGGAAATCCGTGGCCGTGGGCTGATGATTGGCGCGGAACTGCTGCCGGAGCACGCTGGAAAATCGGGCGATATATCGGAACTGGCACGCAAGGCCGGGGTGCTGGTGCTGGTCGCCGGGCCGAACGTGATGCGCTTCCTGCCGCCGCTTACGATCACGGATGATGAGCTGACGGCCGGTGTTGCGCGCTTCAAGGTCGCACTTCAGCAGTATCACGCGAGCCTTGCATAAATACGTCATTCCATCGAAAGCTCGAATACATGTGCAGGTTCCATTGGATTCCAGCTTTCGCTGGAATGACGAATAAGGTAGGGTTAAGGCATGTCCCTCACCGAATATCAGCCGTATCTTGATTGGGTTGCCGAGCAATCGGGTTCGATGATTGCGCTTACCGAGCAGTGGTCCTCCATCAATTCCGGTAGCTATAATATTGAAGGTTTGCGCCGCATGCGCGCGGCGCTCGTCGAGGCATTCGCGCCGCTTGGCGGGGTGGCGGAGGTGCTGCCTTTGCCGCCGTTCAACCAGATCAATGCGCGCGGGGAGGCGGTCGCGGTGCCGATGGCGGAAGCGCTGACCATCCGTAAGCGGCCGGAGGCACCGATTCAGCTGCTGCTCGTCGGGCATATGGATACGGTGTATGGCATCGACCATCCGTTCCAGACGCCCGTGAAGCTCACCGAGAATATTCTGAATGGCCCGGGCGTGGCCGATCTCAAGGGTGGATTGGCGGTGATGCTGCATGCGTTGCTGGCGCTCGAGCGCAGCCCGTGGGCGGCGAATCTCGGCTGGCAGGTGCTGCTGAATCCGGATGAGGAAATCGGTTCTGTTTCGTCCGATCCGCTGCTGAAAGCTGCGGCGCAGGGCAAACTGCTGGGCTTGGTGTATGAGCCGGCACTCGCCGATGGCACGCTTGCTGGCGGACGAAAAGGTAGTGGGAATTTCACGCTGATGGTGCGTGGCCGTGCGGCGCATGCGGGGCGCAACCCGGAGGAAGGCCGCAATGCGATTGTAGCGCTGGCGGAGCTGACATCGGCAGTGTTCGCGCTCAACTGCCAGCGCGAGGGGGTGACGCTTAACCCCGGGAAAGTCGAGGGTGGCGGCGCGCTGAACGTGGTGCCGGACTTGGGGATTTTGCGTTTCAATATCCGTACGCGCGTACTGGAAGACGAAGCATGGGTCCTAAGTGAGCTGAATAAGCTTGTGGAAAACCTGTCGCATAAGGATGGCTACATGGCTGAACTTCATGGACATTTTACCCGAAAACCAAAACCCATGGCACCGCAGGTACAGGCGGTGTTCGATCTGGTTCAGGCATGCGGCCGTGATCTCGGACTCACCATTAGCGTCAAGCCTTCGGGCGGATGTTGTGATGGTAATAATCTCTGGCATCACGGCTTGCCGAATGTGGATACGCTCGGTGTGCGTGGGGCAAATATTCATTCAGATCAGGAGGTTGTGTATCTTGATTCGTTCGCAGAGCGCTCGCAGCTTTCGGCTTTGTTGCTGATGCGGCTCGCCAAAGGTGATGCCAAGCTACCACTTGAGTCCTTGCCTTTGTGACTGTATACTAAGGAACAATCACAGCCGAAAGGGTTCGTGTGTTTCTTCGCCCCGCGACGACCGATGACCACGCCGCCGTATTGGCGCTTGCTAAACAGGCTGGCTTTGGGATGACTTCCCTGCCTCCCGATGCGGCGGTGCTTCATGAAAAAATCGCTGCTTCAATTGCCAGTTTTGCCGGAACATACCCGAAACCGGGTCAGGAAAGCTTCTTTTTTGTGTTAGAAGATGCTGAAAATGAAGGGCATATCGCTGGGACATGCGGCATCAAAGCCCGTATCGGCCTCAGCCAGCCATTTTACTCGTACAAATTGACTACGATTACGCAAGTGTCGACACAGCTGGACATTTTCTCCAAGCAAAGCATGCTGCAGGTGACCAATGACCTGACCGGGGCGACGGAGGTGGGGTCACTGTTCCTTGAACCGGCTTACCGACGGGATCGTATAGGAAAAATGATGTCGCTGTCGCGTTTCATGTTCATGGCGGCCTTCCCGAACTATTTTTCGGATCAGGTCATCGCTGAGATGCGCGGAGTGAACGATGTTGACGGAAATGCACCATTCTATAGTGCGCTGCCCAAGAAATTCTTCCAAATGGGCTTTGCCAAGGCGGATTATGTGAACGCAACGCAGGGCAATCAGTTCATCAATGACCTGATGCCCAAGTACCCAATCTATGTAAGCTTGTTACCAAAATCGGCGCAGCAGGTGGTGGGAAAAGTTAACGCGGCATCGGAGCCAGCGAAGGCGATGCTGGAGGGCCAGGGGTTCAAATTCACTGGCTATGTTGATATCTTCGATGGAGGCCCTACGTTAATTGCAGAACGCCTACATATAGATGTAGTGGCGCAAAGTAAGGTTGGAAAAATCATTTCTATAGCGGAATTTCAAGAGGAAACAGCCAAATACATGGTATCCAATGACCAATTTGCCAATTTTCGGTGTGCGGTAGGTCGTCTGGAAGTGAATAGTACAGGTGATTTGAGTATTACTCCACGTCTCTCCAAGCGTGCTGGGGTAGGTGTTGGGGACTCAGTACGCTATTACCCCGTCTAGGGACGTCAAAACCAGCGGTCAGTCAGGGTTTTTTTATGCATTACATCAATGGCTTATGGATAAAAAATGCGGGTAATTTGTTCGTTTCGACCAATCCGGCAACGGGGGAGGCGATCTGGACGGGAAATGCCGCCGATGAAGTAATGGTAAGTAATGCCGTCGCCGCCGCGCGGGATGCGTTCATTACTTGGTCGGGCCATAATATTTCTGAACGTCTCATTGTTCTGGAACGCTTCAAGGCATTGATATCGGGCCGACAAGACGAATTATGCACTGCCATTTCCCGCGAAACGGGAAAGGCAAGTTGGGATGCCAGGTCTGAAGTCGCCGCGGTCATCGGCAAATTGAATTTTACTTTAGAGGCCTACCATGAGCGTACTGGAACCAAGTCGCGGCCCTCGCCGGTGGGGGAGGCGGTGGTCCGTCATCGGCCGCATGGGGTAATGGCAGTATTTGGTCCGTATAATTTCCCGGCGCATCTTCCGAATGGGCATATTATGCCCGCACTTTTAGCAGGAAATACAATCGTCTTCAAGCCCAGCGAGCAGACGCCGATGGTAGCGGAGTGGATGGTGAAGCAGTGGGAGGAGGCGGGGCTTCCCGCCGGGGTATTGAACCTGGTTCAGGGGGAGCGCGACACTGGCATCGCCTTGTCGAAGGCCAAGGTTGATGGGATTCTATTCACCGGGTCCTCGGTGACGGGTAAGGCCATCCATGCCCAGCTCGCCGGGCGGCCGGAGGTGGTTTTAGCTCTTGAGATGGGAGGCAATAACCCATTGATAGTGAGCGGAGTTTCAGATGTACGTGTGGCGATTTTAGAAACCGTACTATCGGCGTTCACGGGCACCGGCCAGCGTTGCACATGTGCTCGCCGGTTGATCCTTCCGCGGTGGGAAAAGCGTGAAATCTTCCTCGCGCAACTGCTCCAGGCCACTCAATCGCTGACTATTGGGGCCTATGACCAGAGCCCGTCACCGTTCATGGGGCCGGTGATTTCGATGCGCGAAGCCATTAGGCTATTGGAAGCACAAGACAAATTGGAAACATTGGGTGGTAAGGTGCTGCTGCGGATGAAGTTGTTACAAGATAATCTGCCGTACGTTACTCCGGCGATTATTGATATGACGGGCGTGCAGGATGTTCCGGATGAAGAATATTTTGGGCCGCTTTTGCAGGTCTATCGGACGGAAACGATCGAGGAAGCAGTGCAGATTGCAAATGCTACGCAGTTTGGGCTCAGTGCGGCATTGCTGTGTGATGATCCTGCAGAGTATAAATGGGTTAGTTTGCAGATTCGTGCGGGGTTGATTAATTGGAACCGTCAAACGACGGGGGCTTCAGGGGCTGGGCCGTTCGGGGGAATCGGGGTCAGTGGTAACCATCGGCCTGCGGGATATTATGCGGCGGACTATTGCGCTTATCCCGTTGCTTCGGTCGAAGCAGGGCCATTGCAATTACCAGCTTCCCTTCCACCTGGAATTACAATAGGATAATTTATGGAATCGCGGGAGTGGCAGTTCGATGGGATCGTAGGACCGACGCATAATTATGCGGGGCTTGCACTGGGTAATTTGGCGGCTGCCAAGAACAAAGGAGCGGTCTCAAACCCACGTTCTGCTGCACTTCAGGGGCTCGAGAAGATGCGGTTCGTGCGCAACCTTGGGATGCGGCAGGCATTTCTTCCGCCACACTACCGGCCGTTGGTCGGAGAGCTTCGCCGCGCAGGATTCACAGGAAATTTAGGTGAAGTTCTCGATTCTGCCTTTCAACAGGCACCGGGACTTTTGGCATCAGTTTTTTCGTCGGCATTTATGTGGTCGGCGAATACCGGGACGGTCACTCCGTCAGCGGATAGTGACGATGGTAAATTGCACTTCACGCCGGCTAACCTGAGCAGCCATTTTCACCGGAGCCTGGAAGGTGAATTTGCCCAAAAAATAGCCAGAAATATTTTCCATAATCAAGATTTGTTTTGTGTGCATAATGTACTTTCGCCAGCCAATGGATGGGGGGATGAAGGCGCAGCTAATCATATGAGAATAAATTGTAATAATAATGAAGTTGCAACAAATATTTTTGTCTATGGTAAAAGTCATGATATGCATTTTAAGTCTGAAAAATTTACACCGCGCCAAGAGCGTCTGGCGAGCGAAGCTATCGCGCGTTTGCATGGACTAAAAGCGGGACAGATCGCATATCTCCAGCAGGCACCTGCAGCGATTGATGCGGGCGTTTTTCATAACGATGTAATTGCCCTAAACACCACTTCGCGGATGGTAATCCATGAACAGGCGTTCATCCCCGACCACAAAAAATGGTTGCATGAATTTGCAGCTTTACAACCGGAGTTTTTGCTCCGAGAAATCTCGTCGGCTGAAATTTCGCTCTCGGAAGCGGTGAATACGTACTTATTCAACTCTCAGTTGCTTCATCGGCCCTGTGGAAAATTTGCTCTCGTTGCACCCTCCGAGTGCGGGAATCATGCGGTTGTTGCCGGGGTAGTCACCCAGCTAATCTCTGAGGGGGCAATTGACGAAGTACACTACTTGGACGTGCGGGAGAGCATGCGTAATGGTGGTGGACCGGCCTGTCTTCGCCTCCGAGTCGTTCTGACGCCGGAACAAGAACAAGCTATGCATCAGTCGGTTGTGCTGACTGACGATATGTACACGCGTATCGTCGAATGGGTGAACCGGCATTACCGTGACCGTTTACAATTTGATGACTTACGTGACCCCTCATTTGTTAATGAGCTGGATGCTGCGTATGGTGAACTGGAAACCCTGCTTTCGATGCCGGGCTTGTATGATGGTTACCGCATCCAGGCAGAATGACCGAACGGTCACGTACGCGTGACGCACGTGCAACAGGGGGTGGAAACAATCGTGCGTTTCGCCGATTGCGCTGGAATGGCGATAAAAATCCGCTAGATTGATTTCGCGTCCTCTCTAGCGAATGGCAGTTGCATGCTTGGAATAATCGGTATTGTCGTTGTATTTGCCATGGTTTTTGGCAGTTACCTTATGGCGGGCGGCAAGATGGAAATCATTCTGCATGCGGCACCGCATGAGTTCATGGCCATTGGCGGCGCGGCCGTCGGCGCATTCCTGATTGCCAATAAAGGTTCGGTGATCAAGGCCTCGCTAAAGGATATCGGCAAATCCTTCAAGGGGCCGAAATGGAAGGCGCAGGACTATAAGGACTTGCTGGCGCTATTGTTCAGCATCCTGAAGCTGGTGCGCACCAAAGGAATGGTGGCGCTCGAGCAGCATATCGAGAACCCGGAGCAATCGGCGATCTTTTTGCAATACCCCAAGATCGTCCATGACCATTTCGCGGTGGATTTTATCTGCGATACACTGCGGATGGTGACGATGAACTTCGAGGACCCGCACCAGCTCGAGGACATGATGGAAAAACAGCTGGAGAAGCACCATCACGAACTTTTGGCCCCGGCCCATTCCATCCAGACCATGGCGGACGGCATTCCAGCTCTAGGGATCGTGGCGGCGGTGCTCGGTGTGATCAAGACCATGGCGAGCATCAGCGAGCCGGTGGAAATCCTTGGGGCGATGATCGGCGGGGCGCTGGTCGGGACCTTCCTTGGCGTGTTCCTGTCCTATGGGCTGGTGGCGCCGATCGCGTCCAAGCTGAACCAGACCTATGATCAGGATCATATGTTCTACATGATCATCAAGGCGGTGCTGGTATCGCACCTGCAGGGCAACGCGCCGCAAGTTTCGGTTGAGATCGGTCGTGGCAGCATCCCGACGCTGTACCAGCCGAAATTCTCGGAAATGGAAACGATCCTGAGTAACCTGCCAGCGGTGGCGTAGCATGGCAGCGAAGGGCAAAGACGATGCAAAACGCCCCATCATCATCAAGAAGGTGAAGAAGGTCGCGGGCGGGCATCATGGTGGGGCATGGAAAGTGGCCTATGCCGATTTCGTGACGGCGATGATGGCATTCTTCCTGTTGCTGTGGCTGCTGTCCTCGGCCTCGAAGGAAACGCTGCAGGCTTTGTCGGAGTATTTTACGCCGGTGCAGGGAATCACCGGTAATATCGGAATCAAGGATGCTGGGGGTGAATCGCCGGATTTAAACGGCAAGAAAAAAAGTAGCTTATCCGAGCGTACCATTGTTGCCGGGAATACGCCTTCTGGCGAGGTTTCGGAAAACCCCGAGATGCAGGCAAAATCCGACTCCAATCAAGATGACAGCCTGTTCAAGCGAGGCGCCACCTCGGTCGAGCAGGCGATGACGCAGGATACGGCGTTGCAGCCTTATGCTGATAATGTGAGCGTGACACAAACGCCCGAAGGCCTGCGCATCGACATTACTGATACCGATAAATACGCAATGTTCGAGCGCTCGAGCGCGGTGCTGACGGTGCATGGGCAGACGGTCCTGGCGCAGTTGGCGAATCTCATCAAGCGCATGCCGAATTTCATGGCCATTTATGGGCATACGGATGCGTCGCCGGCGGAGACGGGCAGGGCCGATTATACGAACTGGGAGCTTTCGGCGGACCGGGCGCAGGCGGCGCGGCGGTTCCTGAACAAGTCCGGGATTGAGGTGGAGCGGGCGAAGAAGGTCATCGGCATGGCGGATAAGGAGCTGTTTACGCCGAGTGAGCCGCGCGGGCCGAAGAACCGCCGTATTGCGCTCGTGCTGCTGCGGGGTTCGCATATCCTGATTCCTGATGCGGCGCTGCCGACGAAAGATACGGACCCGGCACCGGTCGCTGCCCCGGCAGCTGCGGCTCCGGCCACGCCGAAAGCCATGACTGGCTCGCACTAATTCAGTTGGTTAGCGTTTCTGTATGTCCTGGATGCAGCGCACGGGGACAGTGAAATGGCGTGCATTGTCGAGCAGCACTTCATCGGGATAGGAAAGCATGCCGCTGGCGGATTCATAGAAGTTGATTGCGTGGTCACGTAGGAAATCTTGAAGAGAAGCGAGCGTGATGGCGATGTCCGTCTGGCCGATGGGGTTGCCGCTCGGGTTGCCGGCCTTGTCGGCCTTGTAGGTGACGGCCATGCCGGAGATGACGGCGATGACGTTGCCGCTACCGTCGAGCACCGGGCCGCCGGAATTGCCGTGGGCGGCGACGCTGGCCAGCTGGATCCATCTGGCTTCACCGGTCGGGCCCTTGAGGGCTTTCACCTGCGTTTTCTTGAAAACTTCCTTCCCGGTAGCACCCTGGGGGCCGGGGTAGCCCATGACGATGACATTGTCGCCGACGCGCAAGTCGGAGATGTTCCAGCGCAGGGGGGCGATCGTCGGGCTAATATAATCGGTTTTTAGCACGGCGAGGTCTTGTTTGGGATCTTCCGCCACCAGAACGGCGTTTTCCTCTCCAGCGGGCGTTAAAATGGAAATATCCTTGCATTCGCGCACGACATGGGCGTTGGTGATGACATGGCCATCGTTGTTGATAACGAAGCCGGTGCCGGAGGAAACTTTGTAGTAGATGGTTTGCTGGGCGTACGCCGTCGTTGAGGTAATCAGTAGTAATAGGCTTAGCAGGTGGCGCATGGGCAAGCTATAGCGAGCCGCCGGGCGATGCACTAGCAAAAATATCGCTAGCTCACCAATTCCCCATCCTCGGCCGCGGCCTTAGCTTTGCCTTTAGGCTTGGTGGTTGAGTATTTGAAGGTGAGTTCTTCATCCTCCACACCGATCGTCACGCTGCCGCCTTTGCTGAGTTTGCCGAACAACACTTCCTCGGCGAGGGGTTTCTTGATCTTGTCTGCGATCAGACGGGCCAGCGGCCTTGCGCCCATGGCTTTGTCGTAGCCTTTTTCGGCCAGCCAGTCCTGCGCCTTATCGGTGAGGTTGATGGTGACGTTGCGCTCGGAAAGCTGGGATTCGAGGCGGTAGATGAATTTGTGCACCACGTTTTTCACCACCGTTTGCGTCAGGTGGTCGAAGCCGATGATGGCGTCGAGGCGGTTGCGGAATTCCGGCGTGAACAGCTTGGTCATCGCTTCTTTCTCTTCGCCCGCACGGCTGTCGCGGGTGAAGCCGAAGGCGGCTTTCGCGGCATCCGCCGAGCCCACGTTGCTAGTCATGATGATGATGGCATTGCGGAAATTCACCTGCTTACCGTTTTGGTCGGTCAGGCGGCCGTAATCCATCACCTGCAGCAGGATGTTGAACACATCCGGGTGGGCTTTTTCGATCTCGTCCAGCAGCACTACGGCGTACGGTGTCTTATCCACCGCGTCGGTCAGCTGGCCGCCCTGGTCGAAGCCGACATATCCCGGAGGGGCGCCGATGAGGCCGGAAACGCTGTGTTTTTCCATGTATTCCGACATGTCGAATCGCACCAGTTCCATGCCGAGGGTTTTGGCGAGGGCCAAGGCCACTTCGGTTTTGCCCACACCGGTCGGCCCGGTGAAGAGGTAGCTGCCCATGGGTTTGGTGTCCTCGCGCAGGCCTGCACGGGCCATTTTAACAGCGGAGGCGAGCTCCGTGATGGCCTTGTCCTGGCCGAAGACGGTAAGTTTGAGGTTCTTCTCGAGGTTCTTGAGTTGTTCGGTATCGTCGGTTGAGACGGTCTTGCTCGGCATGCGGGCCATTTTGGCGACCACATCCTCGATCTCGCGCACGGTGATGGTCTTCTTGCGTTTGGCTTCCGGCAGCAGCATCTGCGCGGCACCGGCCTCGTCGATCACGTCGATGGCCTTGTCGGGCAGTTTGCGGTCATGGATGTAGCGGGCACTGAGTTCCACGGCGGCTTCGATGGCCGCAGGCTGGTAGCGCACTTTGTGGTGTTCTTCGTAGTAAGGCTTGAGGCCGCGCAGAATTTTGATGCTGTCCTCGGTCGTCGGCTCCAGCACGTCGATCTTCTGGAAGCGCCGGGCGAGGGCGCGGTCTTTTTCGATGGTGTTGTTGTATTCCTTGTGGGTGGTGCTGCCCATGCAACGCAAAGAACCGCGGGCGAGGGCGGGTTTTAGCAAATTCGCCGCGTCGAGGGCGCCGCCGCTGGTTGAGCCCGCGCCGATGATGGTGTGGATCTCA
>JBMOIY010000055.1:0-12732 GCA_049317085.1 Rickettsiales bacterium | reverse complement strand
AGCAATCATCCATCAATGTGCATGCATGCAGCAACACTTTATGCCCGATAGTGATGCCACTCCCGATCGTCGTTGGGCCCATACGCCGCGTTACATGGATGACGGTGCCATCCTGGATATTCGTGCGTGCCCCGATGCGGATCGTATTCACGTCCCCGCGGATGATGCAGCCAAACCACACTCCCGTCTCTGCACCGATATGAACGTCACCGATCACCACCGCCCCCGGCGCAATGAAGGCCTCAGGGTGAATGGTCGGAAAAATCCCTTTATACGGGAGGATAACGGCACCGGGATGCTGATTCATAAAGATTAAAATCCACAGAAATGTTGCACTGCAATATATAGGTTGCTGATTTATATACAAACTTTATAAAATTTAGTGTATGATCGCAAGCATGAGATATGGATACCTAGCTATCTTGACCTTATTGCTCGCTACCGCATGTAGCAAGCCCCAAACCGTCGCGCAAAGTTTCAACCCCGAAGCATATTATGCAGCGTCGATAGCGCCAACATCGCATTGCGTCACCCTGATGACGATGAGTGGCAGCAGCAAACAGAAATGCGATAACTAAGGCGTGCCCTGATTACGGGAACACCGCTGTCAATTCCAGATTCGTCGTTTCCGGTAATCCAAACATCAGATTCGCATTCTGTAGTGCTTGGCCCGATGCACCCTTCACCAGATTATCAATGACCGACACGATGATAAGTTCACCCGGGATACGCCCCGCATGCGCGCTCATGAAGCATTGGTTCGTGCCCCGTACTTGGTGCGTACTCGCACTTCCCGTCTGCAACACCTGCACGAATGGCTCCTTCGCATAACGCGTGGTGAGATGCGCCCGCACATCATCCACAGTAACATTATCTGAAAGTGCCGCATGAATCGTCGACAACATCCCCCGCGTAATTGGCACCAGATGCGGCGTAAAGGAAATCAACAAATCATCGACGCCCCCCGCGCGGGCCAACTCCTGTTCGATCTCCGCCATATGCCGGTGCTTGCCGATGCCATACGCACTCACGCCACCATCCAGCTCCGTGAACAGCATCTCTTGTTTCACGCTGCGCCCCGCACCCGAAACACCCGACAGCGAATCCGCGCCGATGCTATTCGGGTTGATAAGCTTGGCTTCCACCAGCGGCAGCATCGGCAATAAAATCGAGGTAGGATAGCAACCCGGATTCGCCACAATGCGTGACACCCTGACCCGTTCACGGTTCAGTTCTGTAAGCCCGTAAACCACATCCTTCTGCAGATCGAGCGCGCGATGCTCATGCCCATACCATTCGGCATAATCCACCCCATCCTCCAGCCGGAAATCCGCCGACAGATCGACAATGCGTACATGCTTCGGCAGACCCGCAATGATCTCCTGCGTCGTCCCATGCGGCAGGCAACAGAACACGAGTTGAATGTCCGAAAAATCTACTTCCGTATGCTTCACCAACGCGGGAAGGGAGCGTGCCCGCAAATGCGGATACACTGCCTCCATCGGCTTCCCAGCTTGGCTATCGCCAGTAAGCGCCACAATCCGAAATGCCGGATGGTTCTGCAGCAACCGCAGCAACTCAGCCCCTGTGTAACCGGAAGCACCAAGGATGGCAGTGTTGATGGTCTGTGTCATGAGAACTCCTTAAAGGAAAAACCCCGGAACCGCTTTCGCTATTCCGGGGTTTATTATCCGAAGCGAGCAGGGCGAGCCAGCCATGAGCCAGCAAGTGCTGCGCGCAGGGTTGGTCAGCAGACCAACCCGTAGCATCCAAATACTAGCGTTTGCTGAACTGGAAGCTACGACGCGCTTTGGCGCGGCCGTATTTCTTACGCTCAACAGTACGACTGTCGCGCGTCATGAAGCCCGACTTGCGAAGCACAGGGCGCAGGCTTGGGTCATACGCATCTAGCGCGCGGCTGATGCCGTGGCGAACCGCGCCGGCTTGGCCCGAAAGACCACCGCCGCATACCGTCACGAACACATCGTATTTGCCAGCAGCATCCAGCACCGCGAACGGCTGATTGATGATCATGCGCAGAACAGGACGCGCGAAATATTGCTCGAGGGTCTTACCGTTTACTTCGATCTTGCCCGTGCCGCGTTTGATCCAAACGCGTGCAGTCGCGTCCTTACGACGACCCGTGCCATACGCACGGCCCAGTTTGTCGATCGTGGGCTTGCGAGCGTCGTTGATTGCCGTTTCTTCTGCCGTTGCCATGGTCTATCCTATTATTAACGTGCGTTCTTTTCGTTCATCGCGGCGAAGTCGATCAGCTTAGGCGATTGACCAGCGTGCGGGTGCTCGCTGCCGTTGTAAATGTGCAGATGCTTGACCTGAGCGCGCGAAAGCGGACTGTCCTTGGGCATCATGCGCTCGATGGCCTTTTCCATCACGCGGTGCGGGTGCTGGCCAGCAAGGATGTTCTCAGCCGAACGCTCCTTGATACCGCCTGCGTAACCGGTATGGTAGTAATAGACCTTTTTCCCGCGCTTACGCCCGGTGAGCTTCACTTTGTCCGCGTTGATAATGACGACATGGTCGCCGCAATCTGCGTTCGGGGTGAAGGTCGGCTTATGTTTCCCGCGCAGGACCTTCGCGATATGGCTCGCGAGACGTCCGAGGACAACGCCTTCAGCGTCGAACATAACCCATTCTTTTTTAATATCTTTCGGCGTTGCCGAGTACGTGGACATGACGTGCTCTTTTTTGTTGTAGTGAAACCAGTAAGGGTGGGCTTTCTAGTGGCACACCGGAGGGTTGTCAACGAGTTTGTTAGGAACCTATAAGAGCCCCCGCCAGCCCAAAACCGGGCCAGCACTTCCCGGTAACCCCAACCGAGCGCATCATGCTGGAAATTCAGTATGAGGCAGCATGACCATGAGCAGTGTGCCAGCGCATGCTTATTTTGATACTGTAGCCTTGGGTGAAGTAGAGGGAACGATTTCGTTCGGCGCATATTCGCCGAACTAAGCCTTCACCTTCGCATACCGCCCCGGTGCTTTTTCGATGGCCTTATGCCGCACATTGCCGGGGTGTTTGCGCGCCTTGATTTTGTCGCCCGCGCGCGGCGCCTGCCAGTGGTGCCAGTGGTCCCACCAGCTGCCCGGGTGTTCGGCGGCGCTCGCCAGCCAATCCTCGGCCTTCGGCGGCAGCTGGTCGTTTACCCAGTAGCAGTATTTCTTTTTCTTCGGCGGGTTGATAACGCCTGCCACATGTCCGGAATCCGCGAGCGTGAACGTCACCTCCCCTTCATAGGTCTGCGTCGCGATATAGGCCGACATCCACGGCGCGATATGATCCTCACGCGTTGCAAGGATATAGGTAGGCGTGGTGATCTTCGTCAAATTGATCGGCGTGTCGAGCAGTGTCAGTCCGTTGGGTTTGATGAGCAGGTTTTTCTGATACATATTGCGTAAGTAGAACGCATGCATGGTCGCTGGCATCCGTGTCGAATCCGAATTCCAGTACAGCAGGTCGAACGGGAAGGGCTGTTTGCCGAGCAGGTAATTATTGATAACGAATGACCAGATCAGATCATTCGCTCGCAGCATGTTAAACGTCGTCGCCATCTCGCTTGCATCGAGGAACCCGCGCTCGCTCATCCGGTTCTCAAGCGACTCCAACTGGCTATCATCAATAAACACCGAGATTTCCCCCGCATCCGCAAAATCAACCAGCGTGGTGAGGTAGGTCATTGACGCCACCCTCGCATCCTCGCCAATGGATTTTAGATAGGACAGCGTGATTGCTGACAGTGTTCCACCCAAGCAGTACCCGATAACTGCCGTCTTGTCTGAACCCGTAATATCTTCAATAATATCGAGTGCCGACAGCGGGCCCTGCTGCAGATAATCGTTGAAATCTTTGCGCCCCAGTTTCTCATCCGGGTTCGCCCAGGAAATAACGAACACGTTATAACCCTTCTTCGTCAGCCACTGGATGAACGAGCGCTCTCCCGTAAGGTCGAAGATATAATACTTATTGATCCATGCGGGGACCAGCAGCAGCGGCACCGCATACACTTTCTCGGTGACGGCATTATACTGGATGAGCTGCATCAGGTCGTTCTCGTAGATTACCTTGCCCGGCGTCGCCGCGATATTCACGCCCAGCGTGAACGACTTCTCATCCGTCATCGAGATGCTGAACTTGCCGCCATCCTTCTCGAAATCATTGAGCATGTTGGTGAGGCCTGCGACCAGGCTTTCGCCGTTCGTGTCGATCATTGTGCGCATCACCTCGGGGTTGGTCAGCGCGAAGTTGGAAGGCGAGGTCGCATCGATGAATTGCCGTGTGAAGAAACCGAGCTTCTGCCGCTCATGCTCGGTTAGCCCGTCCACATTGCTCACCATATCCTGCAGCCACCGTGCATTGACAAGGTATTGCTGCTTGATGAAATCATACACCGCGCTGCTCGTCCATGTCGGGTCGGCAAACCGTTTGTCGCGCGGCGCCGCTTCCACAAACGGTGCCTGTTCCTTGCCCAGCAATTTATTCGTCCACCAGCCCCAGAGTTTGAGATGGTCATTCATCAGTCCCAACTGCGCCTGCACCATCCGTTCAGGGTCGATGCTGACATGGCGTGCCAGATGGATCGCCGATTCCGCCATGCTCATCGGATCAGAATGCCCCATGCTGCCGGAGCGCTTCATCTGCTCCGCCATACATGCCTGCGCGATCCGTTGCCAGATATCACTCGCCTTCGCGAGATTTTCTGCGAATGCCTGAGCATCGATGGGTTGGATAGGGGCGTTGGGCATCTGTTTATGTGCTGCTCTAATCATGGCCGAACTACATAGGCTATTATGAGGGGTGATGCAATCTGTGGATTACTTTTCCTGTACTGGACAAATCCCCTTGTGGACGGTAGCGTCGCAACCTAAACAAGAAAAACATTCAGCATCGATTCGGGCATCCCATGCGCATATCCCAGGTAGCACTGCCGTTCTCTATCGCCCTGCTGCTCAGCAGCTGTGCTTACCTCATCCCGCCGGATACGAACGAGCCGCGCCACAACACAGTACTCGGTGCACCACACAAGCCACAACTGAACGTTACCACCATCGGTGTCGGTCCACAAAGCAACAACACCGTGCGCGACACCATGCAGGTCGCCCCGCAGCAAGTCGCTGCGATGGAACGGGCTGCACCCGTTACCGCCGTCACTCGCAGTGATTTGCCGAATCTGCCACCGGTTGACCCATCGACCCGCGCACAGGCCGAGCGGGAAATGGCAAGTGTCTCCGAGCGTCGCATTCCGATGGAGAATCAGTTTCAAGTCGCTGCAAATGATTACCCGGATCTGCATTCCGTGCCCGCGCGTCCCACGCTCAACGGGCCCGGAAGCACCCAGTCGCGCCTGATCGAAACCAAGTCCTACCTCGAGCAGGACCGCACCCAATCGGAGATCAGCAAAGCGGCGTTATCGCGTGACGCCGCAGCCGAGCCATCCATGCTTTCTGAACTTCCGGCCACCGAAGGCACCATCCCACCGAACGATCCGGTCGTCTCCTTGCCCATGAGCCAGCCAGTGCTGAACCCGATTCCAGCACCCGCGCTCGCCCCGGCGACCATCCGCAATGAGCCGGTTTCTTCCCTGCGCGTCACCCATCCGGAAGTGGTGACCAATACCTACACCGCACCGCGCATCGTGATGCAGGCGCCGACCCCGCCGCCACCATCGCCGAACTTCGCACCGCCCGCGCCGCTTGGTGCGCTACCTGAAACCCAGTATGCGCCTGCACCTGCTACCATTGCTTATGCGCCGAAAGCCTCAGTGCCAGTCGTGTATTCACCGCTACCCATCAACGCGAACGCCCAATACGCCCCGGCCGTGACCAGCGTGCCGGTAGTTGCCGGAACCGCTGTTGCCACTCGCGCTCAAGAAGTAGCGATCGCTGAACTACCCGCTCCCGCTGTAACCCGCGCCTCAACTGCTCGCCGTGGGGATTTCGACCCGCTCGCCGTAGCAGATAATGCACCTATCACCACCCATCGCAGCCGCAATAGCAATCTCTACAATGCGGCCCCGACGGATGTCAGCAATGGCTACATCGCGCCCTCCCGCTACGCGGATCGTAGATATTAAAAAACCAAGCGCTGGTTGACATCTCAGGCGGCGCACACATAGAGTGCACCGCATCATGGAAGAATTTTACCGCATCAGCCGCTTGCCACCCTACGTGTTTGCCGAGGTGAACAAGATCAAGGCCGCCCACCGAGCCCAGCGCCGCGACATTATTGACCTTGGCATGGGCAACCCGGACACAGCGCCGCCCAAGCATGTCATCGAAAAACTGCGCGAGGTCGCGCTTGACGAGACCGCGCACGGCTATTCGGTCAGCCGCGGCATCAACGGCCTGCGCAAAGCGCAAGCCGGGTATTACAAACGCCGCTTCGGCGTCGATCTCGATCCCGATTCGCAGATCATCACCACCATTGGCAGCAAGGAAGGCCTCGCCAATTTCGTGCAGGCCATCACCGCCCCGGGCGATGTTATCGTCACCGCCAATCCATGCTACCCTATCCACGCCTACGGCCCCGTCATCAGCGGCGCGACAGTGCGTTATTTGCCGATGACCGAAGGCGCCGATTTCTTCGAACTGCTCGAACGCGCCTTTAAAAACCAGACACCCAAGCCCATTGCCGTCATCGTCAACTATCCCGGCAACCCCACCGCCGAAGTGGTTGATCTCGCCTTCTACGAAAAGCTGGTGAAAATGTGCACCGAGTATGGCGTCTACATCATTTCCGACCTCGCCTATTGCGAGATCTATTTCGACGGCAATCCCCCACCTAGCATCCTGCAGGTGCCCGGCGCGATGGACATCGCGATCGAATTCACCAGTTTGAGTAAAACCTACTCCATGGCCGGCTGGCGTGTCGGTTTTGCGGCCGGCAACAAAAAACTCATCCACGCCCTTACGCGTATCAAATCCTATCTCGATTACGGCACCTTCACACCCATCCAGGCCGCCGCCGTCGCCGCCATCAATGGCCCGCAGGATTATGTCGACCAGATGCGCGACCTTTACCGCGAGCGCCGCGACATCCTCGTCAAAGGCCTGCATGAAGCGGGGTGGATGGTGCCCAACCCTGCAGCCAGCATGTTCATCTGGGCACCATTGCCTGAGAAATACAAACATCTCGGCTCCTTCGAGTTCAGCAAATTGCTGCTCGATCAGGCGGAGGTCGCCGTCGCTCCTGGCATCGGCTTTGGGGAATATGGCGACGGCCATGTCCGTATCGCCCTCGTCGAGAACAAGCAGCGCCTGCGCCAGGCCGTGCGCAACATCAAGGCCTTCCTTCAGCAGGACGAGACCAAACCCAAAAAGGCAAAAAAAGCGTGAGTACAACCCTTCGCATCGGCATCGCAGGTCTCGGCACCGTCGGGGTCGGCACCTTGCTACTCATCCAACAGAATGCTGCAGCGATTGCTGCCCGCACCGGCCGCGACGTCAACGTCATCGCCGTCAGCATGCGCGATGTAAAAAAGAAACGTGACGCCAAACTCGACGGCATCCGCATCGAATCCGACGCCAAAAAAATCGCAGATGCAGCCGACATCGATGTCGTTGTCGAACTCATCGGCGGCGATGAAGGCATCGCACGGGATGTCGTCACCACCGCCCTGCAAAACAGAAAACACGTCGTCACAGCAAACAAAGCCCTCATCGCCAAACACGGCTTTGCCCTGTCGCAGCTCGCCGAACAAAATAACGTCGTCCTCGCTTTCGAAGCTGCAGTAGCAGGCGGCATCCCCATCATCGGCGCGTTGCGCAGCGGCCTCGCCGCCAACAAAATATTGCGCATCGCCGGCATCCTGAACGGCACCTGCAACTACATCCTAACCACCATGCAGAAAGAACAGCGCGACTTCGCCGACGTCCTCGCTGACGCGCAAAAACTGGGGTACGCCGAAGCCGACCCAAGTTTCGATGTCGACGGCATCGACACCGCGCACAAAGTCTCCATCCTCGCCAGCCTCGCCTTCGGCACGCGCCCCGATTTTGCTGCGGTCCATGTTGAAGGCATCTGCCGCATCAGCATTGCCGATATCGACTATGCCGCCAGCTTCGGCTACCGCATCAAACTGCTCGGCATTGCCACCATGGAAAACGGCAAATTGCTGCAGCGCGTCCACCCATGCCTCGTGCCCGCTACTTCGCCGCTCGGCGTCATCGACGGCCCATTCAACGCCGTGCAGGTCGAGGGTGATGCCGTCGGCCGCGTCGTGTTCGAAGGCCGCGGGGCAGGGGGTGGCCCCACCGGTTCCGCCGTCGTCGCCGACATCATCGCCATCGCCCGTGGCGACACTTTCCCCGCCTTCACCGTTGCAGCAAAAGATTTGCTGCAGCCCGCCGCCGCACCGCTCGACGCCCATCAAGGCTGCTACTACCTGCGCCTGTCGCTGAAAGACGAACCCGGCGTTCTTGCCGAATTCACCCGCGCTTTCGCAGGCGAATCCATCTCTGTCCACTCCATCACCCAGCGCGCCATCGCGAGCGATCATTCCGCGCAGGTCATCGTCATCACCCACGAAACCAACGAAGCCGCCGTCGCCCGCGCCGCTGCCACCATCGCAAAATTACCTATCAGCGTTACCGCTCCTGTGGTATTGCGCATCGAATCCTAGGAGAGAATCATGGAACCCGCCTACAACACCGACGCCCCGAGCAAAAGCTGGATCATGGACCGCAACTTCGCCCTCGAAGCCGTGCGCGTCACCGAAGCTGCAGCGCTCGCGAGTTCGCACTGGACCGGCCGCGGTGAAGAAAAAGCCGCCGACCAGGCCGCCGTCAACGCCATGCGCGAAGCGCTGAATGGCCTCACCATCGACGGCACCGTCGTGATTGGTGAAGGCGAGCGCGACAAGGCCCCCATGCTCTATATCGGCGAAAAAGTCGGCACCGGCGAAGGTCCGCGCATCGACATTGCGCTCGACCCACTCGAAGGCACCACCCTCTGCGCCACCTCCGGCCCCAACTCGCTGGCCGTCGTTGCCATGGGCGAACATGGCAGCTTTTTGCATGCGCCGGATGTCTACATGGATAAAATTGCAGTAGGCGGAGGCCTGCCAGAAGGCGTCGTCGATATGGATGCAACCGTTGCTGTGAACCTTAAGAACCTCGCCAAAGCCAAAGGCAAAGAAATCGGTGACCTCACCGTCGTCATCCTGAAACGTGAGCGCCACGCCGAGAAGATCGCCAAACTACGTGAAGCCGGTTGCCGCGTGCAATTAATTCCAGATGGCGACGTCGCTGGCGTCATCGCCACCGCCACTGCAACCACCGGCATCGATATGTACATGGGCATCGGCGGCGCGCCCGAAGGCGTGCTTGCGGCCGCCGCACTCCGCTGCATCGGCGGGCAGATGCAAGGGCGTTTGCTGTTCGATGGCGAAGACGAACAGAAAGAACGCGCCCGCCGAATGGGTATCACCGATTTCACCCGCAAATACATCCTCACCGAAATGGCCAGAGGCGACGTGATGTTCGCAGCGACCGGCGTTACAGATGGTAGCATGCTGAAGGGAGTCAAACGCTGGCCGGGCGGCGCAAGCACCCACTCCATCGTCATGCGTAGCGCCACCGGCACCGTCCGCTGGATCGAAGCCACTCATAATTTCGGCATGAAAACAGAGATTTAGCTAGTTTTAGCTGCTTCGTTAATGACTTATTAATAGCCTTTTGCTAAAATCCCTCAGAATAGGAGTGAGTCGATCATGGCAGAGCAGGATGACGTAGCAGGCGCACTGAACAACTTCCGCCGGGCCGATGCGAATGGCGACCGTGTCATCACCAAAGCCGAGATGGCCAGCCATATCGTCAACAACTACAAGAAAAGCAATCCCGGCGACCGGGACCAGCAGGAACTGAAAGACGACATCCTCAAAGCACTGAAACTGCGCGACGAAGTGGATGCATCTCCGAAGAATCCCGTAGGCCCAAGGTCTCAGCTCATCGAGAACATCGTCGCTCCCGCAGTTGGCCAGCGCGGCGCCTTGGGTTCGGGCAATGATCTCGATCCGCAAACGCTCTTCATCCGCCTCAAGCAATATGGCGCGAACAACACGGATGCCGCCAATATCGCCAACGAAATAGCCGACAGCGTCCGCGCCCTCAACCAGCTGGAAGGCGACCTCAAGAACACCCTCGTGCGCCAGAAGGACATCCTCGACACCAACAAATTCAAACAGCCCGGCGTCGCCCGTGAACAGGACAGCCAGAACACCGAACGCGCGCGGCTGGATAAGGAAATCGAGGAAGACAAAAAAGACCGCCTCGTCAGCCGCGAGGGGCTTGAAGCCATCCTGAAAGGCCTACCCCCAGAACAGCGCAAAGCGCTTGCTCCCTTGTTGCCACCCTCAGGCCCCAGTGCCGACGAAATCGCCCGCGAGAAACTCGGCCTCAGTGCGCAGCAGACCAGCGACATCAGCAACATGCGTAACATGCTTGCAAAGTATAAGCTGGACGAGCAGTTGCAAAGAGAAGGCGTCAGCGTGCGCGACATGGCGAACGCGCTTGGCGTAAAACCCACTAAGCCTTCTAACGATCTCGGGCGCTAATCTACTAGCTACGTTCCGCACTGGATTTCACTTGGCGGAACGCCTACATTCCATCCATGAAATTCACACAAACCGCATCCGCCCTGCCATGGCGCGCCCGCCACGATGATGCGCGCTCCGCCACCGCCATCGCCCAGCAACACGGCGTCAGCGAACTGGTAGCGGGCATCCTCACCGGCCGCAAAATATCGGTCGATGACGCCCCGCAATTCCTCGCACCCACCTTGCGCGATTATTTGCCGGACCCCTTCCACCTGCTCGACATGGACAAAGCCGTCAACCGCATCATCAAAGCCATCGAGGACAAACACCCCATCGCCATCTTCGGCGACTACGATGTCGATGGTGCCACCTCCACCACCCTGCTGATGCAGTATCTTGGCACCATTGGTGTCAACATCACGCCCTACATCCCGGACCGTATACTCGAAGGCTACGGCCCGACAATTCCAGCTTTCAAAACACTGATCGGGCAGGGTGCGCGCCTCATCATCACCGTCGATTGCGGCACCCTTTCGCACGAACCCATCCAGTATGCCTATGACCGCAATGTCGACGTCATCGTGCTCGACCACCATCTCTCAAGCGGCGCACTTCCACCCGCCCACGCCATCGTCAACCCCAACCGCGTCGACGAAACCTCCCCCCACCGACAGCTTGCAGCGGTAGGCGTGACATTCCTTTTTCTGGTAGCCCTAAATCAACGTCTGCGCGACGCAGGTTTCTTTGTGCAAAACCCCGCACCCAATCTCCTCGCGATGCTCGATATCGTCGCCCTCGGCACCGTTTGCGATGTCATGCCGCTCACCGGCCTGAACCGTGCCTTCGTCGCCCAAGGACTCAAAGTCATGGCCCAGCGACGCAGCCTGGGGCTCTCTGTACTTTCAGACGTGTCACGCATGGATGAAGCACCCAACGTCTACCATCTCGGCTTTCTGCTTGGGCCCCGCATCAACGCCGGTGGCCGCGTCGGCAAATCCGGTCTCGGCGTCGAGCTGCTGACAGCCACCGACGAAGCCGCCGCCCGCCAGATCGCCGCGACCCTCGACGTGCATAATCAGGAGCGGCAAGCCATCGAAGCAGGCGTCCTCGAACACGCGCTCGCGCTCGCTGAGCAGCAGAACAACCTCCCCGTCATCATGGTGGCGGGGGAGGGCTGGCACCAGGGCGTCATTGGCATCGTCGCTGGCAGAATCAAGGAGCGCTACAGCCGTCCCGCCATCGTCGTCGCCATTGAAAATGATAGCGCCAAAGCCTCCGCCCGCTCGGTCACCGGCGTCGATATGGGCGCCGCCATCCACGCCGCCGTCGCCGAAGGCCTCATCGAAAAAGGCGGCGGCCACGCCATGGCCGCAGGCTTCAGCACGGATGCCAGCAAACTCGCCGACCTCCACGAATTCCTCATCGGCCGCATGGTCGCAAGCGTCGCCGCCTACACCGATGCCCGCGTCGTGCAGTATGACGGCACCTTGAGTGTCAGCGGCGCCACGCTCGAAACCCTCGACGACATCGCCCGCGCCGGGCCCTTCGGCATCGGCAACCCCGGCCCGCGTTTCGTAGTCCCGAACGCACGCATCGCCCATGTCGCCATCATGAAAGACAAGCACCTGCGCGTAACACTGGCGGATGAATCCGGTACCAGCCGCCTGAACGCCATCGCCTTCAACGCCATCGGCACCGTGCTGGGCGAATGGCTCCAAGCCGAAAAAACCCTGCACATCCTCGGCGAACTCAAGAAAAACACCTACCAGGGCCGCGAATCCACCCAATTCATGATCAACGACGTCGCGAAGGCCAGCTAAGCCTCTGACAAAGCCGCCCTACAATCCTCTTGACTTGACCGGCTCGCCATGGTGTATCTCCCGCCTGTTTTGGGGCCAACCCCCGAGCATATGGCCCCTTCGTCTAGTGGTTAGGACGCCTCCCTTTCACGGAGGTAGCACGAGTTCGAATCTCGTAGGGGTCACCAAATACACACTCCAAGTGTGTCCAAATCCATCCAAAAACACTATATTTTTCAACGATTATGTGGCATATTGCCTTCCAATGCACTGCAGCCAAAACCAAGTTTTTTGGGGGCACAACAGGGGGCATACGATAACAAGGCAAGGAATGTGCCCCCATGAAGCTCACCGATACCGCCTGTAAGAAAGCAAACCCAA
>JBMOIY010000054.1:0-13203 GCA_049317085.1 Rickettsiales bacterium | reverse complement strand
CGTAGCTCAACTGGATAGAGCGTTGCCCTCCGAAGGCAAAGGTTGCTGGTTCGACTCCAGTCGAGTGCGCCAATTCCTATATTATACCGCGCCAAACCGCGACCGGTCATGCCGCCACACCACCCACGATACGAGCACCGCATACGTGCCATACGCAAACGTCTCGAGACCGACCAGCGTCCCGACGAATTGCGGGAAAGTATCACCGCGCAGGAAGAAAAGCCCGGCCGCCAGCACACCATAACTGCATTGCCACAGTGCGACCGTCTTCACCTGCTTCAATGCCAGCGCCGCGAACGACAGGGCGCTCGCCGTCACCATGAACACGATATTGATCGATAACAACTGGGCGATCCACCCGACCTGTGTCCATGCCGCACCCAGATACAGCCGGAAGAACCAGTGCCCGAACACGAACGCGCCCGCCGACAGCCCACACGCCCCCGCGAACAATGCCAGCGCCAGCCGTCGGTAATAAGGCCAGATGGGCAAGCGCTGCTGCGCCCGCTGAGCCACATGCTTCATCAACACCTGCCCAACGGCGAGTGCGATCAGCATGCTCCCTGCATTGAATAAACTACGCACCACTGCATAATTTCCTGCATCCGCATAGCTGAATCGCGCGGTGATCAGCATCAGCGGCAACTGCACCGCCATGTTGCTGATGACCGTCGGCACACTGCCAAAGATCGGAAACTGCCGGTAATGCCGCAGGATGGCGAGCGCATACATCCGCTCCACCGTGAAGCGCAACCCGGCGCGATACGCAAAACATAATGCTGCGAGCGCCCCCGCCCATTGGCCGACCGCAAAACCGATCAGCAATCCGCTCGGCACATGCAGCAATCCAAAGAGGATCATCAGCACCGCTGTGCTGCCAGCCAGGAACAGTTTGCTCATCGTCTGCCGCACGAAGCGCCCCTCGCGCAGCAGCCAGTAATTGCAGATGTTGGCCAGCGTCACCGCCAACACCACCGCCGGACTCGCCAGCACCCAGTGATGCAGCGGCGCCAGTGGCGAGGTTGTCGAGATCCACCCCCAGCACAGCCAAATCACCAGCAACATTGCAGCGCAAAAACCTAAGCACAAAAACAGCGTCATCGTCGCAATCGCATCCGCCCGCCTGCGCAACCGTGGAATGGGAATGGCAAGCTCATAGTTCCCGGTCGAAAGTGGCGCGCACACCGTCGTGATCATGATGAGCAGCGCCTGTGCCGCGAACATCTCCGGCAAGTACATTCGCGCAAGGAACGGCATCGTCAGCAACGGAATCAGCTGTGCCAGCGTCGCGCCCGACAACAGGATCGTCACCGCTGAAAGGAACGGCGACTGGCGCAACCGGCGCGGCATGAATGAGTTGACCTGCATAGGCGGCCAATCTAAAGCATCCATGCGCCCTGTCCAGCATTGCTATACTTTACGCTGGAACGCGCGTGGCGTTCATTGTAGGGCTCGTCCCATGCGCATATGGATACTGAAAGATAGCGAACAACTGCCCCTCAGCCCCGGCACCAAGCAGATGCGGGTCGGCATGCTGTCCGAGATTTTGCAGCAGCGCGGTCATCAGGTGCAATGGTGGTGCTCCACCATCCACCACATGAAAAAGACCCTCTATGCCGACCATGACCAGGATGTGAGCCTAGCCAACGGCGTCACCCTGCGCATGCTGCATGCCGGGCTCTACACCCGCAATCTCTCCATCGCCCGTATCCTGCACCATCGGCGCCTCGCCAAACGCTGGCGCACCATTGCCGAAAAATCGCCCGAAACACCCGAGATCATCGTCGTCGCCTACCCCATCATCGAATGGGTGCGCGAGGCGCTGGCCTACGCCAAACCCCGCAACATCCCCGTCATCGTCGATGTGCGCGACCAGTGGCCCGACACCTTTGTCGACTACGCCCCCAGACCGCTCAAGCCGTTGGTCTGCTTCGCCACCTGCCTACTCTGGCCCTATGCCGGCAAAGCCCTGCGCGAAGCGACCCGCCTCACCTCCATGAGCAGCTTCGTGCTGCGCTGGGCGCTTAATAAATCCAAGCGCACCGACGGCGAGAAATGCGGCATCTTCTACCTTGGCACCAACCTTTCCGACGGAGGCTTCGCCCATGCGGGTGAGCCCGCCCCGGGCGAACCCATCCGCGCCTGTTTCCTCGGCACCCTCGGCCACACGGCGGATGTGATGAGCACCGCTACTGCCGCAAAAATGCTGCACGACCAGCACATCCCCATCCATATCACCATCGCGGGGGATGGCGACCTGATGCCGACCCTGCGCGAGGCGCTGCAGGGCACCGACCTTTATTCGCTGCCCGGTTGGCTCGACAAGAATGCGGGGCGCGCATTACTTGAGAATAACCATATTGCCATCCTCTCTGGCCATGCCGAAGCCATGCCCAACAAATTCTTCGATTATGTCGCGGCTGGCCTGCCCATCGTCTGTTCCCTGCGCGGCGAAGTCCGCGAATATATCGAGCAGCATAAACTCGGCCGCACCTGCCCGTCCGGCAACCCCGAGGCCCTGGCCGCCGCTATCCGCGATGTCGCCGAACATCTGCCAGAGTACCGCACCGCGGTCGCGAATGTGCCGCCCGAGCACTACTCAAAACAGGCCATCTACACTGACTTTGCGGAATTTTTGGAAAAAGAGGCCGCCGCCTTCCGCGCCTAAAGCGTCACCCCGAACGCCGATTCCCACAACGCCACGCTATACAGCCGGAACCGGCTGCGCGCATCGAGCTTCGGATAAAGGCTGCACAATTTCTTATGGTCCGAAAGCTGGTTCAGTAGCGGTGAATCCATCACCGCTTTCTGCATGATGTCCGCATGCCGTTTCAGCCAGATGCCTTCCGGCGCCTCGAACCCGAACTTGTTCTTCCGCCACACGATGCTCTCAGGCATCTTGTCACGCATGATGTGGCGCAATATCCATTTCGACCAGCCATCATGAATTTTGTAATCCACTGGCAGCGACAGTGCCAGTTCCACCACCCGGTAATCAAGGAACGGTAACCGAGTTTCGATCGCATGCGCCATGGAATTCTTATCTTCGAAGCGCAGCAAAATCGGCAAATTCGTCGTCGTCACATCGAGCGCCTGCAGCCCCCACACATCCGTCACCGAGCGGCTTAGCGCCTTCAGATGTGCCGGACGTTCCGGCCGCACTTTCAAATAGCGGTGGCAATAGGCATAATAACCATACCGCACATGAGAGCTCGCCGCACCGAGAAGATATTTCGCAATATTCAGCGCATGCATTTTGCTGTTATTGCGCCGGATCTGCCGCAACTCCTTGAGCGTGGCACCAAGCCCTTTGCTGCGCAGCATTGCGAGGATAGACGTCGCGTAATACCGCTCATACCCGAGCAGCAATTCATCCCCGCCCTGCCCGTCGAGCAATACAGGAATCGCATTGTCGCGCGCCGTCTTCATCACCCAATACTGCATCACGATCGACGCACTGCCGAACGGCTCCTCCTGCGCGACCACGACGGCAGGCAGGCTCTCGATGAAATTCTCATAGCTCGGGCACACCTGATACCAGTCGAGCTTCGCACTTTTCGCGACCGTCTCGGCATAGGCCACTTCGTTATTGCTCTCCTGCTCGCTCACCGCCGTGATCGCCGCGAAGGCGCCACCGGTCGTCAGCCCGGCAGCGAGTGTCGCCACCGTCGAGCTATCGAGTCCGCCAGAGAGGCACGTCCCCACCTTCACATCCGAACGCAACCGCAGCTTCACCGCATCGCGCAGCAAACTGTACAGTTTATCCTCCGCTTCCTCGCGGCTCAGCGTGCTCGTAGCCACTGGTCGCTTCAGCGTGTAATGTACCACAATGCGGTGCGTGTGTTTCGCTAAATCATAAATCAACGAATGCCCGGCTTGTAATCGAACCACGCCCTGAAAGAATGTCTCCGCCCCAAGGTCATTGCCCGTGGTGACGAGGAAGTTTTCTACCGCCACACGGTTTGCTTTCACTTCGTCGAGGAACGGCAGCAGCTGCCTGATTTCGGAACCGAACACAAAACGCTGCCCATCCTCATGGTAATAGAAGGGCTTCACCCCAAACCGGTCTCGCGAGCAGAACACTTTATTGGCCTTCACATCATGGATGGCGAAGGACCACATGCCATTGAACTTCTCGACGCATGCCTCGCCCCAGGCGAGATAGGCGACGAGAATCACTTCCGTATCGCTTTGCGATTTGAACCGGTGGCCCTGCGCCATCAATTCCTCACGGATTTCCTTATAATTATAGATTTCGCCGTTATACACGATGGTCAGCCCGGAATCGAGATACCCCATCGGCTGCGCGCCAAGCGGGCTCAGGTCAAGGATGGCCAGCCGCCGGTGGCCAAGGCCCACCGGGCCGAACGTCGCAACCCCCTTCCCGTCCGGTCCCCGGTGGGCAATGACATCCGTCATCGCATGCAACCGGCCCGCATCGACCTCAGGGCGTTGCTTTTCAATGATTCCCGCGATTCCACACATGATGGCGATATACTGCATTTATGTTGCCAATCCGCAAGCGGATAGATTATGTGAGGCTCAGTTTTCACCACGCCTACCCTTGCGAAAGGAGCCCCCGTGTCCGCCATCATGGTCAGACAGGATTTAATGACCGCCCTGAAGCGCCACGACGCCCTGCTTTATTTCGGATGGGACGACGTGCGTCAGCAATACAAACGCACCTTCCTCGGTCCCATCTGGCTCACCTTCAGCACCTGCGCCTGGATCTTCGCCATGGCCGTCGTCATGGCCTCGCTCTTCGGCCAGAACATCTCGGACTACCTGCCACGCACCGCCACCGGTATGTTTGTCTGGACCTTCTTCTCGCTATCCATTCTCGATGGCGCGCAGGTTTTTGTCGGCGCCGCCCCACTCATCAACGCCACCCGCCTGCCGCTCTTCTTCTATCCGCTGCGCGCCCTCATTCGCTACGTCATCCTCTACGGCCATTACCTCGCCGTCTGCCTGTTGCTGATGATCTGCATCGGTCACCCGCCGACCTGGATGGCCCTGCTCGCCATCCCCGGCCTCGTCATCCATATCGGCACGTCCTTCGGCTTCATCCTGTGCTTCGGCCTCATCAACGCCCGTTACCGCGACGTTTTTCCCATCGCGGGCGTTCTCTGCCAGCTCATGCCGCTGATGACACCAATCGCCTGGCAGCGCGAGATGCTCAAGAAACACACCTGGATCGCGGACTTCAATCCCTTCTATCATTTGATCGAGATTGTCCGCGCACCGCTGATGGGCCAGCTCCCGACCGCCCTTTCTTATATTGTCTCACTGGGCTGCATGGTGGTCGTTCTCGCGCTTGGCCTCGTCATCTATAAGCGCGTGCGCTACAAACTGATCTTCTGGGTATAGACCATGGCCCGCATCGTCTTCGATAATGTATGCGTTCAATACCCGCTCTACGCCGTGCGCACCAGCCAGCTGCGCCACAGCCTCGTCAATATGGCCACCGGCGGGCGCATCTACGAGGAAACGAACCGCGTTTCGTATGTCGAGGCCCTGCACAATATCTCCTTTACGCTTGAAGATGGCGACCGCCTGGCACTGGTCGGCCATAATGGTGCGGGCAAATCCACCCTGCTCAAAACCCTCGGGGGCTTCCTGCCGACCGCCTCAGGCAAGCTCACGGTCGAAGGCGACATATCCGTCCTGCTCAACCTCATGAACGGACTCGACCCCGAGAAGACCGGGTACGAGAACATCCGCGGCATGGGTCTCATCCTCGGTATGAACAAAAAAACGATTGCCCGCATCACGCCCGAGATCGAAGCCTTCTGCGAACTCGGTGAATTCCTCAACCTCCCCGTGCGCATGTATTCCGATGGGATGAAAGTCCGCCTCGCCTTCGCGGTCAGCACCTCCATCACCCCGGAAATCCTGGTGCTCGACGAAGCCATCGGCGCAGGTGATGCCCATTTCCTGCACAAAGCTACCGAGCGTGCGCACCAGTTATATGATCAGGCCCGCATCATGGTCATGGCCTCCCACGCACCAGCGATTTTGCGTGACCTGTGCAACAAGGCCCTGTTGCTCGAGAAAGGCCACATCAAAATGCTCGGCAAGGTCGATGAAGTGCTCGATATCTATGCCGAAATGTCAAAACGTACCAACGAATCTGCACCAGCCAGCGAGAATGCCGCATGACCACCAACCTCACCATCGTTACAGTCGTCGGCGCCCGCCCGCAATTCATCAAGGCGGCTCCCGTCAGTGCAGCGCTGCGCGCCGCCGGCATCTGTGAGATCCTCGTCCATACCGGCCAGCATTTCGATGATGCCATGTCCGGCCAGTTCTTCCGTGAACTCGGCATGGAGCCGCCAGCACACCAGCTCGCTATCAACAGCCTCGGCCACGGCGCCATGACCGGCCGCATGCTCGAGGCCGTAGAGCAGATTTTGCTGCAGGAGAAACCCGCAGCATTAATGACCTACGGTGATACCAACTCTACCCTGGCTGGCGCGCTTGCAGCAGCTAAACTCAACATTCCTGTGGTGCATATCGAAGCTGGCTTGCGCTCCTTCAATCGCGCCATGCCCGAGGAGATCAACCGCATCCTCGTCGACCATGTGAGCGCGCTGCTCTTCTGCCCGACGCAAACCGCGATCGATCATCTTGCCTCGGAAGGAATTAAGAGTGGCGTCATCGCCGTTGGCGATGTGATGATGGACGCAACTATCGAAGCGACCAAACGCGCGAAAATGCAATCGACCATCCTCAAGGATTTGAAACTTGAACCTAAGACCTACGCCGTCTGCACCCTCCACCGCGCCGAGAACACCGATAGCCCGGAGCGCTTCGCAGCATTGATCGCATGGCTCGAGAAGCAGGGCGAAACGACCCAGATCGTGATGCCCGTCCACCCCCGCACCCGCAAAATCCTGAGCGCGTTATCCAAACAACCGCAGCATCTTCACCTGGTCGATCCGCTGGGCTATCTCGATATGGCCTGGCTCGTCCACCACGCTAGCGCCGTCTTCACCGATTCAGGCGGGTTGCAAAAGGAAGCTTATTTCCATCGCGTGCCCTGCGTCACGCTACGCGACGAGACCGAATGGGTCGAGACCGTACATAATGGCTGGAACCGCCTCTGGACCGTCGCCGATTACCAGCCGCGTAAAAACATCGCCGATTACGGAAACGGCGACGCCAGCGCCAAAATCGCCAGCCATTTAAAGGCATTTTTAACCGCCCGCTAACACGCCCTTTGTCTTGACCAGCCTAAGCGAAACCTCTAGTTTCCCGTTCAACATCAACGGAATCAGGCCATGGAAATGCAAGGCAAGAAAATCGTAGTCATCGGCGGCGCTGGCCTTATCGGCTCCCACACCGTCGATTTACTGACCCGGCAGGACGTGAAGGAGATCGTAATTTACGACAATTTCGTCCGCGGCAGCGAAGAGAACCTCGCGAACGCCCTGAAAGACCCACGCGTCAAAATCTACGAAGCCGGTGGCGATATCCAGCAGACCGACATCCTCCATGCTGCGCTCAACGGTGCCGACGGCGCCTTCCATTTTGCTGCCCTCTGGCTCCTGCAATGCCATGAATTCCCCCGCAGCGCGTTCGACGTGAATGTCCGCGGCACCTTCAATGTCATGGAAGCCTGTGTCGAGAAAAAGGTCAAACGCCTCGTCTACTCCTCCTCCGCCTCGGTCTACGGCGATGCCGTCAGCGAACCGATGGATGAGGATCATCCCTTCCTCAACAAGAATTTTTACGGCGCCACCAAGATTGCCGGTGAAGCCATGATGCGCGCCTTCCACCACCGCTACGGGCTCGAGTTCGTCGGCCTGCGCTACATGAATGTCTACGGCCCGCGTCAGGATTACCATGGTGCCTACATCGCCGTGATCATGAAAATGCTGGATGCGATCGACCGCGGCGAAGGCCCGACAATTCTGGGCGATGGCAGCGAAGCCTTCGATTTCGTCGCGGTAGAGGATTGCGCAGCCGCCAACATCTGCGCTATGAAAGCGAGCACATCCGACCGCTTCTACAATGTCGGCACCGGCAAACGCACCTCGCTTAGAACCCTTGCCGAAATGCTACTGGTCCTGACTGGCAGCAGCAAACCCATCCAGCTCGCGCCGCGCTCGCAGGCCACCCTCGTACGCAACCGCATCGGCTGCCCGAAACGCGCAAGCAGCGAGATTGACTTCACCGCCAGCATCGACCTCGAGGAAGGCCTACGCCGCCTCATCGCCTGGCGTAAATCGCATAAATCCGAAGTCGAATCCCGCCGCAAAGCCGTCGGGCTCGCAGCATGATGCCGCGCGCGCGACCGCCCGTACTCGAGGACACGCGCACAGTTTCCGTGGCCGAGCTCACAAGTGCCCCGCATTCTAAATCGCTCACCTTGACTGAAACCCTTACCCTGCTCGCCTCGCCGGATTCGGCAAAATCCTTGACCCTTAACCATGCAGGCCTCAGCGACGGCACGCACACCTACCCCCTGCGCGGCGAGGCACCGCTGCTGTTACCCGCTCGCCTCCATAGCGCATTCACCGACCGCCTGAGCGTACCCTACGCCCTCGATTACGACGCCTTCATGCAGTACTTCCTGCTCGCCTCTATCAAGCAATCAGGCGAAATCAACGCGTCGCCAACGAACGCTCACTACCAGCGCCATCTCTATCGCTTGCGCGCCCTATGCGCCAATGCGCGCGGCACCGTGCTCGATATCGGATGCGACGACTCCGCCATCGGCGCAAGCCTGCTGCCACCCGCCGCATGCTATCTCGGCCTTGACCCCTTCTGTACGCGCGAACAACCGTTTCGTCTCATCGGTGTCGGTGAATACCTTCCCGTAGCCGCCAACAGCCTAGACAACGCCCTCTTCAATACCAGCCTAGACCATATCCTCGATTGGCGCCGCGGCCTCGCTGAAGCCCACCGCGTGTTGAAGCCCGGCGGCAGTCTCTACCTGTGCACCCTCATCTGGACCCACAACGCTGACCTGATGGGTGACGCCGTTCATTTCCATCATTTCCGCGAGTCCGAGATCCTCGCTGCATTCGAAGGTATGACCATCGAAGAAACCACCCGCTACGACTACAAGGGCGACCCTCACCGATATGGCCTCTACCTGCACGCCACCAAACGGAGCAGCTGACATGTGCGGCATCGCCGGATTGATCCAGCTGGACGGCACCGCCGTCGCCCCCACTACCCTCAAAGCCATGACCGACGCCATCGCCCATCGCGGACCGGATGGCGAAGGCCACTGGATCGAACGCAATGTCGGTCTGGGCCACCGCCGCCTCGCCATCATTGACCTCTCCGCCCAAGCCGCACAACCCATGGTCTCGATGAACGCGCGCTACGTGCTCAGCTACAACGGGGAGATCTACAACTACCGCGAACTGCGCGAGGAGCTGATTGCGCTTGGCTACCAGTTCCGCTCGACCACCGATAGCGAGGTCGTCCTCAACGCCATCGCCGAATGGGGCCGCAAGGCCATCACCCGCTTCAACGGCATGTTCGCCATCGCCCTGTTGGACCGGCACGAACAAACCCTCATCCTTGCCCGCGACCGCTATGGCATTAAACCCCTCTACTATAGCATGCAAAATAATCAGTTCGCCTTCGGTAGCGAACAGAAGGCCATCTTCGCCATTCCCGGTTTCCGCCGCACACTGAACAAACCCGCATTGCTGGAATATTTCACCTTCCAGAACATCTTCACCGACCAGACCCTCATCAACGATATCCAGCTCTTCCCTGCCGGCTATTATGCGGTGCTGAACCTGAACAAGCCCAAGCCAAAACTCCGCTTTGTACAATTCTGGGACTTCCATTTCCGCGAGCCTGACCATGCCCTCAGCGCCGATGAATATCGCGAAGAACTGGATCGCCTCTTCCGTCAGGCCGTCATCCGTCAGATGATGTCGGACGTCGAAATCGGCAGCTATTTAAGTGGCGGGATCGATTCCGGCTCTATCACCGCCATCGCCTCTGCTGCGCATCCGTATTTAAAAACATTCACCTGCGGTTTTAACCTCAGCTCTGCCTCGGGCATCGAACTGGCGTTCGACGAGCGCGCCCAAGCCGAAGCCCTTTCCGCCCGCTTCAAGACCGACCACTACGAGACCGTCCTTAAAGCCGGCGACATGGAGCGCGCCATGCCCAACCTTGCCTGGCACCTCGAGGAGCCGCGCGTCGGCCAGAGCTATCCAAACTACTATGCCGCACGCCTTGCCGGTAAATTCGTCAAGGTCGTCCTCTCGGGCGCAGGGGGTGATGAGCTGTTCGCAGGCTACCCCTGGCGCTACTACCGTGCCGCCACCAGCGACAATTTTGAACAATACATCGACCGCTACTACCAGTTTTGGCAGCGCCTCATTCCTAACTCCACTATCAAGAAACTCTTCGCGCCTGTTTGGGGCGAAGTCGGCCATGTGGTAACGCGCGACATTTTCCGTGACGTCTTCGCCAATCACGCCAATACGCTGGAGCGTCCCGAGGATTACATTAATCACTCATTGTATTTCGAGGCGAAGACCTTCCTCCATGGCCTGCTTGTGGTCGAGGATAAACTCAGCATGGCCCATGGACTGGAATCCCGCGTTCCCTTCCTCGATAATGATCTAGTCGATTTCGCCATGCGCTGCCCTGTCAGCCTCAAGCTCAATAATCTGCGCGAAGTCGTACGTATGAACGAGAACGAGCCCGGCCACAAGACCGGCAAGTATTTCGAGAAGACCCGTGACGGCAAACAAATCCTGCGCGACGTGATGAAGCGCTACCTCCCGGCCGATATCACGGGTGCCATCAAGCAAGGCTTCTCCGCACCGGATGCCAGCTGGTTCAAAGGCGAAAGCATCGACTACGTGCGCAGCATGCTGCTGGAAGGCACTCCCCGTATCTATGAGATACTTGATAAAAGGACCATCCATGAGCTGGTGCAGGAACATCTGGACGGTAAACAGAATCGCCGTCTATTTATCTGGTCATTACTGAATGTGGAAACCTTCCTCACCCGGTTCATGGCATGACGATGATGGCACCCCTATCCCAAAAAACTCTCCTCATCACAGGTGCCACTGGCCTGCTCGGCCGGCACGCTCTCGCGGCATGGCAACACAGCCACACCCTCCACACCCTGGTGCGCACCCCGCCTGCCAACCAGCTTCCTGGCGTCACTTACCACACGATTGACCTGTCGACGGAGTGGGATACTACCGGCCTGCCTAATCGCATCGATGCCGTTCTCCACCTCGCCCAGGCCACCCACATGAGAGACTTTCCGGCCCGCGCTCGCGAAATCTACATCATCAATACGGATTCCACCTCACGCCTGCTCGATTACGCAATAGGCGCCAAGGCGCAGCATTTTATCTATACATCGACAGGGGGCCTGTATGCTCCAGGTAACAACCCGCTTACCGAGCTATCCCCCATCGCCATCCAGTCCGGCCCACTCGCCCATTATTTTGCTACCAAGCACGCAAGCGAATTGCTGGTGAACACCTATACCCCGTATATGCATACCATCATCCTGCGTCCCTTTTTCATGTACGGTCACGGCCAGCGTGATAGCATGCTCATCCCTCGCCTCATCACTCGCGTGAAGAATAACGAACCCATTATCCTTCAGGGTGCGAACGGAATTACTATCAACCCCCTACATGTGAATGATGCTGTCGCTTCGCTGGATAAGGCCCTCACCCTCAGGGGATCGCACACGATCAATATTGCAGGGCCCAAGCCCATCACTATTCGTACGGTAGCGGAGCTAATCGGTTCGGCACTGAATCAGACACCTCGCTTCGAATTAGCGCCCGTAACCGCGAATACCCTTGCCGACATCACCCGAATGCGGCAACTACTTGTCGCACCGCAAGTCACATTTGCAGATGCCATCACCGACCTTTGTATACGAGCCTGATGATGCTTCCTTTCACTCCCACTGGTTATAGTCAGCTCCTCAACGCCTTACGGGCCAATCACTATCGTAGCATCACCTGTGACCAGTTGGCCGCTGCACGCGATTCCGGTGAAAAGGCCGTACTTATCCGCCATGATGTGGATATGAGCCTCGATTATGCGCATGCGATGGGGCAGTTAGAAATTGAGCACTGCATCACCTCAACCTATTTCGTCATGCTGCGCTCGCCGCTGTATAACCTGTGGAGCCGGCACAACGCTCGCCGCCTGCGTGAGATCGTTGCCATGGGACATGCTATCGGCCTACATTTCGATGCCGCTTTTACCCAGGGAAGCGAACGCACGATCGAAGAATGGATCCGTTTTGAGGTAGCGACCCTTGCCTCGCTGGCGGACGCACCCGTGGTTGCGTTTTCACTGCACCAGCCCACCCAAGTGGTGCTCGACCAGAAAATCCAGCTTCCAGGTCTCATTAACACCTACCATCCACAGCATCTCGCTGGCTTTACTTATCTGTCCGACTCTAACCGTGACTGGCGCGGCAAGGATCCACTGTCCCTGATCAAAGGCGGCGAACCCAACATCCAGCTACTGGTCCACCCCCTGTGGTGGATGAATCAGAACCCCACGACCCAAGGCTGCTGGGACGATGTCATCACCCTAAATTTTCAACGCATGCAGGAGCAGCTCCTCGCGACCGAACGCGCCTATGGCGAAGCCCGCACCTTCAGCTTGAAACCTGCAACATCATGATTCCCGCCCAGCCCATGCAGCGCATTCTACTGTTCGGTGATGATTACGGCATCCCCGACCTGCTGGAGCAGGTGCCAAAAACCTCCATTATTGCACTGATCGCTGCCGGTAATCGTCCCCAGTACCATGCCCCCCTCATGGCGTGCGCTCAACATCTGGCGGCACCATTGCTCGTACAACCCTCGATCAAGAATGCGCCGGCCTACCAGCACTTCCTCGATCAACTACGTGCACTTCAGCCCGATAGTCTGCTTTGCCACTCCTATGCCATGCTTCTACGCGCGGGTATCCTGGCATGCGTCAACGGCCGCGCGTTTAATGTCCATGCTGCGCTCTTGCCACGCAACCGGGGACCCAATCCCATCCAATGGGCACTCATCCATGGCGATACGACTACCGGCGTCACCCTGCATGTAATGGATGAAGACTTCGACAGCGGCCCCATTATCGCCCAGCAGGAGGTCCCCATAGCCAACGACGATACCAGGGTCACACTCAACGATAGAATCCGTGTCCAAACGCGCACTTTCCTCGCTAATAACATACCCT
>JBMOIY010000053.1:0-13236 GCA_049317085.1 Rickettsiales bacterium | reverse complement strand
TGCCATAGCATAACGCTACATATATGTCATGCTATTTAGTTGCTTTGGTATTATATAGATTTTCATCCCCCTGCGCGAACAGCAGGGCCGTTTTCTTGGCAACCTGTTCCTTGACCGGCATGCAGAGTGGCTTGCCGCGAATATATTCGTCCATACTTCCGGGCGGCAATTTTAGTTCAGCTTCCAAGATGGGATGCTGGTTCTGTGGCAAATCGCCTAATAATTGCTGCAACAGGAACCTGCCCGCACCGATGAAGGTCGTATGATCCCGCACCCGCGACGGATCGGTCAGAAAGCTGGCAGCGTTAATTTCGCCCGTGATGACGATAACACCCTGGATGCTGCGTTTCCGCGCGTTCGCCATATGTTTGCGAATTTTGGCTGCAGTGGGTAATGCCAATGTCGGCTCTTGCTCATCCATATCATCTCCGTTGCATATCCTGACGTGGCATTCTACCGTGGTTTCGAGGCGGTTGCATGATAATTATGTTACGATTGCTAGTGATTCTTGTGCCCTTGCTGCTATCAAGTGCGGCAAATGCCGCGCATGGCATCGCGCTCTGGGGCGAGCTGAAATACCCCGCGAACTTCGAACATTTCGATTACGTGAATCCGAATGCCCCCAAAGGGGGCACCCAGAAACTTTCCGCCAGCGCCGCATTCGACAGCATGAACCCCTTCATCCTGAAAGGCGTCAGTGCCCCGGGCATCACGGGGTATGTTTACCAATCGCTGATGACGTCCTCCTACGACGAGCCGCAATCCTATTACCCACTGATCGCAAGCTCCATCACCGTGTCACCCGACCGCAGCCACGCCGATTTCGAACTGAACCCCAACGCCCGCTGGAGCGATGACAAACCCGTCACAGTCGACGACGTGGTCTGGAGCTTCAATATCCTGAAAGAGAAGGGCCACCCGCAGATCAAGGTCCAGTTCAAGCCCATGAGCATCGAGAAACTGAACGACCACGCCGTGCGCTTCACCTTCACGGATAAGGAGCACCGCGAACTCCCCCTCATCGCAGCATCGCTTCCCATCCTGCCGAAGCATTATTTCGATAAAGTCCCCTTCGATAAGACCACCCTCGCCCTCCCCGTCGGCTCGGGCCCCTACCGCGTCGCAAGCGTCGAACCCGGCCGCGCCATCACCTACAGCCGCATCAAGAATTACTGGGCGGAGAATTTGCCTTCGCAAAAAGGCATGAACAATTTCGACACGATCCGCATCGATATCTACCGCGACGACACCGTCGCGCTCGAAGGCATCAAATCCCATCAATTCGACTATTACGAAGAATTCATCGCCCGCAACTGGGCGACGGCCTATGACGTCCCCGCCGTCAAATCCGGCCAGCTGAAAAAGCTTCTCATCCCGAACAAGATCCCACGCGGCATGCAGGGCTTCATCTTCAACACCCGCGACCCCAAATTCACCGACCGCCGTGTGCGCGAAGCCATCGGCCTCACCCTCGATTACGAATGGATGAACCGGACCTTGTTCTACGGCGCCTACGAACGCGGCAAAAGCTTCTTCAGCAACACCGAATTCGAAGCGAAAGGATTGCCGGATGCCGATGAGCTGAAGTTGCTGGAGCCCTACCGCAAAGACCTCCCCGAAGCCCTCTTCACAAAGGAATATACCGTGCCCACGACGGATGGTTCCGGCGTCGCCCGCGACAACCTCATCCACGCGCAGACCCTACTCAACGACGCAGACTGGGTGATGAAGGACGGCCATCGCACCAACGCGAAAACCGGCGAGCGCCTGAGTATCGAATTCATGATGACCCAGCGCACCTTCGAACGTGTCATCGCCATCATGCGCCACAACCTGAAGAAACTCGGCATCGACTCCACCTTCCGCTATGTCGATGCCTCGCAATACCAGAAACGCATCGAGAAAAAACAATTCGAGATCGTCTCCGTCTGGTGGAATCTCGGCCTCTTCTACCCAAGCACAGAACAGTATCTCTACTGGCATTCGAGTCAGGCCGATATCGAAGGCAGCCAGAATTTGAGCGGCGCAAAAAATGCTGCGATCGATGATCTCACCACCCGCATCCAGAACGCACAAAAACTTGAAGAGCTCCGCCCCACCGCCCGCGCCCTCGACCGTGTCCTCTGCAACGAATATTACATCATTCCGCATTGGAACCTCAGCGCATGGCGCGTCGCCTACTGGGACCAGTTCGGCCGCCCAGAGATCACTCCCGCTTACAACATGGGAATCGATACCTGGTGGGATAAATCGCTCGGCAAAAATGCTGCATCTTCACCCTCTCCCGCAAGGGGAGAGGGCAGATCTCCTGCAATGAAAGGGGACCATTAAAATGCTAGGCTATATCTTCCGCCGCCTCCTCCTCATGATGCCGACCTTACTCGGAATACTGCTCATTAACTTCATCATCATCCAAGCCGCCCCCGGTGGCCCGGTCGAACAGCTCATCGTCAAGCTAACCACCCCGGGTGCAAGCGGCAGCACCGACCGCATCGGCGCCGCCGGTGACATGGCGCGTGCCGCCGCCCCCGCCGCGGGCTACCGTGGCGCACAAGGCATCGACCCCGACCTCATCGCTGAAATCAAGAAACAATACGGCTTCGATAAGCCGCCCGCCGAACGCTTCTGGATCATGCTGAAACAATATGCCCGATTCGATTTCGGCAACAGCTTCTTCCGCGACACGCCGGTCATCTCCCTCGTTGCCGAAAAACTCCCCGTGTCGATTTCGCTGGGCCTCTGGACCACCCTCATCGTCTATTTCGTTTCAATTCCTCTAGGCATCCGTAAAGCTGTGCATGACGGCACCGTATTTGATGTCTGGACGTCGACCGCCGTCGCCGTCGGCCAGGCCATCCCCGGCTTCCTCTTCGCCGTCCTTCTCGTCATTCTATTTGCCGGCGGCAGCTACTTGCAATGGTTCCCCCTACGCGGCATCATTTCCGACAACTGGCACGAACTGAGTTTCTTCGGCAAGATCGCCGACTATCTCTGGCACATGGCCCTGCCCGTCACCGCCATGGTCGTTGGTGGCTTCGCATCGCTGACACTTCTCACCAAAAATTCCTTCATCGAAGAAATCTCCAAACACTACGTCCTCACCGCCCGCGCCAAGGGCATCAGCGAGCGCCGCGTCCTGTATGGCCATGTCTTCCGCAACGCCATGCTCATCGTCATCGCGGGCCTTCCTGCCGCCATCCTCAGCATCCTCTTCACCAGCGCCCTGCTCATCGAGGTCATCTTCTCGCTCGACGGCCTCGGCCTGCTCGGGTTCGAAGCCGCCCTCACCCGCGACTACCCCGTCATGTTCGCCACCCTCTTCATCTTCACGCTGATCGGCCTCGTCCTCAAACTCATCGGCGACATCACCTACATGCTCGTCGACCCCCGCATCGATTTCGAGGCCCGCGCATGAGCCCGATCACACAACGCCGCATTGCAACGTTCAAAGCCAATCGCCGCGGCTACATCAGTGCCATACTTCTGGTAATTTTATTCACGCTGAGCGTATTCGCCGAGTTCATCGCCAATGACAAACCGCTCCTCGTTTCCTACCATGGCAAACTCCTCTTCCCCATCGTGAAGACCTACATCGAGAAGGACACGTTCGGTGGCGTTATGGAAAGCGAAGCCGACTATAATGACCCATGGGTAATTGAAGAGATCGAAGACAATGGCTGGATGCTGCGCCCCCTCATTCCGTATGATTACGGCACCATCAACTTCCACACCACCCGCGCCCCCGCCGCACCCAACTGGCAGAATCTTTTCGGCACGGACGACCAGTCACGCGACGTCCTCGCCCGCATCATCTACGGCTTCCGTCTCAGCATGTGCTTCGCCATCCTGCTCGTCTTTTTCTCGAGCGTCATCGGCATCACTGTTGGCGCGTTAAGCGGTTATTTCGGCGGCTGGCTTGATCTCTTCCTCCAGCGTTTCATCGAGATCTGGGAAGGCATCCCCGTCCTCTTCCTGCTCATCATTCTCTCGTCGATGGTCGTCCCCAATTTCTGGTGGGTGCTGGGGTTGATGCTCCTCTTCCGATGGATGAGTTTAGTCGATGTCGTCCGCGCCGAATTTTTGCGCACCCGCAATTTCGATTACGTCCGCGCCGCCCGCGCATTGGGCCTGCCCGAGCTCACCATCCTGCGCCGCCATGTGCTGCCGAACGCCCTCATCTCCGTCTTCACCTTCTTGCCCTTCCTCATCACCGGCGCCATCACCACGTTAACATCGCTCGACTTCCTCGGCTTTGGCCTGCCGCTCGGTTCGCCGTCGCTGGGTGAGCTGCTCGCGCAAGGAAAGAACAACCCGCAATCGCCATGGCTCGGCATCATTGGCTTCTTCACGCTTGCCATCATGCTCTCGCTCTGGCTCTTCGTCGGCGAAGCGGTGCGCGACGCCTTCAACCCCCGTAAAATCTTCGTGCGGGGTGAAACATGAGTCTCCTCAATATACAGAATCTCTCCATTTTATTTGGCGACAGCAAGGTCGTCGATAACGTCTCCCTCACTCTGGAGCGCGGCGAAGTCCTCGCCCTCGTCGGCGAGTCCGGCAGCGGCAAATCCCTCACCGCCCAATCCATCGTTAAACTCCTCCCCGGCAACGCGGTTATGACCGGCACCATCACCCTCAAGGATACCACGCTTAGCGCGCTGGGCGAGCGCGACATCACGCGCTATCGCGGCAACCATGTTGGGATGATTTTTCAGGAACCATTGACGGCGCTCAACCCGCTGCACCCCATCGCCAGGCAGGTCGTTGAATCCTGGTGCTGGCACCATAAAATCCACGCCCGCAGTGCTGCTGCCAAAGCCCGCGCGGTCGAGCTATTCCATGTGGTGGGCCTCGACCATCTTGCCAGCCGCGGCACCATCTACCCCCACCAGTTATCCGGCGGTGAACGCCAGCGCGTGATGATCGCAATGGCCATCGCCAACGACCCCGAATTACTAATTGCCGACGAACCCACCACCGCCCTCGACGTTACCCTGCAAGCCCAGATTCTGGTGCTGCTGAAAAAGCTTCAGCAGGAACGCAACATGGGCATGATCTTCATCACCCATGACCTGTTGATGGTGCAACAGATTGCCGACCGTGTCGCCGTTATGCACCAAGGCAAAATAGTGGAAACCGGCAACGTGAAAGACGTGTTTGCTGCACCGAAGAATGACTACACAAAAATGCTCCTCGCCGCCGCCCCCAATGGAATCGCTCATCCCATCAAGGCGAACGCCCCCGAGATCATCGCCTGCGAAAAACTCTCCGTCAGCTTCCCGGTGAAAAGCCCTATCCTACGCCGCACCATCCGCACCGTCGAAGCCGTCAAGAACGCGACATTGCGCGTGCGTGCCGGTGAGACCATCGGCATCGTCGGCGAATCGGGCAGCGGCAAATCCTCCCTTGGCTTCGCCCTCCTCCGCCTCGTCAAAAGCGAGGGACCGATTGTCTTCCTCGGCAACCGCCTCGACCAGTTCAAGCGCAGCGAACTCCGCGCCGCCCGCAGTGACATGCAGATCGTGTTTCAGGATCCCTTTAGCAGCCTCAACCCGCGCATGAGTATTGGCGAAATCATCGCTGAAGGTCTGAAACTGCACGAGCCGAGAACCACCGATTACGATGCCCACGTTGATGAAATTTTAAATCAAGTAGGCCTCTCACCAGCAACCAAACACCGCTATCCGCACGAATTCTCCGGCGGCCAGCGCCAGCGCATCGCCATCGCCCGCGCCATGGTGCTGAAACCGAAACTGGTGATTCTCGACGAACCGACCAGCGCCCTCGATATGTCCGTGCAACGGCAAGTGTTAGAACTATTGGAAACCATCCAGCAAAGCCACGACGTCGCCTACATCTTCATCAGCCACGACCTACGCGTCATCAAAGCCATGGCACACCATGTACTGGTATTGAAACACGGCGAAGTCGTCGAATCCGCCGACGCAACCACCATCTTTGCTGCGCCGCAACATGACTATACGCGCAAACTTTTTGCTGCAGCATTTGGTGCAGCAAAATAGGTTACATTCCCCCACCTAAGCGACGAAGAATTTCATCCAACTGCGTCAGCGAATCATATCCAATGATCACCTCACCCGCTTGTCCGCCACGTGCATCGATACTGACACGAAGACCCAGTGATTCCGACAACATATTCTCGAGCTGAATCACATCTTCGCTCTTCTCCACCCCACCACGGCGCGTCACGGATGGGCGTTGTTTTGGCAAGCCCTGCAGGCCCGGCATCGATGTTTCCGGCTTCGCTACAACACCCTTCGCGCGCTCTTCCGCCTGCCGCACGCTGAGACCGATCTCAACGATTTGCTTCGCCAGTTCTTCCGGGTTTTTCGACATCAAAATTGCCCGAGCATGGCCCATCGTCAGTTCACCCGAATCAATGCGCGATTTGATCGAATCCGGCAGCTTCAGCAGACGCAGCAAATTCGCAATATGGCTCCGGCTTTTGCCGACGATCGGCGCCAGTTTTTCCTGCGTGTAATGAAACTCATCCATCAAGCGCTGATAGCCCGCCGCTTCTTCCAACGGGTTCAGGTCCGCACGCTGGATATTCTCGATGAGTGCAAGTTCCAGCGCTTCGGAATCTGTCACCTCCCGGATGATAACGGGCACCTGTGAAAGCTTCGCCAGTTTCGCCGCGCGGAAGCGGCGCTCCCCGGCGATGATCTCATACGCATTGTTCGCAATCGCGCGCACTACGATCGGCTGCATCAGCCCGTGTTTTTCGATAGATTCGCGCAATTCATTCAGCGCCGCATCATCGAAATGGCGCCGCGGTTGATATTTCCCCGCCCGCAATTGCGCGACTGGCAGGCGCAGAATATCCTGACCACCCTGCCCCGTTTGTTCATTGGTTGTTTGCGCGCTTGCGCTGGGCGAAACTTCCACCAGCGCCGCCTCTCCCATCAACGATGAAAGCCCGCGACCGAGCCCCTTGCTTTGTTTTACCTGTGCCATTTATTTCCCCCTAAAATTTGAATTTGGTTACGCCGCCGCTTTCGCAGTGAATTGTTTTTCACGCTGGATCAGTTCGCGTGCGAGCTGCAGATACGCCTGACTGCCAGGGCATTTCAAATCATACACCAGCGCTGGTTTGCCGTGGCTCGGTGCCTCGCTCATCCGCACGTTGCGTGGAATCACGGTGCGGTACACATCGTCCCCGAGGAACCCGCGCACATCTTCTTCGATCTGTTCGGTGAGTTTGTTTCGACGGTCATACATCGTCAGCACCACGCCATGAATGGAAAGGCCGGGATTGAGGTTCGCATTCACCAACTTCACCGTTTTCAGCAAATGCGCCAAACCTTCGAGCGCATAGAATTCGCACTGCAGCGGAATCAGCACCGCGTTGCTCGCCGTTAGTGCGTTGAGGGTCAAAAGCCCCAACGATGGCGGGCAATCAATAATCGCATAGTCCCATTGGCTGGAAATCGAGGCCAGCGCTTGCTTTAATTGAAATTCCCTTCTTTCCATGGTTACAAGCTCGATTTCGGCCCCGGTGAGGTCTATGGTCGCGGGAGCCACCGAAAGTCGTGGAATGGCCGTTTTAACCGCTGCTTGGGCTAATGTGGCATTTCCGATCAATACATCATACGACGTGACTGCCCGCTGGGAGTGGTCGATGCCCAAACCGGTCGATGCATTGCCCTGTGGATCGAGATCGATAACCAGTACATTCTTCCCGATGGCAGCAAGGGCTGTGGCCATGTTTACGGCAGTCGTGGTTTTGCCGACACCGCCTTTTTGGTTCACGACAGAGATAATGCGCGTCATAAAATACCTATGGGTGCGAGGTTACGTTGGTTACAAGAAGAACGGCCGATTCAGCATTGGTTTTGCTTGTTTTTATGTCAGTGTCGAAATGCCATTGCTGCTTTGCTACGGTCAATTCAGCTATAAAATTTTCCCCCTTAGGGAAGATACAGACTGAATCTGGCTCCATGCAAGGTGTTGCCATAGTTAACAGGTTCGTCAACGACGATAATGCGCGCGCCGTCACGATATTATAGGTTGCGGTCAGTTTGGCAATGTCTGTTGCTTCGACCGTTACATTTGAAAGTTGCAACACGCGTTTGGCTTCCATCAAAAAAGCGGCCTTGCGCTGATCCTGTTCAACGAGTGTGATCTGTAAATCGGGTCGTGCAATCGCGATGACCATCCCAGGCAATCCGGCGCCGCTCCCAAAATCGACAAGCGTTTTTGCTGATGCTGGAATTAACGGCATCAATTGCAAACTATCCTCGATATGACGAGTCCAGATATCCGATTCAGTTGCCGGACCGATTAAATTGATCTTTGAATTCCATTTCAGGAGGAGGGCGACATACTCTGCCAACGGTAAAAATGTTTCACGTGAAACATTTTGAGAGGAGGGGGAAGATGTGGCGTTTCCAATCATGTGACGAGTCATAACGCAAACCGAAAGGCTTGTCATGAGTAAAGTGAAAATGTTTCACGTGAAACATTAGGCAAGGTTTACGCTGCCAATTGTTTGCGCTTCATATAGGCCATGATTGCGGTGATGGCGGCAGGGGTAACACCTGGAATACGACTTGCGGCACCGAGAGTAGGTGGCTTCGCGACCTTCAACTTAAGGCGAATCTCGTTCGAGAGCGAACCCACGATATCGTAGTCCAATGAATCCGGTATTTGCAATTGCTCATCCAGTTTGAACAGTTCAATGTCCGCTTGTTGACGTGCGAGATAGGAACGATAGACTGAATCGATCTCCACTTGCTCACGAATATCAGCCCGGAAATTTTTCAACTGCGGCCAGATTTCGGAAAGCTGATCGAAGTTGATGTCGGGGTAAGCGAGCAGATCAAGAATGGAACGCTTCACCCCATCCTGATTGATCGTCAACCCATGCTCAGATGCTTTGTTCGGTGTAATGGTTTCACGTGAAACAATGTGTATCGCATCATTGAGCAACGATTGTTTCACGTGAAACATTGTAGTGCGCGCATCACGAACACATCCAACCGCAATACCCCGGCCAGTCAGCCTTAAATCGGCATTATCCGGCCGCAAAGTGAGGCGATATTCCGACCGCGAGGTGAACATGCGGTACGGTTCCTGTGTGCCAAGGGTTGTTAAATCGTCGATCATCACGCCAATATAAGCCTCTGAACGATCTATAATAAATGAATCTTTGCCCAAGGCGGCGAGTGCGGCATTCAGTCCCGCAACAAGCCCTTGGCCACCGGCTTCTTCATAGCCAGTCGTACCATTGATCTGTCCGGCCAGGAAGAGCCCCTTGACCTTTTTGGTCTCGAGCGTCTGCTTCAGCTCGCGCGGGTCTACATAGTCATATTCGATGGCATAGCCAGGACGGATGACCCGGGCATGTTCAAGGCCCGGGATGGTCGCGATCATCGCCAATTGCACTTCCTCAGGAAGGGAGGTCGAGATGCCATTCGGGTAGACGGTTGTGTCATCGAGGCCTTCCGGTTCAAGGAAAATTTGGTGCCGTTCACGGTCCGCAAAGCGGGTGATCTTGTCCTCGATGGACGGACAATAACGCGGGCCGGAGGACTTTATCTGTCCCGAATACATCGGTGAACGATGGATATTTGCTCGAATGATTTCATGAGTTTTTTCAGAGGTATGGGTAATGTAGCAGGTGATCTGTGGCACCGTGACTTTATCGGTCATGTAGGAGAACGCCACCGGCGGATTATCACCCGGCTGAGGGGTCAGAATGCCCCAATTGATGGTCGTTCCATCGAGCCGGGCAGGGGTGCCAGTCTTGAGGCGACCTACCATCAGCCCAAGGCCACGAATCGATTCGGCGAGGGCGATGGAGGGTTTCTCACCCACACGACCCGCGGGGATTTGGGTCTCCCCACAATGGATCAGGCCGTTGAGGAAGGTGCCAGTAGTCAGCACCACTTTCTTCGTCGCGTAGGTTGCGCCGGAAGCCCCTTGAACAGCCCGCACAGCCCCATCTTCCATGATGATATCGTTCGCCCCATCCTCGATGATAGTCAGGTTGCCATATTCCGCCAAAAGGGCCTGTACCGCTTCACGATAGAGCCTTCGGTCGGCCTGAGCGCGAGGGCCACGTACGGCGGGACCTTTGCTGGCATTGAGCATTTTGTAATGGATACCCGCACGGTCAATTGCCTGCCCCATGATACCGTCCAACGCATCGATCTCGCGCACCAGCGTCCCCTTGGCGATACCGCCGATAGCCGGGTTGCATGACATTTCGCCGACGGTCGCTTTTTTGTGGGTGAGCAAACACGTGTTAGCCCCTGCGCGCGCCGCCGCTGCCGCCGCTTCCGTGCCCGCGTGCCCACCGCCAATCACAATGACATCAAAGTCGTTCATGCCCGCGCCATCTTTAATTTTTTTGTTCTGATGCTTCACGTGAAACATTCTGCAACGCCGCTATTTACCTATGCAAAAGCGGCTGAAGACGAGGTCCAATACATCATCGACCCAGATTTTACCAGTGATTTTGCCGATGGAAGCCGCAGCCAGCCTAAGCTCCTCGCAAACCAGCTCAAGCGGCGCATCGGTCCGGAATCGCTGAAGCCCTAAAAGCGCCTCATTCAGCGCCGCCCGGTGCCGCGCGCGGGTGATGAAGGGGGAAGCCGCTGAATCCATCCGTACAGCGATTAAATTGGCCAGTGCCGCGATAAGTTCGGGGATGCCTGCACCCGTCATCGTCGAGATAGCCAGAACCGGGAACGGCATGGCGGGCAGGGGGGCAAGGTCGGATTTGGTGGCGACCACCAGCGTCGTCGGCGTGAGTTGCTTGGCCAATGCATGGGCATCCAGCGTTGTGATGTCGCAAAGCAGCAAGGTGATATCTGCATGCTCCGCACGCTGCCGCGCGCGCCGGATGCCTTCGGCCTCGATGTTTCCCACAGCGTCGCGAAGGCCCGCCGTGTCAACAAGCGTCACCGCATAGCCGCCGATTTCCATCGGCACTTCGATGAGGTCGCGCGTGGTCCCGGCCTCGGGCGAAACGATGGCAGCATCGCGTTTGGCAAGGACATTCAGCAAACTCGACTTGCCCGCATTCGGCGCGCCGAGGATAACGATGTCGAGCCCGTCACGGATTTTTTCACCGATGCCACCATCATCAAGCAGCGATTGGATTTCTTGTGTGATCGCCGCAACACGGCTCTGGGAATCATTCAGCACGGATTCGGGGATTTCCTCATCCGGAAAATCGATATACGCTTCCATGAGTGCGAGGGGTTCCAGAATCCCCATCCGCAATGCCTCGACGCGCTGCGTTGTGGTGCCGCCGAGTTGGCGCATGGCTTGTTGATGTTGGGATGCGGTTTCCGCATCGATGAGGTCGGCGAGGCCTTCGACCTGCGCGAGGTCGAGCTTGCCATTGAGGAACGCGCGGCGGGCAAATTCGCCGGGTTCCGCCATGTGAAAGCCGGGCAGGGCGGCGAGGCTATCCAGCAGCAGCGTGGTCACGGCGCGGCTGCCATGGGTATGCAACTCGACCACGTCCTCCCCTGTGAAGGAATGCGGGGCAGGGAAGAAGAGGGCAAGCGCATCATCGAGCAGTTCCCCCTTAGGCGTTTTCAAGACCACACGAGTAGCTTTTCTAGGCTCTAACTCGCCGCGCACGCCCAACAAAGTCACGCCCGCCCGCGCTGCGGGCCCCGAGAGACGGAAGACGGCGACGCCGGACTTGCCAGCAGCAGAGGCGAGTGCGTAGATGGTGGATGCGTGAGCCATACCCGGCGCCATAGGAGGAAATCATGGTCGATGCAATGCAATTCCGTAAAGTCGGCGGCCCAGAAGTGCTGGAGAAAACGACCGTCGGTATGGTTCCGCCGGGCCTCGGCGAGGTGCGCATCCGCCACACAGCCATTGGCGTCAACTACATCGACATTTATCACCGCAGCGGGCTCTATGCCACGTCGCTACCCACCATCCCGGGCTATGAAGCTGCTGGCGTGGTCGAGGCCATCGGCCCCGGTGTGGGTTTCGCCCCCGGTACCCGCGTCGCCTATTGCCGCGGGCCCATAGGAGCCTATAGCAGCGAGCGCATCATCGCCGCCAAACATCTGGTGGCATTGCCTACGGAAGTGAGGGATATCAACGCCGCCAGCGTGATGCTGAAGGGGTTGACGGCTTGGTATCTGCTGCATGAGACATTTCCTGTGCGCAAAGGCGACACCATCCTCATGCATGCGGCAGCAGGCGGTGTCGGCCAGATCCTTTGCCAATGGGCCAAACAGCTCGGCGCGCGCGTCATCGGCACTGTCGGCAGCGAGGCGAAAGCCGTCACCGCCAAACAAGCGGGCTGTGACGAAGTGATCCTCTACCGCGACGAACCCATCGCCAAACGCGTGCGCGAATTAACTAATGGGGAAGGGGTGCCGGTGGTGTACGATGCGGTCGGTCAATCGACCTTCACCGAGTCTCTCGACAGTTTAAAGCCGCTGGGCATGATGGTCAGCTTTGGCCAGGCCAGCGGCCCTATCCCGCCCTTTGCGCTGAGCGAACTGCAGAAACGTGGTTCGCTGTTCATCACCCGGCCCAGCCTCAACGATTACATCAGCGACGATGCCACCTACCAGCGCGCCGCGAAAGCCTTGTTGGCGATGATCACTGAAAAGAAGATAATCCTGCGCCCGCCCGCGCGCCACGCCCTGAGCGAAGCCGCCGACGCCCACCGCGCCCTCGAAGCGCGGCTGACCAGTGGCAGCACGGTATTAATTCCCTAGGATAAACGCAGGTTTTGTAGAATGCCCTGAAAATAAGGTATATTACTTTAACCAAATTAAGGAAGCCTTGCATGTCAAAGACTTCAAGCGGCTTTTCGCTGGTCGAGCTCTCCATCGTTCTGGTAATCCTCGGCCTGCTGGTCGGCGGCATTCTTTCGGGGCAGTCGCTGATCCGCGCGGCAGAGCTTCGCGCCGTCAGCACGGAGTATTCGCGCTATGTTACAGCTGTTCAAACCTTCCGGGATAAGTACTTCCAGCTACCAGGTGATATGAACAGTGCGACGACTTTCTGGGGCACGGCAGCCGTTGGTGCTGCTTGTGCAACCACTATCGGGAGCGGCACCCAGACTTGCAATGGCAATGGGGATGGTTGGCTGGACAATGGTTATGTCAACAGCAATGAGAACTTTAGGTATTGGCAACACCTAGCGAATGCTGGATTGATTGAAGGGGCATATACAGGGCAGTTTCAAGGATGAGTTGCAACACCTGAGAGCAGCATAGGATTTCTGGC
>JBMOIY010000052.1:0-13396 GCA_049317085.1 Rickettsiales bacterium | reverse complement strand
CCTCACCAATTTCCCATACTTACATTGTAATGTTACTTAGTTGCTTTGGTATTAGCCCTATCCCGCGAGGGGAGAGGGCTAAGCAGACCTCTTTTATTTTTAACAGCGATTCACTATATACACTTCATCACCCTGTCGGCATGGCAGGATCCAGACCCCCGTAAAGGGCTGGCTGCGCGCATGAAGCCGCAGGATAGGAGGCCCTCTCATGCTAGACATCCAACGCTACAACGACCTCGGCCAGATGAAAATCGACTGGCTCAACGCCCACTACCATTTCTCCTTCGCCAACTACCACAACCCCAAACGGATGGGACTCGGGCCATTGCGCGTCATCAACGATGATATCGTCAAAGCCGGTGGCGGTTTCGCGCCCCACGGCCACCGTGACATGGAGATCATCACCTATGTCAGGAACGGTGCCATCAGCCACGAGGATTCCCTCGGCAACAAAGGCAAGACCGCCGCAGGCGACATTCAGGTGATGAGCGCCGGCAGCGGCATCGAGCATAGCGAGTGGAACTCGGAAGACGAGGATACGACGCTCTACCAGATCTGGCTCCACCCGCGCACAAAGAATGCCAAGCCACGTTGGGAAGCGCGCCAATTCCCGAAAACTGAAGGCGCGCTGCACTTGCTCGCCAGCGGCCGGGAAGGGGACGCGGACAAAGGCGCACTCTGGATCGATCAGGACGCCGCCATCTGGGGCGGAGTGCTGAAAGCTGGCCAGAATTGGAGCCAACCGCTCCACGGCGCGGCTTACATGCTGGTCTCAACGGGTGAAGTAGTGGTTAACGGCGAAATTCTAAACCAGGGCGACGGTGTTGCCATTACCGCACTGCCGACGATCGACATCACCGCCACCACCGCAACGGAACTTGTCATCATCGACATGACTGTCGCGGCCTAAGCAATTCGTCACCCCAGGCCAACACCCGGGGTGACACATCGAATTTTTACAACTACAACCGCTATAAATAAAACGAACAACAAGGAGAACACCATGTCGAACAAACCCGTCACCGATGCCTTGAAACGCACCCTAGCCGATACGTACAACCTGATGACCAAGACCCAGAATTACCACTGGAATGTTGAGGGCCCCAACTTCCGCGGCCTGCATCTGCTGTTCGAAGAGCAATATAATGAGCTGTTCCCCGCGATCGATATCATCGCCGAGCGCATCCGCGCACTGGGTGAAAAAGCGCCGGGTTCAGGTTCGGAATTTGCCAAACTGTCGAAAATAGGTGAAGGCCGCAGTGAAGCAGATGCCGACGAAATGCTGAAAGATCTCTACGACTCGAACCAGCTCGTTATCGCGGGCCTGAAAAAAGGTATCGCGGTCGGCGATAAAGCTGGCGATGACGCCAGCGTTGACCTCTTCACCCAGCGCCTCGCTGCGCATGAAAAAGCATCATGGATGCTCAGATCCAGCCTGCCAAAGCAATCCCGCGTTAAACTGGCGGTTTAGCTCGCCGCTTGACCGGCGCGCCGCGAGAAGCTATGTCACCCCCTCGCACCATGCGCTTGGCCGAGTAGCAAAGTGGTAATGCATCGGTTTGCAAAACCGATATGCCCCAGTTCGATTCTGGGCTCGGCCTCCACCTTTTTTGAGTGTTAGTACTTTCCATGGGACACTGGCGGGACACTTGTTGGCAATAAATAGCAGCAAGCAAATCCACTTTGTCACGAGTGGTGAGTGTGCCTAATTCATCTGCATCGGAGTGCGCTGGCGGTCCATGTGGTCGAGGAAGTTCATCACCGTGCGTAGGTTATGTGCGGTAAGCTCGATGGGGTAGTTAGCAAAATAATCAGGCTGCTCGTCCTCGCCACCTTCGTGCGCGGCCTCTTCTGGCTTGCTCACCTCGGTTTCTGGGGATGGTTTGACAGAAGGCGTTACACTTTTTGGTGCTTCTTCTGATTCCGCATTAGATATGCTGGCTTCCATTATCTCGATACGCTTATCATCGGGCAAGAGGCAGCAAATTGCCTGATTAAACAACGTAAGCGCACGCGCTCGTGAAACTTTGAGTAATTTTTGCTCCTGAGGTGGCAGTGGCTCACGCTCATCATATAGGGCATATGGGCTACTGGCGCGCCTTGTGGCGGCGACATTACTCACCCAGCCATCCAACTTTTTCTGCATAAGCGTGGCTCTATCAAAGTCACGTTTCCGCCCTTCAAATTCGCGGGCCATTTCGGCTTGAGCAATATCGCGGCAACGTGCGTAAATAAGAGGCATATATTGCACGCCCGACAAGGAAGGTGGAATGCCACGATGCTCGGCTGCCACACTCAGTCCTTCGGCTGCATGGTCGGCAATGCGCTCAACATCACTCGACGCGATGGGCGTTTTGTCAGACCCAAGGCTCATGAGCACATAATGAAACTGGCTATCGTGTCCACCATTTGTATCCTGCATAAGCCAGTGGCCAATCTCACGGTGATTCTCGTGAATCATATCGGCTTTATCTTCCAGTTCTTTTAAAGAAAGTAAGAAACGCTCATCATGGCATTTAGCATCATAAAGCGCGCCGCCTAAATGTTTGCGAAATGCAGTCATGTATTCCTTCGCCACCAGCGCCGCCGCTGGGTGGGCACCGTACAGGGTAATTTCGTCGGACAGAAGGTCGAGCTTTTCTTCAATAGCCTCAAGCAACTCATACTTATCTTCACATTTTTTCAACTGCCGCATCCGACGCTTGAATGAAGATAATGAGGCATCTACGGTCCCCACCGTATTATATTCAGGATGTAATGCATCAATCATGCGCTGTGCGCGTGGAGGAGGTGTGGGCTTCATCAGTTGGTGGTCTTTGAATGAAGCGTGCATTTTCTGCTCGGCTACTTTTTCGGCGGCCTCTGCTGCTTTTTCAATCATCGCACTGAATGTTTCAGGTAGCTGTTGGCACGCATCAATCTGCTTACTCAGGTCGAGGTAGACACTATACATCTGCTGCGGCGTTGGATTGCCTTTAACGCGCTCTTTCCACGTATCAAGAAGGTCAGAAAATCTGTCTGCCATCATTTCGCCGCTTGCAAGGTCGATGTCGCGGAAATCAAGATGCGGATTGGCAGCTTGTAGCTGGCTTCGTGCTAGGGTCTCTGTGAGGTCGGCCAGAGTCATCAGCAAGGGCGGCGGCACCTTACTTTTGGACTTGATGCCGTAATTAGTAAACAGCAGGTCTTGCATGATGGTGTGCGCGTGCTCTTCCAGTGGGGTTGCATCTGCTTTCCCTTCTGATCCAGGACGCTCGGCTGCATTGGACTGAATACGCGAGGATTCAACCAACAAACTCATCGTGCCGCCTTCGGTAGCCTTGAATAGTTTTTTTCCAGCGAGACCGTAGCCATTCAATCCTAGCTTGTAGATTTTCTCCAAATCTTCGATACGATTGAGCTGGTCGGTATCGAGCTGGCCAGCCTCGCGCAGATGAATGCATAGCTGGTCCATAAATTGACAAAAATAGTCATACTTGATGGAGGCACTCATAACGTCGTTCGTCTGATAGAACAGGCGCTCGTGCTCTTTACCGATATAGCCCTCAAGATTTTTCATTAACCCATTAAGGTCTTTTGCACTTAGCACCGAATCAATGAAATCTTGTCGAAACGCATCCAGTTGCGCACGCACATCCTGAGGCATAATCTGCGTGGGCCTGAAATCGACATCACTATTCACCATAGAAGCAAATTCACCCATCGTCATCGCGGGTTCATCGGCCTCGGCATCCTTATCAGCAGGCTTCGCGGCTCGTAGAGGCTTCAGTTTTGTCTTTTTCGATTTGGCTGCCTTCTCTGGCACGGGCTGCACTTCTTGAGCAGTATCTCGTGGCTTACCGAGCATACGGTCAAAAAGTTCAGTTTGCGCAATGTCCGTATCGGCCAGTGCGAAATGCACCGCTGTTACAAACGGTGAGTTTGCCTGTTCATTTTTTTCTGCTGCCTTGCGAGCCATATCGCCATCCATGCTGGTTAATGGGAGAGTGATAGCAGCCTTTGACACCGCTGTTTGTGACAGCATTGTTAAGATTTGTTAATGGGGGTTTTGTTGTGTTTTGGCATTTTATTGTGTCCCACTAGTGTCCCATTTTGTAATATGCTTCGCTAATATGCATTGAATAATATGTAATAAATATTATCCATGTGTCGGTATTGATAACCGATATGCCCCAGTTCGATTCTGGGCTCGCCTCCATTACCGACCATGGGCATGAGAAACTATCTGCGTTGCCCAAGCAATTTCCTGCTACCACACTCTTTCGTAAAACGTCGCTTGCCGTGGGGACATAATGCATTCAGCGCTTGCAGCAGCATGGCGTGTAACGTATTCTCCTGCTGAATAACGAACGTTGGAAAAAAGCGTGAAGCGCGAACGATTACTATGGGTGGTAGCAGGGATTGCAGGGCTTTTTAGCCACGCCGCCAATGCCGCTGTGTTTGAGGATGTCTTAAGCGCCGCCTATGCCAACAACCCGCAAATCAAGGCAGAGCGACAGCGCCAGGAAGCGACCGATGAGGGCGTCGCCCAAGCCGTTTCCGGCTTCCGCCCCACCGTCAGCGCCAACTACAATATCAACCATCAGAATACCTCTATCACTGCCTCGCCGGATGTGAGTGGCAAGGCGGACGCAGCGACGCTCTCGCTCACCCAGCCACTCTTTCGTGGCGGCTCCACCATCGCTTCATGGAACGCTGCCGAGCAACGCGTGAAAGCGGGCCAGTACCAACTCTCCGCGGTTGAGCAGCAAGTGCTGCTAAATGCCGTCACCGCCTATATGAACGTCGTGCAGGCGAGCGCATTGTTAGACCTCTCACGCAACAATATGGAAGTGCTCGGCGAACAATTGAAAGCCGCCGACACACGCTTTCAGGTAGGTGAAGTTACCCGTACCGATGTCGCCCAGTCGCAGGCCCGCCTGTCGGACGCGAAATCAAGCCTGATCGCCGCCGAAGGCCAATTGCTGAGCGCTATCGCAAACTACGAACGCGTCATCGGCATCCGCCCCGAGGGCACACTCGCTGTGCCGGAAAAATTACCTGAACTGCCTGCGACGCTTGAAGATGCACTCGAACGCGCACGCGCCGCCAACCCGCAACTCCTCGCCACGCTACACACTGCCCGCGCCTCGGATTATGACGTGCGCACCAATCAAGGCACCCTGCTGCCCCGCGTCAATCTCGTCGGCGCCCTCTCGCGCCAGACCGGTGCAGGAACTGCTGGCAATGTCGATGTTGACCAGGACCGCATCGGTGTTGATGTCACGATTCCGCTCTACCAGTCCGGTGCAGAATGGTCGCGCGTGCGTGAAGCCTCCGCCATCGCCCGCCAGCGCAGCCACGAAAGTATCGACCAGCGCATGAGCACGGACGAGGCAACCACGCAAAGCTGGGAACAGCTTGAAAGCGCCATCGCCACCACCGCCTCACGCAACGACCAGATCAAAGCCGCAAGCCTTGCGCTCGATGGCGTGAAGCAGGAACAGCAATACGGCTCACGCACCGTGCTGGATGTACTAAACGCCGAACAGGAACTTTTTGTCGCGCGCACCAACCTTGTGCGCGCTCAGCGTGACCGCATCGTCGCTGCCTACACGCTCGCCTTTACGCTCGGCCAGCTTACCCCACAAAATCTCGGCCTCACCGTTGCCGCCTACAATCCACAAATCCATACCAACGAAGTGGGCTGGAAAGCCATCGGCTTTTAGTTAGCCACTATTCACAACCTCATAAATAAAGCGCAATTACCATGCGCTAAGTAGCGTGGAAGCGCGCCGCGATCGGAGCGAGACGAGGTGGAGCGTATCGGGTTAATATTTTTTCCCCCTTTACCGATAAGGCAACTAATTAATACTCACAGGCACCAAAACGCGCGCGAGCCGCAGCAATGCAACATATCGGCAAGGTTGTAACAACGTGTGGTGCAACATGCTGCATCATGTTGGAAAAATCCTTGCACATCATAAGGCACGTAGCGTAACGTGGTGGTGAATGAAGGGAATCTAAATGGCCGAGCCTTCCAAAGAAACCGACCAGTCGATGGAGGATATCCTCCAATCCATCAAGCGCATCATTGCAGATGAGGGGGAGCCGTCCGCTGTCGCACCCGGGTCGGACGTGCTTGAGCTCACCGAGCTCCTCGCTGAGGACGTTGCGATTGCCCCACCACCACCAGTTGCAGCACCGGCAGCCGCCTCTGGCCCCAAAACAGCGCAGGACGATATCGACGCACTGTTCAACACGCCGGACCCGGCCCCGATTGCTGAGGCGCCCGCAGTGGTCGAGGCTGCACCCGTCGCACCGCCCGCCGCGCCTGTTCCTGCACCTGTCGCAACTGCACCCACAGCCCCTGCTGCTGCCACAACCAGCTCAGGCTTGATGTCCGATACCACGCTCGCCGCGTCCGTCGCAGCGCTTCAGGCACTCAGCCATCGCCCTGCGGCGCCGCACGGCAGTTCGGATAGCCCTATTTTCCGTTCAGGTCTCACGGTCGAAGACTTGGTGATGGAAGCCCTTAAGCCGATGCTCAAGGAATGGCTGGACGGTAACCTGCCGACCCTCGTGCGCACACTGGTCGAAAAAGAGATTCATCGACTCAGCAACTAGCTAAATGTTTCAGTGCTGTACTATGTCTCCGACCAGGCGCTGCACCGCTTATCCACAGCTCGTCCACAGGCTTTTGCACCAGCAACCTTACCAAAAATAGCACATATAATTTACCCGAATCTTTAAACAGAGTGTGCGCAATCAATTTATATGCTAGGCTAAGACAAGCCAAAAGGCATCATAAACAGACCACCAGCGCCCAAATGTGGCGACCACAGCACAACCTAAAAAAATGTTAGGATTATTAGCCGATTGAGCATGGTTTATAATGCATCGAATGATAACGATGCCAGTAATTGGATACATGAAGCTGAGCGTACAAATGTCTGGAATTCAATTAAAACAATTAGCTTTAGTGATGGTCCTTATCGGAGGGGTGACTGCCACTGCAATGGCACAATCCTCCGTTCCTTCTTTGCCTGCATTGCCGGCGATGCCCGGCATGCCGTCTCCCCCATCTTTATCTTTAACAATGCCATCTCCTAACCCATCAGCTTCGTTAACACCCGCGAGCCCTACGGCGCCAAGTGCTCCACAGGCACCGCAGCCAACCCAGCCACAAACCGCGTCCACCGCCTCGACCGGTAGCGAGGACCCTACAAAACTCATCTACAAAGGCAGCCCCAACCCGCAACCCAATGCCTCCCTCCGCCCACCGCCTGAATCCGCTGAAGCAGGTGAGGTTAAATTAGCTAACACCTCTGCCAAGACCAGTGCTGCCGTTACTGAAGCTTTGCAGAACGCCCTGCCTCCTCCGGTACCCAGCCTGCCTGGAAGCGCCGCCAGCAACGACCCCATCTTCGCGAATGCAGGGCTTAGCGATGACAGCAGTATTCAGTTACCCGAGATCCGAGTCGAGCGCGAACGCACCAAAAGCTGGATGACTAAACTGGCAGCTACCCAGAAAGAACGACCGAACTTCAACTACAAGCGCCAGATTCTGCCCGACGCCATCTACCGCACGCAGTATGATCGCCAGAATAGCCACCTGCCACGGCGTGTTGAGCGTGAGGATTATGCCAACCTGCTCTTCCGCAGCGTCAGCCGTAACGATGTCGAAGCCGCCCGCAGCCTTCTCAACGCCGGGGTGAGCCCCTATGTAACTAGCGCAGATGGTGAAACCCCGCTCGCCTATGCCGAACGTATCGGCGCCAATGAAGTCGCCCAATTGCTGCGTGCCCGAAGTACGAATACCGAACTCCACACACTGGCCGCACTGCCGAATTATTAGCGTCTACAAGCCATTTTTTACTAAAGGATATTAATGTCCGTTAGTACCCATTCAAATCGCGCCTTTACGTTGGTTGAGCTGTCCATCGTGCTGGTCATTCTGGGCCTGCTTGTTGGCGGCATTCTTAGTGGGCAAGCTCTTATACGCGCGGCTGAGTTGCGTGCCGTCAGTACTGAGTATAGCCGATATGTAACTGCCACCCACACATTCCGCGATAAATATTTGGCATTGCCCGGCGATATGAATAATGCCGTTTCCTTTTGGGGCGCCGCCACGGTTAATGGCAATGGCGATGGTGTCGTCAACACGGGAGCAGCAGGCGCGAGCGGGGAAATTTTCCAGTATTGGAACCAGCTCGCCCAGGCGAGGCTTATTGAAGGCACTTATACGGGTATTGCGGGTGTAGGCGGCTCGGGTCATGCCATTATTGGCACCAACGTTCCTGCCTCACGTCTGCCCAGCACCGGTTGGACGGATTATTACATGGGAAATTATGCTGGTAATGGGGAAATGTGGACATATGACTACGGCAATAACACATTTTTCTGGGGAGCTTCAAGCGTGGGCCACGTTACCTATACATCGGCGCTCAAGCCTGAGGAGGCATGGAATATTGATAGTAAAATCGATGATGGAAAACCCGGACTTGGCAAAGTGATGGTCATGTGGAACGGCTGCACCGATGCCATAGCTTCAACGGGCAACGCCTCCGCGAGCTATGCCCTTGGCAACGCGACTATAGTTTGCCGCTTTGTATTCCCACGAATCTAAGGTAAGCTGAACAACTTAAGCTCACTGGCATAGTTTGTAGGTCGACAACAAATGATATCCTGCGCTAAACCGATAGCAACGAACAATAACCGTGCATTTACCCTCGTTGAGCTTGCCATCGTGTTGGTAATTATCGGCCTGCTTGTCGGTGGTGTACTCATCGGGCGTGACCTCATCTCCGCCTCCGAACAACGTGCACTCATGGCTCAGATCGACAAATACAACGTCGCCGTCAACGCCTTCCGCGACAAGTATTTTTCCATCCCCGGCGACATGAGTGCCGCCAAAGCCGCACAGTTGAACTTCACCACGCGCGGCGGAGTGCAAGGGCAGGGAGATGGTAATAGTGTTATCGAGGGGTATAGTAATGTTGCGGCTGGTTCGGTTCCCACCATGCAGGGCGCAGGCGAAACACCACTTTTTTGGTCTGATCTCAGCCGTGCCCAATTAATCGATGGTAGTTTTACCACCGCGAGTGCATCCATTTCCCCCGCGACGGATGTCACAGGTAGCGGGCTTAATGCCTACTTTCCCCAAGCTAAAATCGGTTCTGGCCATTACGTGTATGTATGGAGTGGCGGCAAAGGTGTTGGTAATACCGGAGCCAATAACAACATCAATTATTTTGGAGTCAGCGTCGTTAACGGTATCTACACCTGTTGTTTTAGCTATGCTAGCACATCCCTTGGCATGCCCGTCATTCAGGCACGCAACATCGATGAAAAAATGGATGATGCCATGCCCTTGATTGGAAAAGTAACGGCTCAGTATGCTACTTATTCCGTGGCCCCGCTCTGGACAAACATCGACCGCATGGACGATCCATTGACCCTGCCCGTCGCAGGCGGCACCAGCACCTGCATTGACAACAACAATGTCGGTGGCGGCGCAATGATATACTCCGTCCGCTTCAACAGCGGCAGCGGCAAGAACTGCGCGCTGTCCTTTCAGTTCAAGTAACCTAGCGCTCGTTGGCGTTCGCCTGCTTTCGGTGCTTGGTGCGGCAATCTTTCGCCACGTAGTGGAATGTATGCTGGGGTGTATTCAGCGCCTCCACCACTCGGTCGATGCCACCGATTTCCAGTAACAAATACCGCAGCCGTAGCCGGGCCTCCTCAAAATCTGCCGCTGCTTGCGCAGGATTATTCTTGCGCACCGGGCGCGAGTCGATGGGGGGCAGAACTAGTTGCATGGCGTGTCAGGCCATCCGCATAGCATTTCTGCAGCGGCGTCAGTTCTTCATAGGTCGGCTTGGCCATAAGCTGTTCCCGGTTAAGTGAAACCGGAGCAATGACACAACTTCATGTCAGTTTGATGACAGACCCCGAAAAATCTCATCCTTGACCTGAAAGCCCCGCTCAGGCATTGGTTTTCCTACAAATATCACGAGGCAACCATGACCAAATCCTTCGGCAAATCAAAACTCGTTTCCCGCCATGTGACGGAAGGCCACGCCCGCGCCCCGCACCGCAGCTACCTTTACGCCATGGGCCTCGGCGAGAAGCAGATTAACCAGCCCTTGGTCGGCGTCGCCACCACCTGGAACGAAGCCGCCCCCTGCAACATTACCCTCGCGCGTCAGGCACAGATCGTGAAAAAAGGCGTCAGCGCCGCTGGCGGCACTCCGCGCGAATTCACCACCATCACCGTGACCGATGGCATCGCCATGGGCCACCAGGGCATGAAATCCTCCCTTGTCAGCCGCGAGATCATCGCCGATTCTGTTGAACTCACCATGCGCGGCCATTGCTACGACGCGCTTGTTGGATTGGCAGGCTGCGACAAATCCCTCCCCGGCCTCATGATGTCCATGGTGCGCCTGAACGTGCCGTCCGTCTTCATCTATGGCGGTAGCATTCTCCCCGGCAAACACGAAGGCCGCGATGTCACCGTCGTTGATGTGTTCGAGGCCGTCGGTCAGGTCGACGCCAAAAAAATGACCGAAGAACAATTGAACGCCCTCGAAAAAGTCGCCTGCCCCTCGGGCGGCAGCTGCGGCGGCCAGTTCACCGCCAACACCATGGCCTGCGTGTCGGAAGCCATCGGCCTCGCGCTCCCCGGTTCGTCGGGCACCCCCGCAGCCTATGAATCGCGCGACCGCTGGTGCTTCGATTCCGGTGAAGCCGTGATGAACCTGCTCAAGCACAAACTCCGCCCGCGCGATATCGTCACCCGCAAAGCGCTCGAGAACGCCGCCGCCGTCGTCGCCGCCACCGGCGGTTCCACCAACGGCGCACTGCATTTGCCCGCCATCGCGCACGAAGCCGGCATTGATTTCGACATGCACGCCGTCGGCAAAATCTTCAAACGCACGCCCTATATCGCCGACATGATGCCCGGCGGTAAATACACCGCCTACGACCTCTACAATGTCGGTGGCGTCGAGATCGTAATGCGCACACTGCTTGATGGCGGCTTCCTGCATGGCGACTGCATGACCGTGACGGGCAAAACCATCGCCCAGAACCTGCGCAAGGTGGAATTCCCGACCGACCAGAAGGTGGTCTACCATTACAGCAAACCCATCCGGAACGAAGGCGGCGTCGTCACACTCAAGGGCAACCTCGCCCCCGAAGGCGCTATCGTGAAAGTCGCTGGGTTAAAAGACCTCGTCTTCACCGGGCCCGCCCGCTGCTTTGATTCCGAGGAAGAATGCTTCGCCGCCGTCAAAGCTAAAAAATACAAACATGGTGATGTCCTCGTCATCCGCTACGAAGGCCCCAAAGGCGGCCCAGGCATGCGTGAGATGTTGTCTACCACCGCCGCGCTCTACGGTCAGGGAGTGGGAGACAAGGTCGCCCTCATTACCGATGGACGCTTCAGCGGCGGCACCCGCGGCTTCTGCATCGGCCATGTCGGCCCCGAAGCCGCTGTTGGTGGCCCCATCGGCCTGCTGAAGGATGGCGACCTCATCACCATCGATGGCAACAAAGGCACTATCTCCGTAGACCTCACTACCAAAGAGCTCGCGGCGCGTCGTGCGCGCTGGAAGCCGCGCGCGAATGACTACAACTCCGGCGCGCTCTGGAAATACGCCCAGACCGTCGGCAGCGCAGAGAACGGCGCTGTGACCCATCCCGGCGGTGCCGCCGAAACGCATGTGTTTGCGGATATTTAGGAAAGTATGACAGCAGAAACCCAACATATCCTCCCCGTCGCCCTCGCCAAAGGCTACGGCAAGTTCCGCCAGTTCAAATATGCGCGGCACGCCCAGCGCTATATGCGCCTCGCGGTCGAGAGCCAGAAGCCCCACACCATGGTCATCGCCTGCTGTGATAGTAGAGCAGCACCCGAGACCATCTTCGATGCCAGCGCAGGCGAACTCTTCGTCGTGCGCAACGTCGCCAACATCGTCCCGCCCTATGCGCCCGATGGCGAGCGCCACTCCACCTCCGCCGCGCTCGAATTCGCCGTCCATTCCCTCGGCGTGAAGACCATCGTCGTCATGGGCCACGGCCAATGCGGCGGCATCTCTGCCGTGGTCACGGATATGAACCCGCTATCCAAAGGTGACTTTATCGGCAAATGGATGGCCGAAGTGAAAGAAGTCGTCGACACCGTCGCGCTTCCCCATAATTGCACCGACCACGAGCGCCACACCATCGTCGAGCGCGCGAGCGTCGTCCAGTCCCTCAAGAACCTCGGCGGCTTCCCCTGGATCGCCCGCCTCGTTCAGGCTGGCGAACTCACCGTCCTTGGCGCATGGTTTGATATCGCGCTGGGAGAGCTATATGTGTTCGATCTAAAAGCGGACAGTTGGCTCAAAGCCGGAGAGTAAGGCATGTAACCGAAGCGTTGGTGGATCGGTGCTATCAGTTCTCTGTTACTGCTCTTGGGGGGGGGTGTGAACAGTTATCAGATGTATCAATGGTAGTATTCAGGCATAGAGACGGCCGAAACGATTGTAGATAGCCAAATTATCCCCATTAAGATTCGCCATGGATACTGCTACACAATCATCCGAGTCGAAACAGATGATGGCACAACCATAGTCTTTACATTCCTTCAATTGCAATCAAAAGGCCCGTACGAAGCGAAGCTGACAGATATTCGCCGTTTCCGAGAGTCTGTAAGTAGCTGCGTAGTCAGTAAATGTGGTTGCGTTGGTACAAGTTGGCCAAAACAAGCCAATCACAATACCTGTGCCCGGCATACCATCATCAATTTTTTTATCAATGTTCCAGGCTTCTTCACCGTTAAGAGCAGTACCATCAGGCCATGAAGTTGCTGTGCCATTACCTATAAAAAGCGCATTTCCATACTGTGTAGTCCACATGGTTGCACTTCCTGTATCCGAACCACGATTATAAACCGCCCACAAGGAGGAGGATGAAAGCCTACTACCAGGTGCGTTTACTGCGCGCAAATGATGAAGTGAATTGCCTGCGGATCCAAGGACACCGCTGTACGAGCCTTCAATTAAACCAGATAAAGCAAGCTGCTGCCAATAACGAAAAATCTCAGTACTAGTATCAATAGTGCCAGCGCCATTACCATTACAGGTGCCCGGAGTTCCATTCGCAATAGATGCATCTGCGCAATAAGTATTGTCGTCGCCCCAAAAGCTAGTTGCATTAGTCATATCACCCGGCAAAGCAAAATATTTGTCTCTGAATGTCTGGGTTGCACTGAGATATTTGCTGTACTCTGCATTTACAGAGCGCAGTTCAGAGGCGCGTATGAGAGATCTCCCGGTCAAAACTCCACCAACTAGTAACCCAAGAATCACCAGCACTATACTTAATTCGACGAGGCTAAATCCTGTGATGGATTTAGGCTTGGCAGGGT
>JBMOIY010000051.1:0-13605 GCA_049317085.1 Rickettsiales bacterium | reverse complement strand
TTGCCATAGCATAACGCTACATATATGTCATGCTATTTAGTTGCTTTGGTATAATACCTCAATAATTTAGTTGCGACTTTATCAGTCGCATCAATCCCTTTTTGGTTTTTGGCATACTATTGCAAACAAAGCGTCTGAAATTGTTTCTGGCTCTATTTCTTCTGCGAAACTTCCATCAACAATCTCGCCAATGACTTTTTCCTTGTTGCGGAAACTCGCTTGAAGCAGAGTTTGTTGCCTTTTTCTACAATCAAATCGGTATAAATTCCTAGAGCTATCGCTTGGCTTCTTTCCATCAAACATGAAGGGTTTAGCGAACATAAACTCAACCCAGAATTTAACAGTGCTACCCTCTCTAACTAGGCTGTCGTAATCAATATACGCCAAAGCATCTTTGGTTAGATAGGCCAGCTCCCAACCATCAGGTGCTTTAATACCATTGTCACACTCAGGATTTGCACCATGCTTCCAGCGTTCAAAATAAACATCACCTTTTTTGCTTTTACAGCTTGAGGCAATTTGTGCATTGGCTGTAATTGGAAACACCGCACACAAAGCAAATAGACAAGAGAGCATGAGTTTCATAGTTGCGGCTCCCTTATTAAGTTTTGGCACATTGAGCTGATGAGAATTGGTTTCACGCATAACAGGCTAAAAATATAACGGCAACCTACGCTTATGTTCGTTCATGCTGGGGGCTTACATTCTAACCCCAGCCTAACCCCAGCGATATTTTAAGAAACAGGAAAACTTCTAAGCCCTTGAAATATTTGGTGGCTCGGGGGTGATTTGAACACCCGACCAAGGGATTATGATTCGCGTCCATCAACACAAGCTACAGCAAGCAGTAACAAAGAACAACAGCCAATTCAAAAGCTTTTATCGATTCTCGACTACTGATGATTATGGTGCTTTGCTGGCACAAATTGCCCCTTAGTGTCCCACCAGTGTCCCAGCGCCCACCCACCTACCCCACCCCTCCGGGGGGAGGCGCGAGCATTTACTCGCGGCAAAGCCCAGTTGCCAGAGATATCGCCGAATTTTTTAAAAGTATGCGGCTTCTTCTCTTGTAGATAACCCCATCCCAGTAGACCCGCTTAGATGGAATAGCCCTGACCTACTCCCGATGTTTAGCCATCTAGCAAACAACTTCAAACGAAAATCTCGATGGTTATGTTCATGGTAATTGGCAGCGGGTATTATCGATAGGAGATCGATTCACTATTGATTGCAATCAAACTTTTCCTCACCGATTCCTCTAGTCTGGCAGCGGTTGCATGTAGGTGGGCGCGGTGTTCGCACCACCTAGTTCGTACAAATTTACCACGATCAAATAGGAGAATGCTATGTTTTCTACCCATAAAGATGATAAATCCTGCACCAGCGAAGCTTGGGCAACTACGGCAGCTCATGAGGCTGGCCAGAAGCTTCGCGTGGTGATGGATAAGGCGGAGCTCGAAGCGCGTGATGTGACTGCAGCGGTAGTGTCGGAAGTTCGAAAAAATCCGCTGCAATCGAGTGCTATTGCGGCGGGGGTTGGTCTGCTGCTGGGGCTATTACTGCGTCGACGCTAGGTGCGTATGCTGCGTAGTAGTGGGATTATCGCATTCAACATGATGTCGCGCATGGCGGAGGGACAAGTTTTCTTGCGGACGGTAGTGCCGTCATTGGTCGCGGTGATTCTGTGTGTCATCGTGCTCGCGATACTGCTTGGCATCTTTCTTACGGTGGGGCTGTATGCGGTGTATTTATGGCTCCTTCAGCAGGGGCTTGGCGCGATGGAGGCAACCTTGACGGTTGGCGGTGTTGTGTTGGGCGCTCTTTTTGTCAGTGGAATATTGTTGGTTTTCCTCATTCGCAAGATGCGAGGCAGCGGGTCGTCTCTCTTGGCGGCACCACGACGGATTGGTGCAGCATTTATGAATGGGTTTAAGCATCCGCGGAAATAGCAACGTATTCTAAATACCAAAGAGTGCGGAAATGCTGAGGGCTAATGTCCCCAAGAAAGTCCATATTACCGCGGCACTGATGATGGTGATAGTCAGCCCCAGGATAATAAATGCCCCATCACGCTGCAAAATACCGAGGGCAAAGAAGCATATCGCCAGCGCAGGAAAGGCATTGCCAAACGGGATGGGCATCATAATCATCAGCGAGAGAATCGCGCATATAAGCGCAACCAATCGATCTACAGGTGGTGCTGTTAGGAACATCAATCGTGGGCTGATGACGCGCTCGAGTTTCTGCATCGAGGGAACGATACGACGACATACCGCGTGAATATAGGCAGTCTTCATGGTGCGCTTGGCAATAAAATTGGGAAACCACGGAGTTTGTAGGCCGAACATCAGTTGAAACGTGATCCATAGCAACGGCGCGCCTAACAGCAATGAAAGCCCGGGGGCTGGGACAGGAATGAGGTTGGGCAATGCTAAAATCAGTAACAAAAACCCATAGGCCCTGCCTGACAATGCCTCTTTTAGCTCGCCGATGGATGTATCTACGTGCGCGAGATGATCGGGTAGCGTTCTTAGTATCTCAGATATTTCTCTGCCATTATGGCTATCTTTGGCGTGTACGTGCTTCATAGATAACATCCGGCGCGGGTGGCTAAGGCGATAAGCTGTACCATAGTGCGGCGAGTGTCGCGACATTTTAGCGATGTGAATTTGCGAAGAATGCGGCGCTAAAAAAATACCACAACTTTATTGATTGCCATCAATGTTTATTGCGAGCAGCACTTGTAGGCTGGGGACGCTACTCATCCGTGCTCGCGCGTTTAAAGTAGCGTGGTCAACGTTGAGCCATTTGTATGGAGAGGCATATGCATTATTGCAGATACAGTCTTTTGCTTGGGTCCATGCTGGGTCTGATGACGTTACCGGCGTGCTCGCCAGAAATACATGAAATGCACGCAAAGCCCAAAGAATGGGAGTATCAGCATATTAAAGGGCAGAAAACATCCGACGAGGGCGCCTCAGAAGCGCGAAAGCCGTTTGGTTGCGATTCGCGGGATTTGGCAAATTTCTCATGTGACTAGATAATGAAGTTAAAAACTTATTCCAAACTATGCCGCTATCACTTTATGTGCTTGTTTGGTTGCCAATGACATGCACTCATTGATTGGCTCAAGCGCCTCTTGATAGCTATCAAATAGCAATTCGCAGAGCTTGGAAGCTTCGTTGAAATAGTCGCTCGCCAAACGATGTGTATAATCTGCCTGTAACGCGTTTAAGTCGTCGATTGAGCCGCATTTCAGGGCATCACGAACAAACTCCGTCGCATGGGCGAATGAGACAACATAGCCTTGCATCATCATCTTGCCCAACATACGCATGGTTTCGCTACCGATGGTTCCTGATTTAGCTAGTGTGTTTATCTCACGCGAGCATAAACCGAGCGAACCCACCATTGACCGACCATAGCTTTCGGCTGAATGGACAATATTCTCCACATTTTTGCGGCCAGATTCGAACAGTTTCTCCTGTGTTTTATGTGCCGATTTGATGGAGGTTGACCGTTGATTTTTGGTTTTGACTCATGGCTTTATATGTTGGTCTTTTGGCATTACGAGACATGACTTCTCCTTGGTGTGTTGAATGTATTACGCACAGGAAAGCAACCACATCCGAACATAAACCGCTTTGATTGTAATCAAATCCCTCTACGGGTGAATATGCTTTGTGGGGATTGCATAATTCACCCACGAAGGAGTTTTTATGAAGAGAGTTGCGTTGATATCGATGGCTATGCTCATCCTATTATCCGCGTGCACACAGCCCGTGCCCGAAGATCAATCAACCGTAAGGGCTGCTAACGAGGCCGCTCAGCAAGCGAAAGAAGAAGCCGCTGCTGCCGCTCGGGATGCGCGTAGTGCCCGCGAAGAAGCGGCTCGTGCTGCCGCCGATGCCAAAGCTGCCAGTGACCGTGCCGATCGCATTTTCCGCCAGGGGCAGAATAAGTGAGCGATTAGTATCCGCCCGTGCGTTTGCCGATAGCTACCGGAATGCCGCTCCTGCGCGCGACAGTTGCATCGACACTGTACCAGCTGATTTCGGTTTCGTGGCCGTTCGTGGCATTTATTGTGTCATAGATTTCGGGAATATCGAGCGGGTGTGGCACGCGGTATTGCGCAATGGCATCGGACTGGGTTTGTGTCGGCGTGACTTCGAGATAGAGTGTGTCGCCTACCCAGCCAAGCTTGTAGGGTGTATCGACGACAGTGACTTTCGTGCCAATTGCCGCGGCGGCAAATAACGTTTTTATATCCTCCGGATACATGCGGATACAGCCGTGGCTGGAGCGCTTACCGACGCCGTAGGGCCGGTTAGTGCCGTGGATCGCGTAGCTCGGCCAGCCAAGGCTCATTGCGTAATCACCCAGCGGGTTATCTGGCCCAGCGGATATAATCGTCGGCAAATCGGGGTTTTCCTCGCGGATGGAATTGGGTGGTGTCCAGGATGGATGCTCACGCTTTTGAACAATGCTCGTTTCGCCCAGTGGGGTCTCCCACCCTTCGCGGCCAATACCAATGGGGAAGGTCATCACGGTTTTATCATCCACAAAATAAAACAGCCTCAACTCGGATAGATTCAGCACAATGCCTTCACGCACCGCGGGCAATACATGTGCGCGCGTAATGATAAGCTTAGTGCCCTTCGGCGGTGCCCACGGATCAACGCCGGGATTTGCCGCGAGAAGCTCGACAATGCCAATGTCATAGCGCCGCGCGATGTCGTAGAGGTTTTCGTCGTGCTTAACCGTATGAGAGGTAATTTTTCCGACAAGATCACCGTTTATTTTGTGGGTTGCGGCATGGCTTGCGCTGCCAAACCCAACGGCAAACAGTACGGTGATAACGAAGCTAAAGCGGCGAATTGCTAAGCGAGGATGACCCATCATCCCCATTGCCGCACCCGACCTGTATCGAGATGAATAAAATCGGAACTCGGATAATACCCGACACCGCCTGCCTGCATCGCTAGGGCCGCTTTGTGCAGGTTTGCAAGGTCGCGCCCCGGCAAGCGAATATCAATGGCGCGGCCATCCATGTGCAAGCTGCGGCGTGCCACACCATCCGAGTTTGCATGCAGCATTTGGTTGGTTTGCGGGGCGCGGTAGCCCGAAATCACATGAAATGGCGCGGTGGTTTCCATCTGGTGTTGCAGTGCATAAAGTTGGTCAAACAATGCTTGATCTATCGGGTGCGCATCACCGGTGCGATAGTCGCGCAGGAAATGGTTGAGGGCGTCCATCGCACTTGGCACATAGGCGCCAAACTCATGGTAGGCAATGCGCAGTGATTCGCTGGTATGCAGATTGTAAAATGATAGTACGCGCGCAGGTGTTTCGGCAAATGCCACGCGCGGCAACGCACCTGCAGCAGCGACGCATAAGCCAAGTTTTAAAAATTGTCTGCGCGAAAAATCCGGCATTCATCCTCAATTATGTGAGTTTATTTATCTTTAATGGTAGGTTTGGAAATGAATAACATGAACTTGGCCAGTGGGAATTTAAATAAAACGAGATAAGAAACATGCATGCCCACAAATAGCAGCATCAGGTTAGCAAAAAGCTCATGCGCTTCGGCGAGGAGGCTCTCCCCTTCTTCGCCATTTCCTTCGCCGCCTTTTTCTCTGTCTTTATCGTCTGCATAGGCCGATGTGACCAGCGGTGTATCGGCTAGGCCAATGGCCTTACCCTTATCCATCGCGATACCCGTACCCGTCGCTGTCAGTAAACTCAGTGCAATGCCGAGCATAAGTGTTTTGCTGATGGCAGGATGGGTAAATAGATTGCCTACATTCAGGCCCTCAAACGAGGGGTAAAATCGCATCAGTCCGACCATCCGTTTGCCCGATAGTGCCCAGAGCAGCCGCAGCGCAATCACCAGCGCCACCCCGTAACCAAGCCATGCATGTACCATGCCCAATTCACCCGTCAGGTAAGCTAATATTGCCAATGTTGCGAGGACGGCATGGTAAATGCGAATGCAATGCATAATATTCATCGGTTATCCTTGAGGAGGCACAAAATCAGCGCTGGCAAAAAAGTTCGTTGTCTTATGCTGAAAATTTAACAGACGAACACTCTATAAGGAAAAAGAGCTGAATAATTTGATTGTAATCAAGGAATTATCGCCTGAGCAGCTTATGGGTAGCAAACCTGCAAAGGCATTTAACCTCCAACCTCGCGGCAGCGCTTTTGCTTTTAGAAAGATACCAATGAACACCACACAGGCCTGCATCACCAATAAAACTTTTGACGAAATCAAGATCGGCGAGTCGGCGTCGCTGACGCGCACGCTGAGTAAGCAGGATATCCAGCTTTTTGCCGTCGTCACCGGCGATATGAACCCAGCGCATTTGGATGAAAACTACGCCAAGACCGATGTTTTCCGACAGATTGTCGGCCACGGCATGTGGACGGGATCGTTGTTCTCGACATTGCTTGGAATGTACTTGCCAGGGCCAGGTACGGTTTATCTGAGTCAGACTCTTAAATTCCTGCGCCCGGTAAAACTTGGCGATACGATTACTGCATCTGTCAAAGCCATCGCGAAGGATGATAAGCATCATCATGTCACCTTTCAAACCTTGTGCGTGAATGAGCAAGGCGAGCATGTGATTGAGGGTGAGGCGCTGGTGCTAGCGCCCAAGGAAAAAGTGAGCTGGGACGCAGTGCCGCTGCCGGAAGTGCAGATGAAAACATCGGAACATAATTACGAAAAATGGCTCCTTGCAAAAGTCAAAGGCATGAAGCCGCTGCGCGTCGCGGTAGTACATCCAGCGGATATTTTCTCACTCGCAGGGGCGGTAGAGGCCGCCCGTGCAGGTATTATCGAGCCGGTACTGGTGGGGCCGGAGCATAAAATCCGCAAGGTTGCTCAAGACGCGCATATTGATCTCGATTCCTACGAAATTGTCTCGACGCCGCATAGCCATGCTGCTGCGGCTGAGGCTGTCGCCATGGCTAACGCTGGCAAAGTTGAGGCGCTGATGAAAGGCAAGCTTCACACCGACGAACTGATGGAGTTTGTGGTCGATAAAGAAAAGGGACTACGCACCGGTCGTCGCATGAGCCATGTGTTTGTGCTCGATGTGCCGAGTTACCCCAAGCCGCTGTTTCTCACCGACGCGGCAATCAATATCCGCCCTACGCTGATGGAGAAAAAAGACATCGTACAAAATGCGATTGATCTCTTCCAGACGATTGGCCTTGGCATACCGAAGGTGGCGATTCTCTCGGCGGTGGAAACGGTGAACGAAAAACTGCCCTCGACACTCGATGCAACGGCATTATGCAAAATGGCCGAGCGCGAGCAAATCACCGGCGGCGTGATCGATGGGCCACTCGCGTTTGATAATGCCATCTCGCGTGAGGCCGCGGCGATCAAGGGATTGCATTCACCGGTCGCGGGCAATGCGGATATTCTGGTGGTGCCAGATATTGAGTCGGGCAACATGCTTTACAAACAATTGCGGTATTTTTCCGGCGCGCAGGGCGCCGGGATCGTCATGGGCGCGAAGGTGCCAATTATTTTAACCAGCCGCGCGGGAGATACCGAAAACCGCATTGTCTCCTCGGCGTTGGCACTACTTTATGCACGAACGAGGGCAGTCCAATGAGCATCATTCTTACCTGCAATGCGGGGTCTAGCAACACCAAGCTGGCGGCGTTTGATATCAATACATTGGAGCGCAAGGGCCATGCCGTCACCCACACCATGGCGGAAACCATTGAATGGCTTTGCGCCATTGGCACGCTGGATATTAGCGTTATTGGCCATCGTGTCGTGCATGGTGGGCAGTCGTTTACTCACCCAGAAATCCTTACGCCAGATGTGGTTGAAAAATTGAAATCCTATACTCCGCTTGCGCCGCTGCACCAGCCTGCCTCGCTGCGGCTAATTGCCGAGGCACAAAAACTCTATCCCAAAGTGAAGCATATCGCCTGTTTCGACACTGCGTTTCACAGCGCGATGCCAGCCATCGAGCGCCGCCTGCCATTGCCGCGCGCACTGCATGATGAAGGTATCCAGCGTTATGGGTTTCATGGATTATCGTATCAGCATGTCGCGAATGTGCTGCCGGAAATCGTAGGTAAAAAAGCACATGGGCGGGTCGTCGTCGCGCATTTGGGCGGCGGCTCAAGCGCCTGTGCGATAAAGGATTTGAAATCGGTGGCGAGCACCATGGGTTTTTCCACGCTTGAAGGGCTAATGATGGGCACGCGCTCGGGCACGCTTGATGCGGGAGTGGTTTTGCATTTGCTGAAAGAGAAAAAAATGTCAGCGGCGGATGTAAGTCAACTGCTCTATCAGGAATCAGGCTTGAAGGGCGTTTCTGGCATCAGCGGTGAGTTGCGCGAATTGATGACAAGTACACAGCCCGCCGCGCACGAGGCGGTGGATCTCTATTGTTACCTTGCCGCCAAACAGATTGCTGGCTTGTTGCCTGCGATAGGAGGGTTGGATGTGCTTGTCTTTACCGGCGGTATAGGCGAAAATAACCCCGAGATCTGCGAGCGTATTACGGGGGCACTACGTTGGGCGAGCGATTTTTCGGTGCATGTGATTCCCGCCGGTGAAGAACGCGTTATCGCACAAGCCTGCCAAACTCTAATGAAATGAGGATGTATGCCAATTCAAACTATCGATGCGCCGACACTGAAGAGCTGGCTCGATAAGGGCGAGGCTGTGCTGGTGGATGTGCGCGAGCCAGCCGAGTATGAGGCGGCACATATTGCGGGTGCGCTTCTGATGCCGCTCGCGCGCGTGAGTAAAAACACATTGCCCGGCGCTGCGGGCAAAAAGCTCGTCGTGCATTGCAAGGCGGGACGACGCGGCGGGACGGCATGCGAGAAGCTGCTCGCAGAAGATCCAAACTTGCAAATCTACAATCTTGAAGGCGGCGTGGATGCATGGGCACAGGCGGGCTATGCCGTCCAAAGTTCCGGCAAGTTTTTTCTGCCGCTCGATCGTCAGATGCAGCTTACCATTGGCGTCGGCGTGCTCACGGGCGTAATTCTCGGCTACACGCTTGACTCAAGATTCCTCCTGCTCTCTGCAGTTTTCGGTGCGGGGCTTATGAATGCGGGTATCACGGGATGGTGTGGTCTGGCCATTCTCATGGCGAAGATGCCGTGGAACAAAGGAAAATCAACCTGTAAAACTGGAGCATGTCATGGTTAAGAACTATCCCGAAATCACCAAAAATATTTCCGCAAACATTAAGGTGCTGCGTCAAGATATTCCCGAGACGATGCAGGGATTCTCAACCATGGCGCTGGCGGCGACGAAAGATGGCGCGCTCGACAAAAAAACCAAAGAGCTGATTGCGCTGGCGATTGGCGTATCGACGCGCTGCGACGGCTGCATTGGCTTTCATACCGAGGCGCTGGTCAAACTAGGCACAACCAAAGCCGAGATCGAGGATATGCTTGGCATGGCCGTGTATATGGGCGGTGGGCCGTCGCTGATGTACGCGGCAGATGCGCTGACTGCGTTTGAACAGTTTACGGCTGCACATGCCAAGCCCTCCGCCGCATGATGCTGAAATAGCGCCATGGCACGCGCTGGAATCGGCGGAGGTGCTGCGCGCCCTCGCCAGCGATGCGCACGGATTAACAGGTGCGGAAGCGGCGTCACGCCTGAAGCTCTATGGCAGCAATGCGGTGCCCGTCACGCGTGGGACGTCGGTGCTGCAACGTGTGCTACGGCAGTTTCGTGACCCGCTGATTTATGTGTTGCTTGCCGCCGGATGCGTGACCGCCGCCATGCAGCATTGGACGGATACCGGCGTGATTGCCGCGGTGATCGTGCTCAATGCGCTGGTGGGTTTTATTCAGGAACAAAAAGCGGAAAATGCGCTTGCTTCCATCCGCCAGTTGCTCTCACTCAGCGCGAATGTGCTGCGCGATTGTGCCGCGCATATGATCGCTGCCGAGCAACTCGTGCCCGGCGATATCGTGATGTTCACGGCGGGTGACAAGGTACCTGCCGATCTACGGCTGCTATCGGCTAACGCACTGCGCATGCAGGAAGCCATCCTCACCGGTGAGTCGCTCGATGTCGAAAAATCGGTGCTGCCGGTGGCGGCGCATGCATCGCTCGGTGATCGTTATTGCATGGCCTATAGCGGCACCTTGGTGACGGCGGGGCAAGGTAAGGGCGTGGTGGTGGCGACCGCCGAAAATACGCAAATCGGACAGATTGGCGCGATGCTCGGCCAGGTGGCCTCGCCCGAAACACCGCTGACGCGCAAGCTCGCACGCTTCTCACGTGTGCTGGCGTTGTGGATTGTGGTGTTGTCGGTAGCCATTTTTTGCTTTGGTGTTGCGGTGCGCGGGTTGCCCGCTAGCGAGATGTTTATGGTGATGATTGCGATAGCGGTCTCGGCGATTCCCGAAGGGTTGCCCGCCGTTATCAGCATTATCCTTGCGCTTGGCATGCGGGCGATGGCGCGGCGCAACGCGATTGTACGCCATTTGCCGGTAGTGGAAGCCCTCGGCGGTGCGACAGTGATTTGTACCGATAAAACCGGAACTCTCACCAGAAATGAGTTGGCGGTGACAGATATTATTACCAGCGCGCATGCATTTACGGTAACTGGTGTTGGTTATTCGCCGGAAGGCACGATCCTGTTCGAGCAGCAGGAAATCACCATCGAGGACCATCCGGCGGTGGCAGATATAGGCCGCGCCGCGATGCTCAATAACGACGCGACGCTGCGCATGACCAAAGGCGTGTGGGAGTTGAATGGCGACCCGACCGAAGGTGCGCTGCTATCGTTCGCGCACAAGGCGGGCTATGAGGCGCAGGCGTTGCACGCTGCGTGGCCACGCGCTGACGTTATCCCATTCTCTGCTGAAGCACGCATGATGGCAACATTGCATCATGGTGCGGGTGGCAGCATCATCTATGTAAAAGGCGCGCCGGAGGAAATACTTGCGATGTGCAGCCATCAGCGCAATGGTGTTGCCGATGAAGCACTGAATGCCGAGTACTGGCAACAGCAGGTGGATGCGCTCGCGCGGCAGGGCAAGCGCGTGCTGGCGGTGGCGAGTGGCGCGGCATCCGCGCAACAACTGAAATTACAGCCCGATGCGCTGCGTGGCACTCTTACCCTACTCGGGCTTTTTGGCATTATGGATGCGCCGCGCGCCGAGGCAAAAGCCTCTATCACTGCTTGTTTGAATGCTGGCATCGCCGTGAAGATGATTACCGGCGATCACGCGTTGACCGCTTCTGCGATTGGTGCGTTACTGGGCATTCCATCGCCAACGCAGGTGATGACGGGGATGGATATGGAGCGCCTGAGCGAAGCCGCACTCGCGCAAGCCGTTGCCTCCATCCATATCTATGCGCGCATGCACCCGGAGCATAAACTCAAGCTGGTGCGGGCATTGCAAACCAATGGCGAAGTGGTGGCGATGACGGGTGATGGGGTGAATGATGCGCCTGCGATACGCATGGCGGATATTGGTATCGCGATGGGCAGAAACGGCACGGAGGTTGCCAAAGAAGCCTCTGATCTTGTGCTCACGGATGATAATTTTGCCTCGATTGTGCATGCCGTTGAAGAAGGTCGCAATAATTACAACAATATCAAACGCACCATTCAATTCATGCTGGTGACCGATGGCTGCGAGGCACTCACCCTCATTCTGGCGACGTTGATGGGGTTCGCACTGCCGATTACGCCCTTGCAAATTTTGTGGGTGAATATGGTGACGTCCGTTACGCTTTCGCTATCGTTTGCTTTCGCGCCTTATGATCCGGATGTGATGCAACAACGACCGATACGGCTCAATGCGCCGATTTTTTCACGTGGCGCGGTGGGGTTGTTTCTGGTGCATGCGGTGATTATCAGCGCGGGCACCATTGGTCTGTTCCTTTATGAATTGCAAACGGGCGACCTTGCCATGGCGCGCACGGTGGCGATTCATACGCTCGTGTGGTTTCAGATTTATTATTTATGGGGCATGCTGTGCGTGCAGAAAAAATCGAGCAAAGGCATCAAGCCCTACGCTGCGCTCATTATTTCGAGCATCACCATCATCGCGCTACAACTGCTGATGAGCTATGCGCCATGGATGCAGCGCTTGTTCGGCACCACGCCACTTGACGCTGCTGCGTGGTTGAAAATCAATGCGGTGGCAATCACCATCGCCATCTGGGTAATTTTTGAGTATAGGATGATTTCGCGAAGGAGGCGCACATGCAACGCTGGGCGATAATCCTACTTTTATCGTTAGCTGCCTGCGGCGATGACCATGAAGAAACGGCTGCGGATCGGCTGGTGCCAGCGCGGCCGGTCGGCGCTATCGTTTCTGATACCGTAACGGGGGCAGCGAAAGGCACATGGAAAGCGGTGCAGCAGCCGTTCGAGGATGTAGGCATAAAGCGCGAGGCTATTCCGCCATTGTTGCAAGTACTCGTCAAAAATCCTTATCTGTTGACCCAGCCCATGACCTGCGAGGATATCCGCATTGAAATCGCTGCACTTGATGCAGTGCTTGGCCCCGATGTGTGCACGCCAGAAAACCCAAGCGGCACCGTGGGTTCACGCAAAGGGGAGTATATCGAAGAAGGGGCGAGCATAGCGGGCAATCAGGCAGCTGGACTGGCCAGCAGCTACCTTGATGTCATACCATTCCGTGGGGTGGTGCGTAGTTTCAGTGGTGCCAACAAACATGCGAAAGAAATCGCCCGCGCCTATGAGGCGGGCAAACTGCGAAGGTCATTCTTGAAAGGCCTGGCCTACACATTGGAGCCCGGGTGCCTAAACGTGCCGCTGAAAGCGCCTGCCTCGCACTAGCATGGCAATCAATCATCAACCCTCGCTATCGCTACGATGGCGCTTAGGCAGAGCGTCCTCGTGCATGATCGGTGTATCGAAATAACCATCGCGCCAATAATGCAGGCCGTAATAGCTGTTGCCTAACCAGGCGAACAAGCCCACCGCGATCAAGATGACACCAGCGATTTTAACGGCGGTTGAGGGCTGCCGCACCGCGATGTGAAACATGAAGAACCCTGCGGCCGCGAGAATCGCACAAAGAATATCCACGATGATATGTAAAAATAACGTCATATAAAATCCTTCAAAAATGACTGCGATGTCATCCCCTGCAGGGCACGGCTGTAGGTCAGCACAAAAATAACGGTCACCACCGCGAGCAGAGTGACAATCGCGCGGCGCCAAAAAACGCCCGACCGTGGACGAATATGCGGCGCATGGTCGGGCGAGTGGGATGGGTTGTTAGTCACAGCAGCCTGCAGCTTTTTTGGTGTTGGCATGTTGCGGTTTCACCAATTCGTGCAGCACTTTATCACCTTTGTGGCGGTCACCTTTCGCGCGTAGCAGGCACGTCATGGTCACGATGCCCGTCGCTTTTTTTCCATCAGTGACAACCAGCCGTGCGACATTACGTTTGCGCATTTCCTCGGCCGCATCTTCGATGTCGTCGTCCTCGTTGCAGTAGTGCACGGCATGGGTCATCACCTCCTGTACTGGCGTTTTGAGGGCATCTTTGCCCTCGGCGGTCACGCGCAACGTAATGTCGCGATCCGTAATCATGCCGACGACTTTCTCAGGCGTA
>JBMOIY010000050.1:0-13681 GCA_049317085.1 Rickettsiales bacterium | reverse complement strand
AATCCCTCCCCCGCTAAATTAGCGTTCAACTGCCCATATTCTTGTCATGCCAGCGCAGGCTGGCATCCAGCGCGCAACGAGCAAACAACGAATTGAACACCAGCCTGCGCTGGCATGACAAATTCTAAAGCTGGTTTCTCCCTCGTCGAATTAAGTATAGTCCTTGTCATCCTAGGCCTGCTTGTCGGCGGAATACTCAGTGGCCAGTCATTGATACGCGCGGCTGAACTACGATCCGTCGCCACCGAGTTCAGCCGCTACACTGCCGCCGTACACAGCTTCAAGGACAAATATTTCGCCATCCCCGGCGACCTGGCCAACGCTCAGAGTTTCTGGGGAGCCGCAGGCACATGTCCCGGTACTAACGCCTCACCAAGCACCAGCGCCGCCACCTGCAACGGTGATGGCGACGGCACGATCGGCATGGCAATCACTGGCAACGCCAACGAAGAGTTCCGCTTCTGGCAGCATCTAGCCAATGCAGGCCTCATCGAAGGCACGTTTACCGGTGTATCGAATTCCGCCAGCTGGAATACTGAAGTCGCTGTGATTGGAAGCAATGTGCCTGTCAGTAAACTTGCGAATGGCGGCTGGTCAGCAGTCTATGTCGGCACCAAAGCAATTTCCGATATGGGTTATTTCGATGGCAATTACGGCAATATTTTATTCTTTGGCCGCGCTAGTGCAACGCTGACGGCCAATGGCATCATGAAACCCGAAGAAGCATGGAACATCGATACCAAAGTGGATGACAGCAAACCCGCCACCGGCCGTGTAACAAGTCAGGAAAATCAGGGAACCGTCTGTTCCGACCTTGCCGCCTCCAACGCCGTATCGCTAGCTGCATCGGTTTATAATCTAAGCAATACGACCAACGCCTGCTCCTTCATCGTCAAAACCAATTTTTAATACTCCAGCAATGCTTCCTTGGTTAACGCGTAATCGCTCTCTTCCCACGCCGTCTCAAGCTGGCTTAGCCTGTCGCCCAGCGCTTTGCCTTCCTTCATCCCCCGCGCCAACAAATCCATCGCACTGACTGGAAACACCGGAGGTACGAACTGCGCGGCCAGCTCAACAAACGGCATCACATCCACCCCCTGCCCCGTGGCCGCCTGCAACAGCAACCAGTCCAGATACGCAGGCGCACCATGCAACCGCAACAACCGCGTATGCACATGCTTAGGCGCGGCCGCATCGAACGTCGGCAAGCTCGCAAGCAACTTCAATTGCTGCGCCTCATACCGCGAGATCTTCCACCGCTCCGCAATGAATTGAACATCCTTCTCGCTAATATTAGGCAATACAGCGAGCACTCGCGCCCATACCGACACCTGATAATCCGCCTGCGACTCCAGCATATGCAGCCGGATGATGATCGACGGGTCGATCTCTCGCCCGAACACTAGTGGCGCCAACCCCGCTTGCTTGAACAGCCGCAACGCATAGCCTGGGTTCTCCGCCGAGAGCAGCTTCTTCATCTCATTCGCAATGCGCTCACCCGAAAGCTGCGCCACCATGTCTTTCTTTTCAGCAATGGTTTCAAGCGCCGCCACATCTGCCGGTGGCCTTCCATGGGTCGCAAGGAACCGAAAATACCGCAACATACGAAGCGCATCCTCGGTGATCCGCGTCCCCGCATCGCCAATAAATCTGATGGCATGTGCTTTCAAATCTTCCTGCCCGCCAAGGAAATCCGTCAGGTTGCCTTCCGCATCCATTGACATCGCATTGATGGTGAAATCCCGCCGTGCTGCATCTTCTTTCCAGTCATCGGTGAAGGCCACCGTTGCGTGCCTCCCATCCGTCTCCACATCCTTGCGCAACGTCGTCACTTCAAGAATGCGCGTCGGCAGCACCAACGTCACCGTCCCATACGCGATGCCAGTCGGGATGGCTTTCCAACCCTGCTCCACCGCAATCTCCATCGTGCGTTCCGGAACCAGCGTACTCGCCACATCCACATCCGCCCCATCGATACCCATCAACCAGTCACGCACCGCACCACCCACCGCGCGCGCTTCACCCCCTGCAGCCTTCGTCGCCGCAAAGAATTGCTGCAGCGCTGCCTCCTTCAACCAGTCAGGCTGTTTGCTCATGACCCTCTTCCTTCATCCCGCACGCCGTTTGCAGCGCCTTTTGCAACTCCGCCAGCTTCCTCCAATGGATGATTTTAATCCCATACGCATCCTTCACATAGAACACATCCACCGCCTTTTTGCCATAGGTAGCAATATGCGCCGTCATCACCTGCACATTGCACTGTGCGAACGCGCCCAGAATATCATAAAGCAGACCGAGTCTATCGCGCGCATTCACCTCCACCACACTTGCCGTCGCACTCACCTGGTTATCGATGAATACCGAAGGAGCAACCGAAACCTCGCGCCCACGCGACAGCACCCGGCGTTTGGGCAACTCGCTCGCAAAATCAAGTGTCCCTGCCACTGCCTTCGCAATTAATTCTGCTACCGGCTCAAGCCGCTTCGGCTCGTTGGCAAAACTCGTTTCCTCCACCGTCTGCACACCAAGATTTGCGATCATGACACCACTCGGCAATACCATGCTGCGCGCCGAAACAATACTCGCACCGATCCATGCCATTACCCCCGCCAGATCGCGGAATAACCCCGGCGCATGGGTGATGCAGCACGTAATTTCACTCACCGCCCGGTACGCATCATGCGTAATAACCAGCGCAGGTGCCTCCGGCATTTTCTGCCACCGAGCATAGGCCGTGATGCACGCGATCTGTTCTTCCCTCGGCCGATACCACCAACTGCTCGGCAATTGCCCATCCATGAATTGCTGCGCCGCATCCCGTATATCCGGCAACACTTCCTTAAGCAGCACCTGCTGGATGGTCGCCTGCGGTGCCACATCGTCGAAACCCACACCCATCAGCACCATTGCGCGGTGATAGAGATCGCGCATCAGCCGGCCTTTCCAGCGGTTCCAGATGCTGGGGCCCACGGCCTTGATATCCGCAACGGTCACCAGCAGTAACAGCCGCAACCGCTCCGGGGATTGCACTACCGAAACAAAATCCGCGATGGTCTTGGCATCGTCCAAATCACGCTTGAACGCCGTCTCACTCAACATCAGATGCTGCTTCACCAACCACCCGGCCAATTCACTTTGCGTAGCACTCAACCCGAGTCGCGTCGCGATGCGCGCGACAATTGCCTCACCTTTTTCTGCATGGCCACCACCGCTGCCCTTCGCGAGATCATGGCACAGCATGGCGAGATAGAGCGGCGCACGATCGCCCACTTCTTCGGCGAGCATGGTCGCGAGCGGCATATCCTTTTGCCACTCGCCGCTTTCGATGGTCGTCAGATTCCCCACCGCCACCAGCGTATGCTCATCCACCGTATAGGTGTGATACCCGTCATACTGCATCATCCCCGTGATGCGCCCGAACTCCGGCACCAGCGCCCCCAGCACCCCCATCTCATTCATCCGCCTCAGCGTAATTTCCGGAGCTTTATCCGAGAGCAATATCTTCAGAAACAGCTGGTTCGCGCGTCCCTCGAACGGCAATTGCCGTGACACCAACGGCAGTGCCCGCGCGATAGAAAGCTGCGCGCGGGGATGGATATCAAGACCAAACTGCTGCGCTATATGGAAAAGTTCCACCATCAGCACCGGCTGCGCTGTAAGCAGGACTTGTGCTGCAAATTGCAACCGCCCGCCCTCAAGCGTAAACGCATCCCCAAGTGGCTGCGATTGCGCGAACGGCGCGAACGGCATGCGCAAATTTTCATCCTCCAGCACCGCACAGAAAATACGTGTCAGCGTCCCCACCTCACGCGCATACTGGAAATAGCGCAGCATGAATTTCTCCGCCCGCTCCTGCGCTGTTTTGCCGGGGAAATTCAGCGCCGTTGCGATCCCCGCCTGCAGGTCGAAGGTCAGCCGCTCATCCGCCCGTCCGCGCGCAAGATGCATATGCGCACGCACGCAAGAAAAGAAGAGATATGCCTCACGGTAATGCTTCCATTCCTGCTCGCTCAGCAATTCCTCGCGCACCAGTTCGCTCGCCTTGCTCACCTGATAGCAATAACGCGCCAGCCAGGTCAGCGTATGTAGATCACGCAACCCGCCCTTGCCTTCTTTGATATTGGGCTCCAGCATGAACCGCGAATCACCCCATTTGCCATGCCGGTGGTCGCGTTCGCTCAGCTTAGCCGCCACGAACTCCCGCGGGTTCTGCCCGAACACGTCCGCCCTGAGTCGCTTCTTGAGCTGCTGATACGCCGCCCGGTTACCCGAAATATACCGTGCATCCATCAGCGCCGCGGTGATGGACGAATCCTGCCGCGCGGCTTCGATAGATTCCTCCAGCGTGCGCGTCGCATGGCTCACCGGAATTTGCATATCCCACAATTGCTGCAGCACCATTGCCACCGCGCTGTCGACTGACGCAGATGCTTTCGGCACCAGCACCAGCACATCCACGTCAGAGAACGGGAATAATTCGCTACGCCCATACCCGCCGACCGCCACCAGCGTCACCTCCGCCCCCGCCGCGACTTGCGCCAGCAACGCATCGGTCGCTTTCGTCAGGTTGCGCCAGAGCAGCTGGATGCGCGAACTGCCAGCGAATTGTGTAAGCGCCGCATCACGTTGCTCGCGATACTGCGCCAGCGCCGTCTTGTTCGTAAGCAGCGCTGGCGTATCCTTGGTAGATGTGGTTAGGGTGCCCATACGCGTCACTATATCCGGCAACTACCATGTTCTCCAACGTTTTTACATCGCTTCGCGCCAGTTTTCGCAGCAACCCGCAACTGGCCGCCATCGGCTACATCCTTATCTCCACCACCGGCTTCTCGGCGATGAGCACCGGGGTGCGCCTCGTCTCGCCCGAACTCCACGCCACCCTTATCGTCACCCTGCGCAACTTCCTCACCCTCGCGCTCATGCTGCCATGGGTACTGAAAAGCCGTGGCACCGCCATCCGCACCGAGCGCCTTAGTGAGCATGCATGGCGCGGCTGTATCGGTGCCATCGGCATGATCACCTGGACCTATGCCCTCACCATCATGCCCCTAGCCCATGCGACCGCACTCAGCTTCACAGCACCCTTATTCTCGACATTATTCGCCATCCTTTTCCTTAAGGAAAAAGCCGATACCGCCCGCTGGCTGGCCCTTATCCTTGGCTTCACCGGCGCGCTCATCATCATCAATCCCGGCGGTGACGTCTTCGATTGGAAAGCCCTTGTCGTCATCTTCGCGACCTCCAGCTGGGCTATCACCGGCATGTTCGTGAAATCCCTCAGCGGCACCGAGCCCGCCTTGCGCATGGTGTTCTACATGAATTTCTTCATGCTCCTCATCGCCACCCCGTTCGGCATTGCCCATTGGGAGTGGCCCAGCCTGCATGCATGGGGCGTACTATTGCTCATCGCCTGCTGTTCCATCATCATGCATTTCAGTATGGCCCGCGCCTATTCCCTCGCCCCGGTCGTGACGTTGATGCCGTTCGATTTTACCCGCCTCATTACCACCGCCCTCTTCGCTTACCTACTGTTTGGCGAAGGGACAGAAACCCGCAGCTGGCTTGGTGCTGCCATCATCATTCTCTCCGCTATCGCCATGGCCCGGCGTGATGTGAAAACCCCACCCATCGGCTGAACGAGCACTTTCAAACCTCAGGGATAGATGATAGGTTGACACCCACCTCCCATCCACCAAGCTAAGCACCCATGGCCAAGCACAGCAACCAACCGCCGACTGAACTTTCCGCCGCCTTGCATGCCTGCAGGCGGGCGATGCTTTACGTCTTCATCTTCTCCTTCGCGGTGAATATCCTCTCCCTACTGCAGCCGCTTTATTCCATGCAGGTCTTCGACCGCGTCTTCACCACCCGCTCGGTGGATACCCTCATCGGCCTCACTGCTGTCATCATCATCGGCTACATTTTCTACGGCGCGCTCTACGCCATTCGCGCTGGCGTCATCGCCCGCGTGGTGGAATGGATGGAGCGCACCGTTGCGCCAAAACTCCTGCGCATCAGCATCGAACAAGCCGCCCAGACAGGCGCGCCCTACGCAGGGCAACATCAGCGTGATCTCGCCACCATCAAGAATTTTATCGCCCTCGCCACCCCGACCGCGATGGATATTCCCTGGTCGCTGATGTTTGTGATCGTCATCTATATGATCAACCCTATCCTGGGCTTCCTCGCCGTCATCGGCGTCATCCTTCTCTGTCTAAGCGCCCTCATCAATGAATACGTCACCCGCAAATCCCTGATGCGTGCGACCGAGAAGAATGTCGAATCCACACTAGGTGCCGACGCTATCGGCCGCAGTGCCGAAGCCATCTGCGCCATGGGCATGAACGATGCCGTGGTGAACAACTGGGAAGCCGACACCAAGCGCGGCCTCGAACTGCAGGACCTCGCCCAGCAGCGCAGCGCCATCATCAACGGTATCACCCGCTCCATGCGTATGTTGCTGCAGGTCTCCGTCATTGCCATCGGCGCCTATCTCTGCCTGCAGAACCAGCTTTCCGCTGGAGGTCTCATCGCCGCATCTATCCTCGTCCAACGCACCCTCTCACCGTTCGACAGCGCCATCAATATCTGGAAACAACTCGTCGGCGCGCGCGATGCATATCACCGCCTGACGCTGCTCATGCGCAATGTCGTACCGCCCGTGGGAAGCACGTTGCTTCCGGCACCTAAAGGCCGCCTAACGGTCGAAGGCTTGTACTTAGGTTTCGGCAAACTCAGTCAACCTGTGCTGCGCAATATCAACTTCGAACTCCAGCCCGGCGAAAGCCTCGGCATCATCGGGCCGAGCGCGGCGGGCAAATCCACACTCGCCAAAGCATTGGCCGGTGTATTCCTCCCCACCATGGGCACTGTACGGCTCGACGGTGCGGAGCTCTTCCGCTGGGGCCGGGCCGAGGTTGGCCAGTATATAGGCTACCTGCCGCAACAGGTGGACCTCTTCGCGGGCACATTGAAATTCAACATCGCCCGCCTCCTGCCCGACACACCGGACGCCAAGATTATCGAAGCCGCACAAAAGGCAGGCGTCCACAACATGATCCTACAATTCGAGAATGGTTACGACACGGTCTACGTCCCTGGCAACACCGTCCTCTCGCCGGGCCAGAAACAACGCATCGGCTTAGCGCGCGCCATGTTCGGCACCCCGCGTTTGGTCATCATGGATGAGCCGAATAGCAACCTCGACGGCGAAGGCGAGCGCGCACTGATGCACACCATCGCGCAATTGAAACAGGCAGGCATCACCACCATCATCGTCGCCCATCGCCCAAGCGTGCTCGCGGGTGTCGATAAAATCCTCGTCCTCAAGAACGGCGCGGTCGATGCAATCGGCCCGCGTGACGAAATCCTAGGCCGCTTCTCCCCTGCCGCACCCCGTCGCATCGAAGGAGGTGCCGCATGAACAATCGCCGCCTGCCACCGCACATGCAACGCCGCCAGCAGCCCATGGTCCAGCGGCCGCCAGTACCAACTGCCGTCCGTGGCGATGCGCCCAAGCGCGAACGCGGCCGCCGAGAAGTCGCCGTCCTACGCCGCTCGAGCAGCGTGATCGATACACTCTCCGCGCGCCTGCTGCCGTATGATCCGTTGAACCAGTTCGCCCCCGACCAGCGCGCAAGGCCGACCATCCTGCTCGGCCTTGGCATCATGTTCCTGCTCTTCGGCGTCATCGGCCTCTGGGCCGCCGTGGTGCCGCTCGACGCGGGCGCGATTGCCCCGGGCCGTATCGTCAGTGAATCCAACCGTAAGGAAATCCAGCATCTCGAAGGCGGCATCGTCAAAGAGATTCTGGTGAAGGACGGCGATACCGTAAAAGCCAGTCAAATATTGGTGAAACTCGACAGCACCGGTGCCAAGGCGCGCAGCGATCAGGTCCTCGGCCAGTACCTCGCCGCCAAAGCGACCGAAGCGCGTTTGATTGCCGAACGCGACGAAAAACCAACCATCACCTTCCCCACCGAATACACCTCGCAGGAGCCCACCAACCCCAAAGTGAAAGAAGCGCTTGAGACCCAGCGCCGGTTGTTTGCCACCCGCCGCGAAGCCCTCGCCGGACAGATCAGCGTGCTGAACCAGAAGGCAGCCCAGAGCAGCGACGAGATCCGCGGCCTGCGTGAGCAAGCCTCCGCTGCCGGTACGCAGATCGAACTGCTGAATCAGGAGATCACAACCGTCGAAGGCCTGCTCGCGACCGGCAATGCGCTTAAGCCGCGCCTGCTCAACTTGCAGCGCCAGAAGGCAGACCTCGTCGGCCAGCGCGGCAACGCACAAGCGATGGCGAGCCGCGCGCAGCAAAGCATCAGCGAATCGAAGACCGCCATCCTCAACCTGAAGAATGAAACGCTTAACAACATCATCAGCGAACTGAAAGACACGCAGGTCCAGCTCTCAAGCCTCGAGGAACAGGCGCGCTCGACATCCGATGTAGCCCGCCGTGTTGACGTTACCGCACCGCTCGATGGCACCATCACAGGCCTGAGCGTCCACACGGTCGGCGGCGTCGTCCAGCCCGGCGCGGTGCTGATGTATCTCGTGCCGAGCAACGACCGCATGATCGTCGAAGCCCGCGTCGCTCCGCAGGACATAGACGTAGTTCACTCAGGTCTCACCGCGCAAGTGCGCCTCACTGCCTTCAAGTCACGCTATCTGCGCCCCGTCGAAGGCAAGGTCATGACCATCGCCGCCGATCGCGTCGATGACAAGACCACCAACGAAAGCTACTACATGGCCCGCATCGAAATCCCGCAGAGCGAACTCACCGCACTTGGCAGTGACATCAAGCTCACTTCCGGCATGCCCGCGGATGTCCTCATCATCACCGGTAGCCGCACCATGCTGTCCTACGTTATGCGCCCAATCCGCGAAAGCTTCGGCCACGCCTTCCACGACCAGTAAGCGCGGAAATGCGCTTACTTAGTATTGGATTGGCGGCTACGCACAGTCGCGCTCCGCAGGCATCTGACAGCTATTCATTTTCCTAGTGTTCGCCCTTAGTCACTCCCCCCCAAATAGAGGGCGTAAGAGGGGGGCTCAGGTGGCAACACGCCGCCACAATCACATTTCCCTATGCTGCCCACATCGCGCTAGCATACGGCGCTATGGGACTCACCGCCTGAATCTGGTTCGCCACCGGCGGCGGAATCTGACCTGCGGCGATCTCACGCACCAATTGCATATGCAGCGGCAACAGGTCTTTCACCGCGAAGCGCTGCACCACAGTCGAGCGGGCCGCAAGGCGCATCGCCGCATTCCGGCTCGGGTCATCGAGCAACTGCGAAATCTTCGCCGCCACATCTTCCGGCGAGAAGAAGTCCGCCAGCAACCCGTTCACCTCATGCTGCACAATTTCGAGCACCGGCTTCGTATTGCTAGCTACCAGCGCCACTCCGGAGGCCATCGCCTCGAGCATCGACCATGACAGCACGAACGGATAGGTAAGATACAAATGGGCCGCACTCACCTGGAAGAGTTTGATGAGATCATCATACGGCACCGTGCCAACGAAATGGATGCGGTCGACCGGCAAGCTCACCTGCTCGCTCATCACCTGCCGGTAGGTCTTGCCATCCGGCGCGCGCTTACCATAGCTCACCGAATCTGCGCCGACCGCGATGATATGCAGGTTCGGCCGATCCCGTAGCAATATCTCCGCCGCTTTCATGAATGTCTCGAACCCGCGATACGGCTCAAAATTCCGCGCGATGTAGGTCATCACCTCATCGCCCGCCTTGAACACGCGCCCATTCGGTAATGTGATACTCGCCGTCCCATCCGGGCGGCACACATCAATATCAACCCCATCATGTAGCACGCTGATTTTGGGCTGAAACTCTTTCGGGTGCAAACTCCACTGCCACACGGTCGGGCTCACCCCCCAATCCGCCTGCTCAAGGCTCATCAGGTTCGTCGTATTCTTGAAGCGCACCCGCGCCATATCGTCCGGCCCGATTGGCTCCTCGAACCCGACATCCGCCCCCGTCCCATGGTAATAGAACTCGAAGAACGTCAATATCCGTGCCTTCGGGAACAAATCCTTCAGGAACAACGCATCGCCCCATCCCGGATGGCAGATAATGATATCCGGCGTGAAGTTCTCCTGCTCCTGCAGCTGTTTGCACACCCGCCACACATACTGCCCTTGCAGAATGGCAAACGTCGTCGTCCTTAGATACCGGTGCATGTCCGGCACTTTCTCGATCTTCGGCATCCCATACGTGATACGCACCACACCCGGAATTTCCGCCGTGCGATGCTTGGTGACGAAGAAAATGCGGTGCCCACCTTCCGCCCCGAACGCCCGGGCCAGATGCTTATACTGCCCCGGCATGTTCGGATGGAGAAAGAGGATATTCATGGCGATTACGCCGCCGAAGCAATGGCCGCTTCACGCTCCGCATGCACCCGACTGCGGACCGTGTTGTAGATTGTCCCCGCAAGGATGATAACCGCACCCGCAAACGTCCAACCGTCGATCATTTTGTTGTAGACCAATACGGACGCAATCGCCGAGAAGATGAGCTGCACGAAATTGAGCGGAATGATGACCATGTAAGGCACTTTCGAGATCGCCTTGCCGACCAGCCACTGCACGCTGTAGGTCAGCACACCAATGACGACAAGCCACGCCCAGCCATCCAGCGACGGCGTCGTCCAGTGCAATAATCCCATCGGAATCGAGAAGATGGTCGTCATCACCAGCATATAGAACGCAATATGCATTGGCGATTCCGTGCTGCAGAGAAGTTTGATGACAACGCCGCACAGCGAGAAGCCAACGGCCGCACCGAGCGCATACAGCACGCCCGGACTCAGCGGAATCATTCCCGGCCGGGTGATGACCAGCACGCCCACAATGCCCGCAATCAGCGCGATCCATGTATGGATGCCGCCACGTTCCTTAAGAATGAAGATCGTCGCAATCGTTGCAAGAATTGGCGTGATAAAATTGAGCGCCGTGTGCATCGGCAGGGTGAAATCACTTTCCGGCGAGAACACATAGCCGAGCGAAATAAGCGTCAGCGCATACGCCCCATACTCCAGCACCGCGCGCATGAAATAATGCTTCCAGCGCGTCGTCGCCAATCCTTTTTTGCCTTGCTTCATGGCCCATGGCAGCATGCAGAGCGTCGCAATGGCGCTATAACAGAACAAGATCTGGAATGGATTGTACCCATACCCGAGCTCCGCATTCTGCAGGCGCGGCACGATGGAGAAGATGATGGTATTACCAAGCAGCACTCCGATGAACATAATGATGGCAATCGTCGTCTCGCGCCGCTGGTTCATGGTAGCTCCATCCTAGTTTTTTGTTGCGCCTGATGCGCATGGGCCCTTCTAGCCGAATCATTTCCGGTTTCAAAACGAAAATTGCTCGGTCGTGATGCGTTCTTCGAGATTATGCTCGGGGTCGAACAGCAGCGAGAGGGTGATATTACGGTCTTCGAACACCGAGACGCTGACCACATCTCGCACTTCCGTAAAATCGGCCACGGCACTTACCGGCCGCTTGTCGGCTTCAAGCACTTCGAACGTGATGCTCGACTGATGGTTAAGCAGCGCCCCCCGCCAGCGGCGCGGGCGGAACGGCGCGATCGGCGTCAGCGACAGTAACCCGCCATTGAGCGGAATGATCGGCCCGCCCGCGGAGAAATTATACGCAGTCGAGCCTGCCGGTGTAGAAACCAGAATCCCATCAGCAACGAGGTCATTCACCCGCACTACATGGTCAATGGAGACACGCAGCTTCGCCGCCTGACGGCTCTCGCGGAATAGCGACACCTCGTTGATGGCGAGTTCCTGCCGTTCTTTCCCGTCTTTCGTGCGGGCATACATCACCAGCGGATGCAGTGCTGCTCGCCGCGCATTCGCAATACGTTCATGCAAACCCATCAGGTGGTAGCTGTTCAGCAGGAAGCCAACAGAACCGCAATTCATTCCATACACTGGAATATTGCGGTGCATATATTTATGCAGCACCTGCAGCATGAAACCGTCCCCGCCCAGCGCCACGATCACATCAGGCTTGGTGCGCTTACCGGCAATGTCGAGGAAGCTGTAAGCCTTCGAAAGTTCGGTATAAGCAGCCTGCGCCTTGGGTGAATCATCGGCGAGGCAGGCGATACGGGGTGCGTTTTCCATGCCGCCACGTTAGCGGTATGTGCCGCCCCTGACAATAGCGAACTAATGCGCCCCATCTTCACCGCCTACTCACCTAACCCTCCACGCAAGGGCAGAGTGTTTGCGCGTGGCTCCACAAGCGAATAAAAACTGAATAGATGGCTGCCGTGCACTGCTTAGCGCTTATGGCGCGAGCCGGAGGGTAAGCGAACGAGAGGGAGCGGGAGGCGGGGTACGAGACGTCCCCCTGCGGCGATGCCGCTAAGAACGCAACTTACTCTGGCGAATCAGCGCAATGAAATACGGCAGGTATTCAATCTGCTGCGAGCCTGCAACCATGATAACACGCTCCGCCAGCCGGTTGGCATAAAGCATGGAACCCGGTACCGCCGAATCGCATTCCATGTCCTGCACGGCACGCAACAAAAGCCGCACTGCATCCATCATCGATTCCGGCAGTTCGGATTTCTGGTAGAGCCCATTGAACCCATGTTCACCACGGTCAGCGACCAGTCGCATCGCATTCTCGACAGGAATCTTCGCGAACGATGCCAATGCCACCGTGAAGAATGGTAACTGCCCGCGACACAACGCAGTGATGACGATGGAAGGCGTCAGACGGTCCTCGGCCGCCATCTGCGCCACCAGCACCTCCACTTCCTCCTGCGTCATATCCTGCGACAACAGGCTTACCATGAAATCCTCGCGCGCCTGAGTCGAGTCTTTCTTGAAGTCTTTGTCGTCTATCGGGTACGCTGCGCGCAATTCCTTCGCCACCACATCGCTCACCTGAGTAATGATGCGCTCCACCACCGTGATCGGCAGCTTCGGCGCATGGCTTAGCGCTTCCATGACCATCGTATCACCTTGGAAATCATGCGCGATTTTTTCGAGCGATTTATCGCTGATCATCGCGCCGCTATTACCAAGCAACGACGTCATCACCTGCGCGTATTTCGTCTCGACCAGCGCTTCGCTCACCCGCGGCGATACTGTCTCGCGCTGGGTAATAGCCAGCAGCTTGCTGATATCCTGGCTTTTTTCAACAATGTTCACCAGATCAGCATCACTCAGCACCTTGCTGCGCATCAGCACCGGGTTTGCCACCGTCTCCACATCGCTCGCCATATGCAGCACGATATCGCGCGGAATGTTATCATTATCCTTCATCCGGTCGGCGAGTGACTCACGAACCCGCACCGCCACATCTTTCATCAGCAGGCGGAAAACTTGCTCCGCGATGTCGCGTTCACGACCATGGAATTGCTCTTTGTTATAATTCTCGGCGATTTTCTCGAGCACGCTGGCGCGGCTATCCGGCGAACCGTCGCTCAACAGGCGCGACACGTCGAGCGGCGTGAGCATCTGGCTACGCGTATCCGTGTTCACCGCGGCGGCGTTAGTGGAACTTTGGCTCATGGATGGCGCGCCCGATCATTTGCAAGAGAGGTTCCATATTGTCAATCGTCTTATCATAACCACCCGAGCGAATCTTCGCGACCATGATAGCACCGAAATCATTGGTACGGTAATTGCCATATTC